>NZ_CEEDOX010000020.1:0-83912 GCF_979256535.1 Methylobacterium sp. AC690 | reverse complement strand
CCACCGAACCGTCCACCCGCCCTGCCCCGCCCCGGACCGGGATGGCGACGGCGCGCCGGTCGCCCGGCGCCGGGAGGCCGGCATGAGCGAGCTCGACGGCTGGGCGGAGCGCCGCCGCATCGCCGAGCAGGGGCGCGGCGAGCGGCCCTGGTCCCTCTGGGGGCCGTATCTCAGCGAGCGCCAGTGGGGCACGGTGCGGGAGGATTACAGCCGGGACGGCAATGCCTGGCGCTCGCTGCCGCACGACGAGGCGCGCTCGCGGGCCTATCGCTGGGGCGAGGACGGCCTCGCCGGGCTCTGCGACGAGCGCGGTCAGATGTGCCTCGCCCTCGCCCTCTGGAACGGGCGGGACCACATCCTCAAGGAGCGCCTGTTCGGCCTCGCCAACGAGGAGGGCAACCACGGCGAGGACGTCAAGGAGGTCTACCACTACCTCGATGCGGTCCCGAGCCACGCCTACCTGAAGTTCCTCTACCGCTACCCGCAGGGGGCCTATCCCTACGACGACCTCGTGCGCGAGGGACTGCAGCGCGGCCGCGACCAGCCGGAATACGAGATCGAGGAGACCGGGCTGTTCGCCGAGAACCGCTTCTTCGACGTCACCGTGGAATACGCCAAGGAGGACGTCGAGGACATCCACGTGGTGATCACGGCGGTCAATCGCGGGCCCGAGACGGCGGACCTGCACCTCATCCCGCAGCTCTGGTTCCGCAACACCTGGTCCTGGAGCGAGACGGCGGCGCACCGGCGCCCGGCCCTCGCCCTGCGCCCCGACGGCGGCATCGCCTGCGAGCATCCCCGCCTCGGGCTCTACCGCCTCAGCTTCGACGGCTATCCCGACCCGCTGTTCTGCGAGAACGACACCAACCTGCGCCTGCACGGCTGGGAGCCCGACGCTCCGGGCCCGTTCAAGGACGGCCTGCACGCGGCGATCGTCGACGGCGACGACGGGGCCGTGCGCCGCGACGCCGGCACCAAGCTCGGGCTGCACTACTTCCGCCAGCTCGAGCCGGGCGAGACCACCCGGGTCACCCTGCGCCTCTCGGCCGGCCCGCGCCTGCGCCCCGTCGACCGCGAGGGCACCATCGTCCATCGCCGGATCGCGGAGGCGGATGCCTTCTACGAGGCGCTGCAGGACGGCATCGGCGATGCCGATTCCCGCGCCATCTACCGGCAGGCCGCCGCCGGCCTGATCTGGTCGAAGCAGCTCTATGCCTATGACGTCCGGCTCTGGCTCAAGGGCGACCCGCTCCAGCCGCAACCGCCCAAGGAGCGCGACGGCGGCCGCAACGTGCACTGGCGCCACTTCGCCGGAGCGGACGTGCTCTCGATGCCGGACAAGTGGGAATATCCCTGGTTCGCCGCCTGGGACCTGGCCTTCCACTGCCTGCCCCTGGCGCTGCTCGATCCGGACTTCGCCAAGAAGCAGCTCCTGCTCCTCACCCGCGAATGGTACATGCACCCGAACGGGCAGCTGCCGGCCTACGAGTGGGAGTTCGGCGACGCCAACCCGCCGGTCCATGCCTGGGCCACCTACCGGGTGTTCGAGATCGACCGCGACCGGCGCGGCGGGCGCGGCGACCTCGCCTTCCTGGAGGGCGTGTTCCACAAGCTCCTCATCAACTTCACCTGGTGGGTGAACCGCAAGGACGCGGAGGGCCGCAACGTCTTCCAGGGCGGCTTCCTCGGCCTCGACAATGTCGGGGTGTTCGACCGCTCGCGCCCGCCGCCGGGCTTCGGCCGTATCCACCAGGCCGACGGCACCGCCTGGATGGCGATGTACGCCCTCAACATGATGCGCATCGCCCTGGAGCTGGCGCTCCACAACGACGTCTACGAGAGCACCGCCTCGAAGTTCTTCGAGCACTTCCTGCTCATCGCCGAGGCGATGACCGACATGGGCGGCGAGGGCTTCGGCCTCTGGGACGAGGAGGACGAGTTCTACTACGACGAGGTCGACATTCCGGGCGGCGGCATGCTCCCCCTCCGGGTCCGCTCGGTAGTCGGCCTGGTGCCGCTCTTCGCCGTCGAGGTGATCGAGCCCTGGGTGCTGCAGCGCCTGCCCGACTTCGCCCGGCGCCTGAACTGGCTCCTCGAGCACCGCCCGCACCTCGCCTGCCTCGTCTCTCGCTGGGACGAGGGCGGCGTGCAGGACCGCAAGCTGCTGTCTCTGCTGCGCGGCCACCGGATGAAGGCGCTCCTGCGCCGCATGCTCGACGAGGCCGAGTTCCTCTCGGCCCACGGCATCCGCTCCCTGTCGAAGGCGCACCGCGACCAGCCCTACGCGCTGAACGAGTTCGGCGCCTCCTTCACGGTGCGCTACGACCCGGCCGATTCCACCTCGAACATGTTCGGCGGCAACTCGAACTGGCGCGGGCCGGTCTGGATGCCGATGAACTACCTCATCATCGAGGCCCTGCGTCGCTTCCATACCTATTACGGCGACGACTTCCTGGTGGAGTACCCCACCGGCTCCGGCGACCACCGGACCCTGGCCGCCATCGCGGACGCCCTGGAGGACCGGCTGATCGCCCTGTTCACCAAGGATGCGGACGGCCGCCGCCCGGCCTTCGGCGACCGGCCCCCGATCCCGCCGGCCCCCGGCGCCGAGGAGGCCCTACTGTTCCACGAGTTCTTCGACGGCGACACAGGGCGGGGGCTCGGCGCCTCGCACCAGACGGGCTGGACCGCGCTGATCCTCAACCTGCTGCACACCCGCGCCCGGAGGCCGGCGGAATAGGATGCCGGCGCGCGGTCGAGAGTCGATCCGTCAGGCGATGGGCTGGCTCAGATAGGCGACCATCATCTCGGCGACGGCCCGGTCGGCATAATCCGCGACGCTCTCGCGCCAAGTGACCGGGAAGGCCTCGACCACGCTGCGGCCGGCCAGGACCTCCGCGAGTTCGTGCGGCAGGAGCCCGTTCTCGATCGCCGCGGCGGCCGCCGCCCGGCCGTAGCTTCGCCGCAGGCCGCGCGGTCCGGCCAGGATCGCGGGGTTCGCCGGTCCGGTCGGCTCAAAGGCTGTGGTGTGAACGCTCATGGTCGTCATCTCCGCCGAAGTGTTGCCCTGTCTGCGTCGCGTCGCGTCCTACGCAGCGGCGACAGGGGGCGGGGTGGCGAGCGCCTTGGCGGGCAAGGCGGCGGTGAAGCTGCATCGGCTGGCTCATGGCGTCGGCTCCGGTCGTCGGCGTACCCGTGCCGCCGATGCAGAGGACGATAGCCGCATCGCCCGGGAATGTGCTTCCAAAGATCCGGCGCGGCGGAGAGCGGCGTCGCACCGAAGGTCGGTTCGGCGGAAGGCTCAGGCGGCCCGGCGGTGGCCGAGCTCGTCGGCCACCGCGCGGGCGAGGTGACGGGCCGCGTCGCGGATATCCGGCACCGCGATGCATTCCCAGACCACGCCGCGCAGCATCGGCCCGAAGGCCCAGATCGGAGCGTGGTGCGGCGGACCCACGACCGTGCCGCCCGGGCTCGCCGCGATCCCGAGGCCGAACGGGCCGGGCCGGACGAGGCCGCGGGCCAGCAGGGTGCGGAGCAGCGGATCGTCGGTCTCGGCGAGCCGGCTGAAGCCGGTGGCGTCGAGGATGCCCTGCGCCTCGACCCGCTCGCGCCGATCGGTGCCGCGCGGGCGCAGCGTCACCACCGCCCGGTCCGGCGCCGCGTCGATGGCCAGGATGCGCCCGGCCCGGACCACGAGGCCGCCGCGCCGGATCTCGGCCGCGATGGCCTCCGCCGCCGGGGGTGCCGTGCGGTGGCGGTGCACGTCCCAGTAGGGGCGGACATGGCGCAGCATCCTGGCCTGCTCGGCCCGCGGCAGCCCGGCCCAGAGCGCGTCGGTGATCGGCCGCAGGGCGTCGATGACTCCGCGCCAATCGTCGCCGTCCTCCCGGGCCGCCGCGATCCTGCGCCGGACGGCGGCGACGAGTTGGCGGGCGGAAGCGCGGATCTCGGGGGTGAACTCGGGGCGCCGGCCTGCCGGGACGGCCGCGTGGGGCTTCGGCAGCAGCCCCCGGCGGGACACGGCGACGATGCGGCCGGTGAACCCTTCCCGGCGCAGGGCCGCCACCGAATCCATCATGGTCAGGCCGGTGCCGATCACCAGGACGTCGCGCGCCGGATCGAGGGCGGCGAACGCTTCCGGACGCCACGGATCGAGCCGGTACCGGCTCGGCACGACCGCCGGACCCGGAAGGTTGCCCATCGCCAGGACCAGGCCCGCCACCGGCCGGGGCGGAACGCCCACCCCGTGCAGGACGAAGCCCTCCGACACCGGCTCCACGTCGACGATCGCCGCCGAAAGCGGGACCAGCCGGTCGCCGGCGCCCGCCGCCACGCGGGCCCAGCGCTCCGCCAGGTAGCGGCCGTAGAGCCCGCGCGCCGCGAAGGTGCCGGCCTCGGTCTCGCGGATCCCCCGCCGCTCCTCTGCGCCGAAGGGCGTGCGCGCCAGCCAATCCGCGAAGTCCTCGGGCCGCTCGGAATCGGCGCTCATCTGGCTCGCCCGGAGATTCAGCAGATGCTCCGGGTTGGTGGTGGCGTAGGCGAGCCCGAGGCCGAAGGGGCGGCTGCGCTCGCAGAGCAGCACCGCACGATCCGCCGGCAGGGCGCGCAGCAGCTGCTCCGCCGCCATCAGGCCGCTGAAACCACCGCCGATGATCGCGATGGGACGTGGCCCGTGGGTCGAGGACATGGTGGGGGCTCCCGAAGCTGGTGGGCGCCCGGGTTTTACGAAGGTTCTTTAAAGAGAACAAGCCGCGGAGCGGAGGCCCATGAGATTGGGACCCGCACCGTGATAGGCCCCCGATTTGAGTGTATGACCTCTATTCGCCCGCAATATTCCAAGATTGCGAGGCCGAGTGGGACGCTTTCCTCCCGTATGTCGTTCTGTAAAAAGAACGTTCTCGTTGACTCGCGCCGCGGTGATCGGGACGATGCAGGGGGGTGCCGCGACCGTGCCGGACCCCTTCGCCCGCCGCCGACACCCACCCCTGAGAGGGCCGTCGTGAGCTTCCTCGATCCGGACGCCGTCGAGTTCATCGGCTTCGCCGCCCCCCGCGAACAGTCGGAGATCCATGCGCCCACCGGCCCGGCCATCGACCGCGACTACCTGCGCCTCCTGGCCCAGGCGCAGGAATGGGGCGGGTTCGACCGCATCCTGGTGGGGTTCTACGCCACCGCGCCGGACGCGCTCCTGCTCGCGGCGCAGATCGCGGCGGTGACCGAGCGCATCGGCCTGATGATCGCCCATCGCACCGGCTTCACCGCCCCCACCGTGGCGGCGCGCCAGTTCGCGACCCTCGACCAGCTCACCGGCGGCCGCGTCGCGCTCCATGCGATCAGTGGCGGCGACGACCGCGAGCTCGCCCGGGACGGCGACCACCTCACCAAGGACCAGCGCTACGCCCGCACCGACGAGTTCCTGACCATCGCCCGGCAGGCCTGGACCGCCGCGCGCCCCTTCGACTTCGCCGGGGCGCATTACCGGGTCGCGGGTGGATTCTCCGAGGTGAAGCCGGTCGATCCGCGCGGCATCCCGGTCTATTTCGGCGGGGCCTCGCCGGCGGCCATCGCGGTGGCGGGCCGCCACGCCGACACCTACGCCCTCTGGGGCGAGAGCCTGGACCAGGTCCGCGAGGCGATCGCCAAGGTTCGCGCCGCGGCGGCGCCCTACGGACGGCACCCGCGCTTCAGCCTGTCGTTCCGGCCGATCCTGGCCGAGACGGAGGACGCCGCCTGGGCGCGGGCGGAGGACATCCTGGCCCGGACCCGCGCGACCCGCGCCGCGCAG
Organism: Methylobacterium sp. AC690; assembly: GCF_979256535.1. Lineage (NCBI taxonomy): Bacteria > Pseudomonadati > Pseudomonadota > Alphaproteobacteria > Hyphomicrobiales > Methylobacteriaceae > Methylobacterium > Methylobacterium sp. AC690. The sequence goes on along the minus strand of NZ_CEEDOX010000020.1, from coordinate 78,127 downwards.
GGGCTCGGCCCCGCCGCGGCCCCGCAGAACGAGGGCTCGCGCCGGCTGCTGGCGGCGGCGGCCGAAGGGACGCGCCTCGACGCCCGGCTCTACACCGCCATCGCACGGGAGACCGGGGCGTCCGGCAACTCCACCGCCCTGGTGGGCACGCCCGAGCAGGTCGCCGAGGCGCTGCTGGCCTATCACGACCTCGGCGTGCGCACCTTCCTGATCCGCGGCTTCGACCCGCTGACGGACGCCCTCGCGTATGGCCGCGACCTGATCCCGGCCTTCCGCCGGCTGCTCGCCCGACGTGGCGCCCGGGCGGAGGCGGCGTGATGCGTATCCCCCTCGCAGTCCTCGCGTTTCCGGCCCTCGTGTTTCCGGTCCTCGCGTTTCTGGCCCTCGCGGGTCTCGCCCGCGCCGACGACGCCGTGCCGCGTGCCGACGGCACGGTGCTGCGTGTGGGCGACCAGCGCGGCAACGCCCGGGCGCTGATGGAGGCGGCCGGCGTGCTGGCCGACCTGCCCTACCGCCTCGACTGGAGCGAGTTTCCCGCCGCGGCTCCGCTGCTGGAGGCGCTGAATGCCGGGGCGATCGATGCCGGCGGGGTGGGCGACGCGCCCTTCACCTTCGCGGCCGCCGCCGGAGTGCCGGTGAAGGCGTACCTCGCCTTCCGCAACCGGCAGGACGGCCTCGCCATCCTGGTGGCGAAGGAGTCGCCGATCCGGTCCGTGGGCGACCTGAAGGGGAAAAGCATCGCCACCAACCGTGGCTCCATCGGGCATCAGGTCGTGCTCGCGGCCCTAGAGGAGGCGGGCCTGCCGACGAGTGCCGTGACCCTGCGCTTCCTGCCGCCCGCGGATGCCAAGATCGCCCTGGCCAGCGGCAGCGTCGACGCCTGGGCGACCTGGGAGCCTTACACCTCTTCCGCCGAGCTCGCCGGCCTCGCCCGGGTGGTCCGGGACGGCAACGGCATCACCCCGGGCCTGAGCTTCGCGGTGGCGAGCGACGCGGCCCTGAAGACCAAGCGGGCGCAGCTCGCCGATTTCGGCCGGCGCCTCGTGGCGGCCCGGGACTGGGCCCTGAAGGACCCCGCGCCCTACGCCGCAATCTGGTCGAAGCTCATCGGCCTGCCCGAGGCGGTGCCCCTGCGCTGGTTCGCGCGGGCGCAGTACCGGGCCGTGCCGATCGACGCGGCCGTCATCGCCGACGAGCAGCGCACCATCGACCTCTACGTCCGGTCCGGGCTGATCCCGCAGGCCCGCGCCCCGAGCGCCGCGGCGATCCTCGATCGCAGCTTCGAACCGGCGCCCGCTGCGGTACGATGAGCCGCGACCCCCAGCACGCGAGGCGACCCATGCACGGCGAACACGACCACGACCACGACCACGCCCACGATCATGCCGACGATCACAGCCACCACGACCACGCTCACGACCATGGGGCGGCCGCGCGCTGGAAGCACGACGGCGTGCGGGTGATTCCGGGCGACAAGCTCGACGCCAACACGGCCCAGACCCCCGGCATGTTCCGGCAGGCGGCGATCAACCATGCCCGGGTCGGCGCCCAGAAGATCTGGGCTGGCACGGTGGCGATCGCCCCCGACGCCAAGACCGGCGTCCACCACCACGGCGCCCTGGAGAGCGTGATCTACGTGATCTCGGGCCGCGCCCGCATGCGCTGGGGCGACCGGCTCGAATACGTGGCCGAGGCCGGACCCGGCGACTTCATCTTCGTGCCGCCCTACGTGCCGCACCAGGAGATCAACGCCGACCCGGACCAGCCCCTGAACTGCGTCCTCGTGCGCTCCGACAACGAGGCCGTGGTGGTCAACATCACCGATGTCGAGCCCGTCGAGCGGCCCGAGACGGTCCACTGGGTCGACCCCATCCACAAGCATCCCTGACGAGACGAGATTCCATGATCCATCGCCGCCACGCGCTGCGCGCCGCCGCGCTCAGTCTATTCGCCCTGACCCTGGTCCCCGGAAACGCCCGGGCCGCCGAGGCGGGCAAGCTCCGCATCGGCTTCCAGAAATCCTCGACGCTGATCGCCCTGCTGAAGGAGGATTCCGCGCTGGAGAAGGCCCTGGCGCCGCTGAACGTCACCGTCACGTGGCACGAGTTCACCAGCGGCCTGCCGATCATGGAAGCCCTGAATGCCGGGCAGATCGACGTCTCGGCGGATGTCGCCGACACCGTGCCGATCTTCGCCCAGGCCGCCCAGGCGCGGATCGCCTACATCGCGCAGGAGGCGGCCTCGCCGGCGGCGCAGGCGATCCTGGTCGCGGCGGATTCGCCCATCCGGTCGGTGGCCGATCTCAAGGGCCGCAAGGTCGCGGTGACGAAGGGGGCCGGCAGCCATTACCTGCTGCTGGCCGCCCTCGCGGCCGAAACACTGCCGTTCCGGGCGATCAAACCGGCCTATCTCACGCCGTCGGACGGGCGTGCGGCCCTGGCCAGCGGCGGCGTCGAGGCCTGGGTCGCCTGGGATCCGTTCCTGTCCGCGGCGGAGCAGCAGACCGGGGCCCGGATCCTGCGCGACGGCACCGGCCTGTCCCCGTACAAGCGCTACTACCTCGCCGGGGCCGACTACGCGACGCAGCGCGCCGACGTGCTCGCGCTCCTGTTCGGCAAGCTGCGCGAGACGGGGGCCTGGGTGAAGGCCAACCCGGACGCCGCCGCCGCCCGGCTCGGCGCCCTGTGGAAGCTCGACCCCGCCATCGTCCGGCAGGCGAACGCCCGGCGCAGCTATCAGGTCGAGCCCGTGACCCGCGCCGCCCTGGCCGAGCAGCAGACCATCGCGGATGCCTTCCGCGCCGAGGGCCTGCTCCCCCGCGCCGTGGACGCCGCGGCCCTGCCGATCTGGGCGCCGCCAAGCCTCTGATCGGGCCGGCTCCGGCCTCGCCGCGCCCCGTCGGGGGCGCCCGAGGCCGAACCGGTCAGCGGATGCCGCCGCTGGCGGTGATGTTCTCGCCGGTGAGCCAGCGGGCGTCGTCCGAGGCGAGGAAGGCGACGACGTCGGCGATGTCGCCCGGGTGGCCGGCGCGGCCCAGCGGCGTCTGCGCGACGAAGCCCGCCTCCATCTCCGAGCCGGTGATGCCGGCGCTGTGCGTGCCCTCGGTGACCACGTAGCCCGGGCTGACCGTGTTGACCCGGATGCGGCGCGGGGCGAGCTCGTTGGCGAGCACGCCCGAGATCGCGTTCACGGCGCCCTTCGTGCCGCTGTAGACCGCGGCGGCGGGCGTGCTGACATGGGTGATGGCCGAGGAGATGGTGATGATGCTCCCGCCCTCGCCGAGGTGCTTGGCCGCCGCCCCGGAGGCGAGCAGGACGCCCAGCACGTTGATGTCGAAGAGCCGGCGGTAATGCGCCTCCGTGACCTCCTCGATGGCGGCGAATTCGTAGACGCCGGAATTGTTGACCAGCACGTCGAGCCGACCAAACTGCGCCACCGCCGCCTCGATCAGGGCCTGCGCCTCCGCGGCCTTCGAGACGTCCGCCCGCACCGCCACAGCCCGGCCCCCTGCGCCGGTGATCTCCGCGACCACCGCCTCCGCCCCCGCCTGGCTCGAGGCGTAATTGACCACCACGGCCGCGCCGTCCCGCGCCAGCGCCTTGGCGATTCCCGCGCCGATGCCCTTCGACCCGCCGGTCACGACGGCAACCTTGCCCTGAAGCTTCGACATCTGAGGATCCTTCCAACCTGGGCCGGCGCCGCCCTGGCGCCCCGCATCCCATAGTTCGGAAGTTCGGAACTTCCGAAGCGCGGATCAAGTCCCTAGATGTCGAAAACATGAGACCGCTGTTCCACCCCGCGCCCGAGGACCTGCAGACGAGTGCGATCCTGCACGCGCTGGCCGACCCGAACCGGGCCGCGATCTTCGCCAACATCATGCGGGCGGGCTGCGTCGAGGCCTGCTCGGCGCTCTCGGCGGTGGGCGACCGGGTGATCCCGAAATCCTCGCTCTCCAACCACTTCAAGGTGCTGCGCGAGGCCGGGCTGATCCGCAGCGAGCGCCACGGCGTCGAGATGCGCAACCACGCCCGCTGGGCGGAGGTGGAGGCTCGCTTCCCGGGCCTGCTCGTGTCGATCCTGAACGCCTATGCGGGCGAGGGTCCGCGGATGGAGGATGGGGCGGCGGAGCGACCCCCACCACCCATTCCTCCCGACAACGGGTCGTCGGTCTGACTGCCGATCACTCCGCGCCGTCCTCCCGGGGCGCCGTAGGCGGGCCCGGGATGACGCGGTGCCGGGGTCGGACCCGCCCGTCGCCCCTCCCCGCCTCGGAAGCCGAACCGCCTCACGCCGCGGCCGCCAGCGCCTTCTGGAATTCCGCCTCGGGCAGGAGCGCCCCGCCGGTGGTCCACACCACCTGGGTGGCGTCGCGCAGCTCGGGCAGGGCCGCCAGGGTCGGGCGGACGGCCGCGAAGGCGGCGGCGGCCGAGGGTTCGAGGCGCAGGGCCGCCCGCTGCCAGAGGTCGCGGACTCCGGCGAAGAGCGCCGCGTCCGCCACGGTGACGACGCCCGCGATGAGGGGCCCGACGGTGCCGGCGACGAGGAGCGAGGCGCTCGACACCGCGAGGCCGTCGGCGGCGGTGTGGTTGTCGAGGCCGATGTCGTAGACGCTGACCGGCCGGTCGAGCCCGGCGGCGAGCTGCACCAGCATGCAGGGGGCGGCGACGGGCTCGACGAAGACGCAGTGGACCGCGTCGCCGAACAGGAGCTTCAGCCCCAGGGTGACGCCCCCCGGCGCGCCCCCGACCCCGCACGGCAGGTAGACCACCAGGGGATGCGCGGCATCGACCGGGATGCCGGCCGCCCCCAGCTGGCGCTGCAGGTCGAAGGCCGCCGCGGCGTAACCCAGGAACAGGTCGACCGAACTCTCGTCATCGACGAAATGCGCGTCCGCCCGGCCCGCGAAGGCGTCCCGTGCCGCCGCGACCGCGCTGCCGTAATCGCCCGCATGCTCCACCACCCGGGCGCCGATGTCGCGCAGGCGCTGCTTCTTCCAGGCCTTGGCATCGTGGGACATGTGGACCTCAACTTGGAAGCCGAGGGCACGGGCCATCACCCCGACGCTGAACCCGAGATTGCCGGTGCTGCCCACCGCCACGGTGAAGGCGCCGAATGCGGCGCGGAGCTCGGGCGCGGCCAGGCGGGCGTAGGATTCGCCCGGGTGCAGCCAGCCCCGCGCCAGGGCCAGCCGCTCGGCCGTGACCAGCACCTCGTAGACGCCGCCGCGGGCCTTGATGCAGCCCGTCACCGGCAGGTCGTGGTCGGCCTTCACCCACACGGCCGCTGCGGCGCCGCCGCAGACATGGGCGGCGACGTCCGGTGCCAGCGCCAACAGGGGCGAATCGATCCGCCCGGTCTCCAAGTCAGGGAACAGGGCCGCCAGCAGCGGGTCGAACCGACGCCAGCGCGCCTCCGCGTCGCGGACCGCCGCGAGGCCGTAGGCGAGGCCGGGCAGGACCTCGGCGGCTGGCCGGCCGTGCGGGTTGCGCCAGACCGTCGGACGCCCCGCGCGCACGGCCTCCGGAATCCCCTGCGGCTGGTCGGACATGGGCAGCATCCCTTCTCGGGTGATGGGTGACGCGGGTACGCGGTCGACGGCCGTCTCAGATGTCCAGCGGCGCATTGTCGACCACCTCCTTCATCACGAAGAAGGTCCGGGTCTGGCGAACCCCCGGCAGGGCGATCAGGGTCGCGCTGTGGAGGCGGTTGAAATCCGCCATATCGGAGACGCGGATCTTGAGGAAGTAGTCGAAGTCCCCGGCCACGAGGTGGCAGTCGAGCACCATGGGCATGGCGCGCGCCGCGGCCTCGAAGGCGGCGAAGCTCTCCGGCGTCGAGCGGTCCAGCACCACCCCGACCATGACGAGGGAGCCGCGCCCGACCTTCTCGGGCGCGATCTGCGCCCGCACGCCCCGGACGTAGCCCTCGTCGAACAGGCGCTGGATGCGCCGATGGCAGGTGGCCGCGCTGGTGTTCACCCGCTTGGCGATCTCGGCATTGCCCATGCGCCCGTCGGCCTGGAGCAGGCGCAGGATCTTCAGGTCCATGCGGTCCAGCCCTGCATCCATGAAAGATCCTCTCGGCAAGGGCGCGACTGACGAAAGGGGAGTTCGTCCCAGGGCGCCCAACGCCCGACATTGCAAAATCCGCGCCCCGATTTCGAGAGCACCTTTCGCAGGGTCTTTGCTAGCTTTTCCGGGCTGACCACGAAGGACCCCGTCCATGCTGTCGAAATTCGAGCGCTATCCCCTCACCTTCGGCCCGACCCCGATCGAGCACCTGCCCCGCCTCACCGCCCATCTCGGCGGCGACGTGCTGATCTACGCCAAGCGCGAGGACTGCAATTCCGGCCTGGCCTATGGCGGCAACAAGCTGCGCAAGCTCGAATACATCGTGCCCGACGCCATCGCGAGCGGGGCCGACACCCTGGTGACCATCGGCGGCGTCCAGTCCAACCACACCCGCATGGTGGCGGCGGTGGCCGCCAAGATCGGCATGAAGTGCCGGCTGATCCAGGAAGCCTGGGTTCCGCACGAGGACGCCGTCTACGACCGCGTCGGCAACATCATGCTGTCCCGCATCATGGGCGCGGAGACGCAGCTCGTGGATGACGGCTTCGACATCGGCATCCGCGAGAGCTGGACCAAGGCCCTCGAGGACGTGAAGGCGAAGGGCGGCAAGCCCTACGCGATTCCGGCCGGGGCCTCGGTGCACAAGTTCGGCGGCCTCGGCTTCGTCGGCTTCGCCGAGGAGGTCCGCGCCCAGGAGGCCGAGATGGGCGTCCACTTCGACTACATCGTGGTCTGCACCGTGACGGGCTCGACCCATGCCGGCATGGTGGTGGGCTTCGCCGCCGACGGGCGCGCCCGCAACGTCATCGGCATCGACGCTTCCTGCACCCCGGCCCAGACCAAGGCGCAGGTGCTGGAGATCGCCCGCAACACCGCCGAGCTCATCGGCGCCCCGGCCATCACCGCCGACGACATCGTGCTGAACGAGGACTACGCCTACCCGGTCTACGGCGTGCCCTCGAAGGAGACCGTCGAGGCCATCCGCCTCTCGGCCCGCCTGGAAGGCATGATCACCGATCCCGTCTACGAGGGAAAGTCCATGCAGGGCATGATCGACCTCGTGCAGAAGGGCTTCTTCCCCAAGGGTTCGAAGGTGCTCTACGCCCATCTCGGCGGTGCCCCGGCCCTCAACGGCTACAGCTACACCTTCCGCAACGGCTGAGGTGCCGGACCGGCCGGCGATGCTGCCGGCCCCGGACGGGGCCCGGCTCCGCCACAGGGTCGAGCGGGCCGCCCCATGGCGCTCTCGCCTTCCGGTTTCGCGCTTCCGAGGTTTTCGGCGACGGGTCCGCCGAGAGCCTGCGAGCGCGGAGCCCCCCGCCTGGGCGTCGAACGCCGATCGACGATCCCCGTCTCGAACAGTGAGATCGGGAGTTTGCCGGTCGGTCCGTCGACCGGCACAGGCTCGCCCGCGCCGACGCTCCGGAGAAGGCTAAGTTCGGCGAGCCTTGGCTCGGATGCCGCGTTCCGGGCATCCAGAAAGGTCATGCCTGCCGCCCGAGAAGCAACTCTATCTTTTGATGGAGATCGCCGAGCGTAACGTTAAGAACGTCAGCGCCGGAAGACCATCGATGTCGGCGGGATTCACCTTTGGACAACGAAGACTCAAGGATTCGTTGCCCTCTCCGAAATCGCAACGATCTCGAAACGGCGTTCCCCCAGGCTTGCGACGTGGACTTGAACGCTCGGGACGATAGGGACACTCGGAACGACGGGGACGCGAAGACAGTCGGACGACGCCGGATCGGACGGACCGCGTGAAACGGCGCGGTGCGTGGTTGGGACCGCCCGTCGTGGATGTGGGATCGGGCGAGGCCCGCGCGGCGCGCGAGCGACGTCGAAGGCTGCATCTGAGCTGCGACTCAAGCGCATAGAGCGCTAAGTGCGATAGAAGCTGCGTAACCCATTAGTCCTGTGTTCGTATTTCGCTGATAGCATCATGTCGATGCTAACATGAGTTAGGCAATGGCGATCAGTAATACCGAGGACGAGCGGCTTCACGCGCTCAAGCAACTGAGGCTCCTCGATACGCCTCCCGCTGAAAGCTTTGATCGCATCACCCGAATGGCGAGTCAGCTGTTCGATCTACCGATCGCCGCGATTTCCCTGACCGACAGCGACCGGCAGTGGTTCAAGTCCCGGGTCGGCGTCGATCACTGGGAGATCCCCCGGGATCGAGCGCCCTGCGGTGAGGTGGCGGACACGACCCGTGCCGTGCTGATTCCCGACCTGAGGGACCATCCCTGTTACCGCGACAGCCTGCTGGCGCAATCCGGGATACGGTTCTACGCGGGCGCGCCGCTGATCACCCGCGAAGGGTTCTGTCTGGGCGCCATGTGCGTCCTCGGTACGGAGCCGCGCCAGGTGTCCGAGCAGGAGCAGGCCGCCCTCACCGACCTGGCCGCCATGGTCATGGCGCAGGTCGAGCTTCAGCACGCGTTCGGGCGCGTCGACGCCGTGACGGGCCTGCCGAACCGGCATCAGCTTCTCGAGGACCTGCACGACCAGGCCGCCGGCGGGGACGGAGGGCCGCGTCACCTCGTGCTGGCCGAGGTCATCGATGCCCTCAAGATGTCGGATACGGTGCGGGTGCTCGGCGTCGGGGTCATCGAAGACCTGATGCGGGAGGCGACCCGTGCCATCTCGGCCAACCTCGGGCTCGACACCCAGATCTATCACGTCGGTGCGGCCCAATTCGCCTGGATCGTTCGATCGTCCCAGGCCGAGACCGGACTCGAGGACCGCCTGCGCGATCTGGGGGCCCATCTGCACAAGCACCTGAGTTCGGCGCCCGTCCGGATCTCCCTGAACCCGGTCATCGGCGTCGCGCCGATCGCGGTCGGACAGACCCTCGCCGAAGACGCGATCCGCATGGCCCACAACGCCGCGCAGGAGGCGCGCCTCACGGGCCAATCGGTGAGCACGTACTCGATGGTCGCCGACGATCACCATCGGAGGCGTTTCCGGCTCCTGAGCGACATGCGTACGGCACTGATCTCCGGTCGGGAGCTCTCGCTCGTCTACCAGCCGCGCATCGACCTGCGAACGGGAGCCTGCATCGGGGCCGAGGCGCTCCTCCGCTGGAAGCACCCCGAACTCGGCGGCGTCTCACCGGGCGAATTCATCCCGCTGGTCGAACAGACCGATCTCGCCGGTCCGCTCACGGCCTGGGTCATCGCCGAGGCCATCCGCCAGATCGTGGCCTGGCGGGACATGGCCATCGAGCTGTCCGTCTCGGTCAATGTTTCCGTGGCGAACCTGGACCAGCCTGAATTCGCGACCGACCTCATCGAACACCTGCAAAGGGCCGGCATCCGTCCCTCGGCCTTCGAGGTCGAAGTCACCGAGAGCGCCCTCATCAAGAACCGAACGCATGTCGAGGAGCAGCTGCGGACGATCCGAAACGCCGGCATCCGCGTGGCGATCGACGATTTCGGGACCGGCTACAGCAGTCTTTCCTACCTGAGGCACCTGCCGGCGGACCTCGTGAAGATCGATCAGTCGTTCGTGCGCGATCTGGCGGGCGATCAGAAGGGGCAGACGCTCGTTCGGCATCTCATCGAGATGTCTCGCGGGCTGGGCTTCCGCGTGGTCGCCGAAGGGGTCGAGGACGCGCAGGCTTACGAGATCCTGAGGTCCTGGCACTGTGAGGAAGCCCAGGGATACTGGATGTCTCCGCCCCTCGCCGCAATCGACCTGCAGGCTTGGCTCGCGGCGCAGGCGACCGTCCGGGACGAAGCGGCATAGTCCGAGGCGGAGGCCGACCGGGGCCCCGGTCGATCGGACCGGGATCGGTATCCCGCGAGCCCGCGCGGCGTTGTCCGGTAAGCCCGCACGGCGCTCGGGCGAAGGCCGAATCCGTGCGCTCGTTCCGAAGGCGCGGGATGGCTTGATCGCGATGGCTTGCTCGCGATCTCTCGCCTGGTTTGCCCTGCCGATCGCGACGGCATCGGCCGGAATGTCCCAGGGCCGCGGCCGTCCCATCCCGCGGCGTCCCATCGGGAAAGGCGCTTCCCTTCGGAGCGGCTGCGCGACATGGTCGGTCCGCAACGGCCGAACCCGCACGACGCACGCCACGAAGAGCCCTGCCCATGGTGGAATCCCTGTCGAACCGCGACGTCCCCGATCGCGACGCCCTCGCCCCCTTCGAGACCCTGCTCGGTCCCGGCGGGGTCCTCACCGATCCGTCGATGACCGCCCGCTACACCCGCGACCAGCGCGACCTGATGCAGGGCGACACCCCCGCCGTGCTGCGCCCGCACAGCGTGGCCGAGGTCCAGGCCCTCGTCGGGCTCGCGCGGACCCACGGGTTCGGCCTCGTGCCCCAGGGCGGCAACACCGGCTACGTCGGCGGGGCGACCCCGGAACCCGGTCGGCGCCAGCTCGTGGTCAGCCTGGAGCGGATGACCCGCATCCGCGCCGTCGACCCCCTGAACTTCACCCTGTCGTGCGATGCCGGCACCATCCTGGCGGACGCCCAGAAGGCGGCCGATGCCGACGGACTGTTCCTGCCGCTGAGCCTCGGCTCCGAAGGCAGCTGCCGCCTCGGCGGCAACCTCGGCACCAATGCGGGGGGGCTCCAGGTCCTGCGCTACGGCATGGCCCGCGACCTCGTCCTCGGCCTCGAGGTGGTGCTGCCGGACGGGACGCTGTTCTCCGACATGCGGACCTTGCGCAAGAACAACATCGGCTACGACCTGAAGCAGCTCTTCATCGGCGCCGAGGGGACGCTCGGCATCATCACCGGGGTGGTGCTCAAGCTCTGGCCGGCCCAGGGCCAGCGGGCGACCGCCTGGCTCGAGCTCGCCGAGGGGGCGCCGATCCCCGAGATGGCCGCGCTGGTGCGCCGCGAAACCTCCGACCTCGCCTCGACCTTCGAGCTGATCTCCGCCTCCTCCCTCGGCCTCGTCACCGAGATGCGCGGCGCCGAGACCGGACTGAAGGCCGGACCCGGCGGCGCCGTGCTCCTCGAGCTCACCGCCTCCTCGGACCGCATCCCCCTCGACGACGTGCTGATGGGCTGCCTGGAGACCCTGATGGAACGGGGCTGGGTGGTCGACGCGGTGCTGGCCCAGTCCGAGACCCAGCGCCGGGCCTTCTGGGCGGTGCGCGAAACGATTCCCGAGGGGGAGAAGCATGCCGGCGGATCGGTCAAGCACGATATCGCCGTGCCGATCTCCCGCCTCACCGATTTCCTCGATCGCGCCGCCGCCCTGCTCGCCGAGCGCCTGCCGGGCGTCCGCCTCTCGGTCTACGGCCATGTCGGCGACGGCAACCTGCACTACAATCTCGTCGTACCCGCGGGTCACGACCGGCTCGCGTTCACGCGCGAGATCGAGCGGGGTTTTGCCCACGACCTCTACGCGATCGCGCTGGAATACGGCGGCGGATACAGCGCGGAATACGGCATCGGCCGTTTCAAGCGCGACCTGCTGGAGCGCTACGCCGACCCCGCCCGCCTGCGCCTGATCGAGACCGTGAAGCGCGGCCTCGACCCCGACGGAATCATGAACGCGGGCGCGCTGGTCTGAGGTGTCCTCAGTCCTGGAACGACAGCGTCGCCCGGGTGCCGATCGGACCACCGCCATAGACCAGGGCCGAGCGCAGGTTCGCCGCCATCGCCCGGATGATCCGGGAGCCGAGGCCTGTGCCCCGCGGCTGGCCCTCGCCGGTCCAGCCGATGCCGTCATCCTCCACCGTGAGGGTCAGGCCATCGGTCCCCTGGCGCGCGACGGAGACGCGGATTTCCCCAGACGCATCAGGGGGATAGGCGTATTTGTAGGCGTTGGTCACCAGCTCGGTGACCACGACGCCGACCGAGACGGCCTTGTCGGTGGCGAGCCGCACCGGCGCCGCGTCGAGCCGGATGGCGTGATCGCGCCCGGCTGCCTTCATGGCCGCCTGGAGCTCCTCCACGAGGCTCGTCAGGTAGGCGTCGAGGTCCACGGCCTCCACGTCGTCGGAGGTGTAGAGCCGGCGGTGGATGCCGGCGATCGCCGAGATCCGGGCCTGCATCTCCCGGAGGGCAGCCTTCGCGGCAGGATCCGTCACCGCGTTGGTCTGCATGTGCGCCAGCGCCGCCACCAGCGCCAGGGAATTGGCGACGCGGTGGTTGACCTCCCGCAGCATGATCTCCGCCCGGTCCCGCGCCTCCCGCACCGCCTGCTCGGCCCGCTCCTTGTCCCGCCGCAGCGCCTCCTGCCGCAGGGCGGTATCGATCGCCTCCCCGAGGAGCTCCCGGAACTGGCCCTGCAGGTCCTTCCAGACGTAGTCGACGGCCCCCGCCTTCAGGGCTGCGACCGCGACGCGGCTGTCCTCCGAGCCGGTGACGTAGACCACCGGCGGCGCCTCCGGCAGGGCGCGGATCGCGGGCAGGATGTCGAGGCCGGTCTGACCGGGCATGTGATGGTCGAGGGCGACCACGTCGATGCCGCCCTCCCCGAGACGCGCCAGTCCGGCATCGCCGTCGAGGGCGAGCTCCACGGCGTAGCCCCGCGCCGCGAGGGCGCGCTGCACGAGCCGCCCCAGGCCGGGGTCGTCGTCGATGTAGAGGACGCGACCGCGGCCGAGGGGCGCAGGCTCTGTCATGAGCGGGCGGACTTCATGGGTTTTCCGGCACCTGCATGACCGAGAAGAACAGCCCGAGCTGTCGGATGGCGTTGGCGAAGCCCTCGTAATTCACGGGCTTGGTGATGTAGACGTTCGCGCCGAGGTCGTAGCAGCGCTGGATCTCGCGCTGGTCGTCCGTCGTGGTGAGGACCACGACCGGCGAGCGCTTGGTGTGGGGGTTCGCCTTCACCTTCTCGAGAATGTCGATGCCGGTCATGTCCGGCAGGTTCAGGTCGAGCAGGATCAGCAGGTGGCGCTTGGCGCTCGCCTCACCGGTGCCGTCGGTCCCGAAGAGATATGCGAGCGCCGATGTCCCGTCCCGGAAGGGCAGGATCGTGTTGTTCACGCCGGCGCGGCGAATGTTGCGCTCGATCAGGCGCGCATGGCCTTCATCGTCCTCGATCATGACGATTTCGACGGCGTTCACGCTTCGCTCCGCACCTATTCGGCCGCGAGCCGCATCGGCGGCCCGTCCTGTCCCTGACCTGTAGCGGTCTCACGCGGCAGCGTCACGCTGAAGGTTGTGCCCACCCCCAGCTCCGATGCGACCGCGATCCGGCCGCCGAGGGACCGGACCAGCGCCTTGACGTGGGCGAGCCCGATGCCCTCTCCGGGCTTGTCCTGCGCACCGGAGCGCCGGAATAGCTCGAACACCCGTGCGTGATCCCGCTCGGCGATGCCGCGCCCGTTATCGGCGACGCTGTAGCGGATGCGGCCGCCACCCAGCACCTGCGCCTTGATCTCGATCCGCCCCGGCCGCGCCGGGTCGAGATACTTGACCGCATTGTCGATGAGATTGCCGAAGATCTGCTCGATCGCCAGCCGGTCGGCGACGAGGCGCGGCAGATCCGGCGCAACGACGACGCGAGCGCCGACCTGCTCGATCTGGTGGTGCTGCGCATCGGCGAGGCGGCGCAGCAGGCTCGTCATGTCGAGACGCTCCGGCGTGAAGCTGCGCCGCCCCTCCCGCGACAGCTTCAAGATGGCGGCGATCAGGCGTTCCATGCGGGTTACCGCGGCCTTAATGAAGTCGAGGGCTTCACCGAGGTCCGCATCGATCCGCTCCGCCTGCGGATGCCCCTGCAGGGCGGCGCGTACGTCCTCGCGGGTCGTTTCCAGCTCGCTCGTGAACCCCATGACATTCACGAGGGGCGCGCGGAGGTCGTGGCTCACGATGTAGGCGTAGCGCTGGATCTCCTCGTTGGATTCGCGCAGTTCGGCTTCGGCTTGACGCTGCTCGGTGATGTCGGTGTGGACGCCCACCCATTCCCGGATCGATCCGTCGGCATGCAGGACCGGGACGGCGCGGATGGCGTAGTGGCGCCAGGCGCCATCGGCAGAACGCACCCGGTGCTCGTGAACGAAGGTTCGCCGCGCCCGCACCGTCTCGTTCCACGCCGCGATGCTGGTCTGCCGATCATCAGGGTGAACGGCGTTGGCCCAGCCGTAGCCTTCGTACTCGGCCCGGCTCTGCCCCGTGATGGCGCTCCAGCCCGGCTGCTCGCCGAGCATCCGACCCTCCGCATCGTTGGTCCAGAGTACGCCACGCACGGCCTGCACGGCGGCGCGGAAGCGCGCTTCACTGGCCTGGAGGTCGCCCTGGACCCGCTGCTGATCGAAGGAGGAGGCGAGCATCGCCAGGAACAAGATCAGGAACGTCGCGCCGGCCACCGCCAGGGCGAGGTTCTGCTGCGCCGCATTGAGACCCGTCGCATGTGCATCAGCACCGTCGGGCAAGAAGGTCGCCGCGGCCATGCCGGTGTAGTGCATGCCCGCCACCGCGAGACCCATCACGGTGGCGGCGATGAGCGTCTGCCAGACGCTGTTCTGGCGCAGGGTGAGCCAGAGGGCCGCCGTCGCCGCCGTGACCGCGATGACGACCGAGAGCGCAACCAGCGGCCAGGCATAGGTGAGATGGCCCGGCATCCGCATCGCAGCCATGCCGGTGTAGTGCATCGCGGCCACGCCCAGGCCCATGGCGGGGCCGGCAATGAACAGGTTGCGTCGGGTCGCGCTCGGCCGGCTGATCCAACCGAAGGCGGCACCGGTGCAGGCGATGGCCAGCCCCAGGGACAGCGCCGTGGTGCCGAGGTCATACGCGACCGGCATTCCCATCTCGAAGGCCAGCATGCCGACGAAGTGCATCGACCAGATCCCGCCGCCCATCGCGCAGGCGGCGGCAGCGATCCAGGCCCAGCGGGGCCCGCCCGCCGAGACTCGGCCGCGGCCGCCGAGATCCAGCGCGGTGTAGGAGGCGAAGATCGCGATCGTGACGGACAGGGCGACGAGCGCCGGATTGTAGCCGGTGTGGACCATCGGAGGCGCGGAGAGACCATTCTGACCGTGAAAGCGCCAGCCTAGCGGGTCTTCGGCGCGAGGACCATCGGCGTCGAACCCTTAGAAGACACCGGCCGGGTGCCGGGTGCACTACCCCTCGGGGCCCGCATGCCGTAAGGCCCCAGCACCCGCCCGAACCTCCGTGACCCCGTGAT
This sequence comes from Methylobacterium sp. AC690, assembly GCF_979256535.1. Lineage (NCBI taxonomy): Bacteria > Pseudomonadati > Pseudomonadota > Alphaproteobacteria > Hyphomicrobiales > Methylobacteriaceae > Methylobacterium > Methylobacterium sp. AC690. Next base: position 62,955 of record NZ_CEEDOX010000020.1, on the reverse strand, counting down.
CCGCACCCCATGATTCGCCTCGAAAAAATCGGCAAGCAGAACGGCCGCCAGATCGTCTTCATCGAGGCCTCCGCCGCCCTCCAGCGGGGCGAGAAGGTCGGTCTGGTCGGTCCCAACGGTGCCGGCAAGACCACGCTGTTCCGGATGATCACCGGCGAGGAGCAGCCCGACGAGGGTCAGGTCGCCGCGGATCGCGGCATCACCATCGGGTATTTCAGCCAGGATGTCGGCGAGATGTCCGGCCGAACGGTGGTCTCCGAGGTCATGAACGGCGCGGGCCCGGTCAGCGAGATCGGGGCCGAGCTGAAGGAGGTCGAGCAGGCCCTGGCGGACCCGGACCGGGCCGACGAGATGGAGGCGCTGATCGAACGCTACGGCGAGGTCCAGGCTCGCTTCGAGGAACTCGACGGCTATGCCCTGGAGGGGCGTGCCTACGAGGTACTGGCGGGCCTCAGCTTCTCCCAGGAGATGATGGACGGCGACGTCGGCAAGCTCTCGGGCGGCTGGAAGATGCGCGTGGCGCTCGCCCGCATTCTCCTGATGAATCCCGACGTCATGCTCCTCGACGAGCCGAGCAACCACCTGGACCTGGAGAGCCTGATCTGGCTCGAAGCCTTCCTCAAGGGCTACGAGGGCGCCCTGCTGATGACCTCGCATGATCGCGAGTTCATGAACCGCATCGTCACGAAAATCGTCGAGATCGACGGCGGACAGCTCACCACCTACTCAGGCGACTACGCGTTCTACGAGCAGCAGCGGGCGCTCAACGAGACGCAGCAGCAGGCCCAGTTCGAGCGTCAGCAGGCGATGCTCGCCAAGGAGATCAAGTTCATCGAGCGCTTCAAGGCGCGGGCCTCCCACGCCGCCCAGGTGCAGAGCCGGGTGAAGAAGCTCGACAAGATCGAGCGGGTGGAGCCGCCCAAGCGTCGCCAGAGTGTCGCTTTCGAATTCCTGCCCGCCCCCCGCTCGGGCGACGACGTCGTGATGCTCAAGAACGTGCATAAGCGTTACGGCAGCCGTACGATCTACGAGGGCCTCGACTTCTCGATCCGGCGCCGCGAACGCTGGTGCGTGATGGGCATCAACGGGGCCGGCAAGTCGACGCTTCTCAAGCTCGTGACCGGAACTGCCGAGCCCGACGACGGGAGTGTCGCGGTCGGTGGCAGCGTCAAGCTCGGCTACTTCGCGCAGCATGCCATGGACGTGCTGGACGGCGACCGCACGGTGTTCGGGTTCCTGGAGGATTCCTTCCCGCAGGCGGGCCAGGGGTCCCTGCGGGCCCTTGCCGGCTGCTTCGGCTTCTCGGGAGACGACGTGGAGAAGCGCTGCCGCGTGCTCTCAGGTGGCGAGAAGGCCCGTCTGGTGATGGCGCGGATGCTGTACGATCCGCCGAACTTCCTCGTCCTCGACGAGCCGACGAACCACCTCGACATGGGTACCAAGGAGATGCTCATCGCAGCCCTGGCGACCTACGAGGGCACGATGCTGTTCGTGAGCCACGACCGGCACTTCCTCGCCGCGCTGTCGAACCGCGTCCTCGAACTAACCCCGGACGGAATCCATCAGTACGGCGGCGGCTACACCGAGTACGTCGCACGTACCGGCCAGGAGGCGCCGGGACTGCGAAGCTGATGGTCGGAGCAAAGGGGTAGGCCGGCTCATCGGCTAAGCCGATGCGGGCTGAACCAACCGCTATTCGCATCTCCAACCCGTCGGCCTCGGATCGAGAGGAACGGCAGCCCGACGAGTGATACGAGGGTACCATCAGTCACAGGGCGAGCGATGGACGAGAGGCACGTTCCGAGCCTGAACTTGAAATGAACAAAAAGTCAGATTAACTGAATATGAACGATCAGCCTTCCACAGTCGGCTGCCACTCACCAACCAGGAGTACGGATATGTCCAGCGGACTGTTCCAGAACCTGCCGGGCGCTCACGAGATGGGAGGGCTTCAGGCTCTTCCCAGTGAGCCGTGGCTCCTCCCGATCTCGGACCGGATGGAATCCGCAAAGACGGATGCGGATCGACTGGAAGCTTCTGTGCGACTGTCGGTTCGTCCCTTGCAGCGGGCTGCGAATGCCCTGATGGCGGCGCTCCTGCTTCTTCTGTCGGTGCAGATCGGTGCGGACTGGATCAATACCCGGACCCCGCATCCGACCACGGGCCAGATCGCGGACGCGACTCCGCCGGATATGCCGGTGACGAAGGCCACACTCACCATCAATAACTGAGCGTTTCCAGCGCCGGTCATGACCGACCCGCTTTCGAGCGGGTCGTCGGGCTGCCCACCCAATCGTTGCGGCAGCGACATTACCCTCTGCGGCCGAGGCCACTCCGCCATCGTCTCGCGACGAGTCGGGTCGTCACCTGACGATTGAAATACGATCGGCCCCTTACAGCCTCTCCTCCTGTGTGTCCCCCGATTGCTCGTGTCAGCCCTGCCTGCAGCGGCGTGTCCGCTCACGGTTGGGCCGGGTTCAGGCGTGGACCGAAGCCGGTTGAGGAACTGCCGTCGATGATGTGTCCGCTGCTTCGTCGTCGACCAGTCCCGGCTTCCGCCGCGACAGCGTGAGGATGAGCACCGGCAGGATCAGCAGAATGAGGAGCGGTGCCAGGCTCATGCCGCCGACGACGACCAGAGCCAAGGGCTTCTGAACCTGCGAACCCACACCGTTTGAAAAGGCGGCCGGCAGGAGGCCGACGCCAGCGACCACACAGGTCATGACCACCGGCCTGAGCTGCGTGTGACAGGTTCGCAGCATGGCGCGCACCCGCTCCTCCCCCTCGCCGATCAGACCGTTGAAGTGCGAGAGCACGATGATACCGTCCATCACGGCAATGCCCAGGAGCGCGATAAATCCGATCGCCGCCGAAACGCTGAAGGGCGTGTCGGTGATCACGAGGGCAAGGACGCCACCGGCCGCCGCCATCGGGATGACGCTGAGCGCCAGCAGCATGTCGATCGCTGAGCCGAAATTCATGAACAGCAGGATCGCGATGAGGCCGATGGCGATCGGGACCGTCACCGACAGGCGCGCCAGGGCGCCCTGCATGTTATTGAACTCGCCCACGAGTTCGAGGCGGTAGCCCCGCGGCAGGGCTACGTCGGCGTTCACACGCTCGCGTGCCTCCAAGATCGCGCTACCGAGGTCACGGTCGCGGACGCTGAACTTCACCGGAAGGTAGCGCTCCTGTCCCTCCCGATAGATGTAGGCGGGCCCTGAGACGAGGGCGACCTGAGCGACCTCGCTCAACGGCACCTGCATCAGCGTGCCGTTCGGCCCCTGCCCCGAAATGCGTAGATTGCGGATGGACGCCACGCTCTGGCGGAACTGCTCGGCGAGGCGGATGACGATAGGATAGTGCCGATCCGAACCGCTATCGTAGAGGTCGCCGGCGCTGTCGCCGCCGATGGCGGTGCGGACCGTAGCGTTGATGTCGCCGGGAGTGAGGCCGTAGCGCGCAGCACGGACCCGGTCGACGTCGATCTGCACCGTGGGCTGGCCGAGCGACGTGAACACCCCGAGATCGGTGACGCCGGGCACTTTGCGGAGCACGGCCTCCACACGGTTGGCGACCTCCGTCAAGGTCTCGAGGTCCGATCCGAATACCTTGAACGAGTTCTCGCCCTTGATGCCGGAGACCGCCTCGGCGACGTTGTCCTGCAGGTACTGCGAGACGTTGAACTCCACGCCGGGGAAATCGGTGCGTAGTCGGTCCAGGAGATCGCCGACCATCCGGTCCTTGGTCATGCCCGGACGCCACTTCTCGGCCGGCTTCAGCGGCGCGAAGAACTCGCCGTTGAAGAAGCCAGCGGCATCGGTGCCGTCATCAGGTCGGCCGTGCTGCGAGACCACGCTCTCGACCTCCGGCACCGCTGCGATGATGCGGCGGATCCGGTTGACGTAGAGGTTGCCCTCCTCCAGCGAGATTGTCGCCGGCATGGTGGCGCGCAGCCAGAGATTGCCTTCCTCGAGCTTGGGCAGGAACTCCAGGCCGAGCTGGCGCCCCGCGACGCCGACACCGGCGGTGAGCAACAGCGCGAGGCCGAGGGTGAGGATGCGGTTACCAAGGGCGGCGCGGATGGCGGGTCGGTAAAGGCGGTCGAGGGTTCGCACGAGGATCGTCTCGACTTCCTCGACATGGGCCGGAAGCAGGTAGGCGGAGAGGACGGGCGTGACTGTGAAGGTGGCGATGAGGCCGCCGAGCAACGCGTAGGCGTAGGTTTGCGCCATTGGCCCGAAGATGTGGCCCTCCACCCCCGTCAAGGTGAAGAGCGGCAGGAAGCCCGTCACGATGATGATCGCCGCGAAGACGATCGAGCGACTGACGTCCCCAGAGGCTTGACGAATCCGCAGGAGCTTGCCGGCAAAACCGGGCCGGACCACTTCCCCTGTCGGCGCGCCGTGACCGGAGAGCCGCCGGAAGATCGCCTCCACCATGATCACCGTGCCATCGACGATCAGGCCGAAATCCAGGGCGCCGACGGAGAGCAGATTCGCCGACTCGCCGCGCACCACCAGGATGATGACGGCGAAGAACAGCGCGAAGGGGATCGTCGCCACCACGATGAGGGCGCTGCGCAGGTTGCCGAGGAAGAGCCACTGCACGATCAGGATCAGCACGATGCCGACCAGCATGTTGTGCAGCACGGTGTGCGTGGTGACCGCGATGAGGTCGGCGCGGTCGTAGATCCGCTCGATGCGAACCCCGGGCGGTAGCAGGCCCATGGCCTCGATGCGCCCGACCTCCGCCTGCACGGCCTCGATCGTCGGCGTGCTCTCTTCGCCCCGCCGCATCAGAACGATACCCTGGACGATGTCGTCGTCGTCGTTCATGCCGGCGATGCCGAGGCGCGGCTGGTGCCCGATCGTAACGGTGGCGACGTCCTTGACCAGCACCGGTGCACCGCCCGACTGTGTGAGCACGGTCTCGCCGATGTCGTCCGTGGAGCGAATCAGGCCGACGCCGCGCACCACCGCCGACTGGGTGCCGAGATTGATCCGGTTGCCGCCGACGTTCAGGTTGCTGTCGTTCAGGGTCTTCACAACGCCGGACAGCGTCAGCCCGTAGGCGGTGAGCCGGTCGAGGTCGACAGCGATGTCGAAGGTCTTCGTCTTGCCGCCCCAGCCGATGACGTCGATGACGCCCGGCACGGCGCGGAAGCGCCGACGCAGCACCCAGTCCTGCAGGGATTTGAGGTCGAGGACGCTGTAGCCTGCCGGGGCCGTCAGCTTGTAGCGGAAGATCTCACCGATGGGGCTGACCGGGGAAATGGTCGGCTTGGCGCCATTGGGAAGGGCGTCGAGCTGCGCCAGCCGATTCAGCACCTGCTGCTCGGCCTCGCGGTAGCTGAACTCGAAGCCGAACTGCAGCTTCACGTCCGACAGACCGTAGAGGGAGACCGAGCGGACCTGCTTCAGGTTCGGCAAGCCGGAGGTGATCACTTCGATCGGCACGGTGACGTAGCGCTCGATCTCCTCGCCCGACAAACCAGGCGCCTGCGTGATCACGTCGATCATCGGCGGGGTCGGGTCGGGATAGGCTTCGATGTTGAGGGTTCGAAAGGCCACCAGCCCGCAGGTCAGCAGCAGCACGAACGCGAGAACCACCAGGGCACGCTGGCGCAGCGCGAGATGGACGAGGCCGGTCATGCGTTGGGTTCCTGCTGCCGGGAGCGGACGAATCAGCCCCGGGTCACCATCCGGTCGATGAACAGGGAGCCGCGCGAGATCACGCGCTCGCCGGTCGCCAGACCTTCGAGGATCTCGATCTTGCTTCCGTCAATGATGCCAGGCTTGACCCTGCGGCTCTCGACCGTGTTGTCGGCCTTCAACACCCAGACGCTCGCTTTACTGCCCTCCAGCACCACCGCCGCACGAGGTACCGATTGCGACAGGGTCTCGCGCTCGTTGATGATGCGCACGGTGGCGTACATCTCGGGCTTCAGCAGATTTTGGGTGTTGTCGATGTCGGCCCGGACCGTGATGCGACGGGTGGTGGGATCGACGGACGAACCAATGAAATTGATCCGCCCCTCGAAGACCTTGTCCGGATAGGCGAGCACGCGGAACTTCAGGCGATCGCCGAGATCGACTTTCGCCGCGTCCGGCTCGCGCAGCTGCGCGATGAGCCAGACCTTGGACAGGTCGCCGATAATGTATGAAGGGTCGCTCCCACTGGTGCCGATATACTGGCCCGGTCCGATCTTGCGCTGGATGATCGTTCCCTTGAGGGGCGCATTGATCGCAGTCTCGGGGTTGATCGAGCCCTTCTGCAAATTGGCCACCTCGTCGTCGCGCAGGCCCAGGATGCGCAGCCGGTTGCGCACGGCTTCCAAACCGACCTCCGCTGTCCGGGCATCGTTGGTGGCCGTATTCAGGTCGTTCTGAGCGGATTGAAGCTCGCGCAGGGTGGTGACCCGCGAATCATACAGATCGTGCAGGCGCTTCTCAGCGGCTTGGGCGTAGCCGAGCTGCGAGCGTGATTTAGCGAGGACGTTCAGGGCTGCGAGATAGTCGTTCTGGGCCTGCACCATCTCGTTGGCCTGGATCGAGAACAGGCGCTCGCCCTTCTGCACCTGCTCGCCGGTGCGCGCGAAGATGGCAATGACCCGACCCGGGTAAGGCGAGAACACCGGGGTGGCCTGATACTCGTCGACGCCGATCTTACCCTCGGTGGTGATCTCTTCGTAGAAGAGCCGTTGCTCCACCGTCTCGGTATCGATGGCGGCCAGCTGGTCGTGGCTGAGGATGAAGTCGCCGTTGCTCGGCGGCACCACTGTGACGGCGGCCGGCGTCGGTGACGTCGCCGCCCCAGCGAACGCGCCTGGAAACCACAAAAACCCAGTAACGCAAAGACTTGAGACGACTAATAGAATGAAGATCTGGGTGCGATGCTTTAGCCCGGCGAGTGGAGCGAACGAACCCTGAGGCTCAACCATCGAATCAATCTCGCGCGTCTTGGCGTTTTTGCACTAAACCGATCCAGCCGGATGGCGCGTCGGTCTGTAGAGGGCCGTCGCTTGAGATACAAGCGTGGCCGATTCACGATTCGGTCGTGCCGTGTATCGCTTGCTCGGTGTGGCTTCCCTGCCCAGTGAAAGCGGTCACTCCGACAGATCGAGAGGCTGCCGAATATTGGGCTCTCGCCCGCTGCTCGGCCTACGAGAGTGCCGAGCAGCCTGACGACAAAACCCCGCGGACCCTAAGGTCTGCGGGGTTAAAGTTGCGTCACATGAATCCCTGGGAGGGACCGTTGGTATACTACATGCCAATTTAGGGACGGCAAGGCTTGTTGCGCTCTGTCGCGTCTTATTTTGCCGATTGGTCGCACCGTGTAGAGAAATTTTTCTGAACAGACTGCCTGCAGCTCATTCCCACTCGATCGTTCCCGGTGGCTTCGAGGTGATGTCGTAGGTCACGCGATTGATCCCCTTCACCTCGTTGATGATCCGCGTTGCCACGCGGCCGAGGAAGGCCATGTCGAATGGATAGAAATCGGCGGTCATGCCGTCGACCGAAGTCACGGCTCGCAAGGCGCAGACGTGGTCGTAGGTACGCCCGTCACCCATCACCCCGACGGTCTTTACGGGCAGGATCACCGCGAAGGCCTGCCAGATCGTGTCGTAGAGACCGGCCTTGCGGATCTCGTCGAGGTAGATCGCATCGGCCTTGCGCAGGGCTTCGAGCTTCTCGGGCGTGATCGTACCGGGGCAGCGGATGGCAAGGCCCGGACCCGGGAAAGGGTGTCGTCCGACGAAGGCCTCGGGAAGGCCCAGTTCCTTCCCGAGGACACGGACCTCATCCTTGAACAGTTCGCGCAGGGGCTCGACGAGTTGCATGTTCATGCGCTCGGGCAGGCCGCCGACATTGTGATGGGATTTGATCGTCACCGAGGGACCACCGGTGAACGAAACGCTCTCGATCACGTCCGGATACAAGGTGCCCTGGGCCAGGAAGGCGGCCCCGCCGATCTTCTTCGATTCGGCCTCGAAGACGTCGATGAACAGGCGCCCGATCGTCTTGCGCTTCTGCTCCGGGTCGCTGACGCCGGTGAGCTCCCCAAGAAACAGGTCCTGCGCTTCAACATGGACGAGGGGAATGTTGTAGTGGTCGCGGAACAGGCGCACGACCTCCTCGGCCTCGCCCATGCGCAGCAGGCCATGGTCGACGAAGACGCAGGTGAGTTGCTCGCCGATCGCCTCGTGGATCAGAACCGCCGCTACGGCGGAATCGACGCCGCCGGACAGTCCGCAGATCACCCGCTCCTTGCCGACCTGCGCGCGGATCTTCTCGATCGCCTCCTCGCGGTAGGCGCCCATGGTCCAGTCGCCCGTACAGCCGGCGATGTCGCGCACGAAATTGCGGATCAGCAGTGCGCCATGCGGCGTGTGCGCCACCTCCGGGTGGAACTGCACCGCGTAGTACCGGCGAGCCTCGTCCGCGACCGCCGCGAAGGGGGCGTTCTTCGACATGGCGACGGTGGTGAACCCGTCCGGCAGCTTGGTGACGCGGTCCCCGTGGCTCATCCAGACGGGATAGTGCTCGCCCACGTGCCATACGCCCTTGAACAGGGGGCATTCCGACAGGATCTCAATCTCGGCCCGACCGAACTCCGCATGATGGCCGCCCTCGACCTCGCCACCGAGCTGGGCAGCCATGGTCTGCTGGCCGTAGCAGATACCGAAGACCGGCACGCCAGAATCGAAGACGATCTGCGGAGTCCGGGGCGAGGCCTCGGTCGTCACCGATTCGGGCCCCCCCGAGAGGATCACACCCTTCGGCTTCGTCTCGGCGAAAGCCTCGGCCGCCTTGGTAAAGGGGACGATTTCGCAGTAGACGCCCTCCTCGCGGACGCGGCGCGCGATGAGCTGCGTCACCTGGCTGCCGAAATCGACGATGAGGATTTTGTCGTGCTCTGTAGTCATGGCACCGGAGTTAGACGAGGCCTCGGTCTGGTGCAACGGATCGGTCCGCAGAGCCGCCCCGCGGCTGGCGTCGGCCTGGGGATCCGGCGTGCAGTCCCGTTAACCGGTCGTTCACCGCCGGGCGCCGACACCGTGCCCCCCAGCAGCGAACAGGAGCCTCAGCCATGAGAGCCACCATCTTCGGGATCGCCACACTCGCCCTCGCCGGACTCGGAGCCACCTCGGCCTCCGCCTTGCCCGTCTCGGCCGGCATCGCACCGGCCGGCGGGATCCAGCAGGTCCGCATCGTCGAGCGCACGGTGATCCGCGGTCCCCGTTGCAAAACCGTCGTTACCAAGCGCCGTGGGCCGATGGGCCGGATGGTCGTGGTGCGCAAGCGCCGCTGCTTTTGAAAGAGCGCCGCTGCTTCTGAAAGAGCGCCGCTGCTCCTGACGAGTCGTATAGATTGGCCCCCTTGCGGGGCCAATCCTCGTTTCAGGCCCGCCGCTCAAGGGTGGCGACGTAGAAGCCATCGGTGCCGGTCCGGGCGGGACTCATCTGGAGACCGTGCCGGGTCAGACGGACCGCCGAGCCGAGATCGGGCGCGTGCGTGGCGAGGATCTCGGAGGCTGAGAGCACCGCGAAGTCGTCCGGCCGGCGCGCGAGAAGACCGGCGACGGCCGCGTCGTTCTCCTCGGGCAGCAGCGAGCAGGTGATGTAGGTGATGCGACCGCCGGGGCGTACCAGCCGCGCGGCCCGGTCGAGCACCGTGGCCTGATCTGCCACACGTGTGCCCAGGGCATTCGGGCGCATTCGCCACTTGGCGTCCGGATTGCGCCGCCAGGTTCCGGAGCCGGTACAGGGCGCATCGACGAGGACGCGGTCCGCGCACCCGTCAAGGTCACCGAGAACGTCGGTGCGGGCCTTGCCGGCGCGGGGCGTACGGATCTCCGCGACGGCACCGGCGCGCCGCAGACGCTCGTGGATCGGGGCGAGCCGGCGGGGATCGTCGTCGCTGGCCACCAATCGCCCGGAATTCTCCATCATCGCGGCGAGGCTCAGGGTCTTTCCACCACCGCCGGCGCAGAGATCGACGACAGTCTCGCCGGGGCGTGAGCCGCTGAGAAGACTCGCAAGCTGCGAGCCTTCGTCCTGGATCTCGTACCAGCCGTCGATGAATTCCGGCTCGACATGGAGGGCGGGGCCTCGCCCATCATCGCCGATGGGGATGCGCAGGCCGTTGGGCGCGTGCGGGGTCGGCTGCGGCGCGAGGTGGACGAGACCCGCTAGGGCTTCCGGACGGCTGCGCTTGAGCGTGTTGACGCGGATATCGAGCGGGGCCCGTCGGCCAAGGGCGCGCAGCTCGTTGAGGGTCTCGGAGCCGAAGGTCGCTTCGAGGGAGGGAAGCACCCATTCGGGGACATCGCCGGCGACGTGGAGCGGGGCGTCGGTCAGAGTCCCTTCCACAAGGCGAGTCCGTTCCTCCGGGGTCAGGGGCTCCGGGGCGAAGCGCTCGCCGCTGAACATCTCCGCGATGGTCGGCGCCGCGAGACCATACTGGAGCCGCAGCATGCCGATCACGAGGCTGCGCGGGCCCTCGTCGGCCATGATCCAGGCGGCGGAGGCGCGCCGACGCAGGGCGTCGTAGACGAGGCTGGCGATGGCGGCGCGGTCGCCCGACCCGGCGAAGCGGTGGCTTAAACCCCAATCCTTCAGCGCATCGGCGGCGGGGCGGCGGCGCGCGGCGATATCGGCGAGGACCTCGATGGCGGCGGAGAGGCGGGCGGGGGGCGTCAGGGCAAGATCCTCGGGTTTTAGGGCCATCGCCTTCCGTAGGCGCCGCGATACCGCCACGCTTCGGGCGAGGGCCGGACACAATACAGTCGAGCTTCCGGCACGTTTACGGCTTAGCTTGCGCCACGGTGCCGCGTGGAGCGGACGCCTGGAGCTTTAGAGAACCCCATGTCTCCCGTCATCCATCTCAGCCTCGCCGGCCTCGTCATGCTGGCGGTCGCCGCCTGTTCCACGGCGCCGGATGCTCCCGACCTGTCGGCGCCGCCCCCGCGCCGGCCGGATGCCAAGACCCAGCTGGAATACGGCGCGCCTCCGCCCCCGCCGCCCGGCCCGCGCTACTGAGGTTTCGCCGCCGCTGCCTCGCGGGCGCGGCGGTTCTCGTAGGCCTTCAGATGCGTGTAGACGCGGTCGAGGACCGGGTGTGCGGACGCATCGGGGGCCCGCGCGATCAGGTCGCCGATGATGTGGTCGGCCTCGATCCGGGCACCGCCCTCGATGTCGCGCAGCATCGAGGCGGTGAAGGCCGATCCCTCGGCCGTGAGCGTCTTGCGCGTGTTTTCCATCACACCGGGCCGCGGCGCGTAGCCGGCGGCCTCGGCGATCGCCCGGCACTCCTCCATCAGCGCCTCGATGACGGCGAGGCCGCCCGGAGCGGCGAGGATGTCGCCGATGGTGGCGCGCATCAGGCAGGTGGAGCCGGCCAGCGTCGCCAGGAAACTCCACTTCTCCCACATTTCCAACACCATGCTCTCGCTGAGGCGGGGCTGGAACGTCACGCCCTGCATCAGGGACTCGATGGCCTCGACCCGGGCCGAGCGGCCGCCGGACCGCTCGCCGTAGGTCAGGGTGTGCAGCGGATTCATCTGGCGGATCTCGCCCGCGGGGCCGAGGGTCGCCACGATGGCGCAGGATCCGCCGAGCACGCGGTCCGCACCGTATACCAGGTCCAACGCGTCGAGGTGGCGCATCCCGTTGAGCACCGGGAGGATCGCGGTGTCGGGACCCACCGCCGGCGCGACGTCCGCGATGGCGCCGTCGAGGTCGTAGGCCTTGCACGAGAACAGCACGAGGTCGAAGGCGCCGCCCTTGCCGGCGGCGAGGTCGGCGGCGGTGACCGTCTGCGGCGCCGGGATGTGCAGGTTGCCGACGGGGCTCTCGACCGTCAGGCCGGCATCGGCGAGCTTGGCCGCGCGCGCCGGACGGACGAGGAAGGTGACGTCGCGGCCGGCCTCGGCGAGGCGTGCGCCGAAGTATCCGCCGGTGGCGCCGGCGCCGACAACGAGAACGCGCATGGTCTCATCCCTTTCGTCGTTCGTGGATCGCGGCCCCTTGGCGGCCACCCATCCGTCAGGCCGCGCCATCGTACCGGGTCAGATGCCGATCGGCGCCAGGAAGATCCGGATTGCGAAGAGGATCCACATCGCGAGCAGCACCAGCGTGCCGACGGCGTAGGCCCGAAAGCGGTACGGGATGTGGTTCGTGGAGAGATACACGCCCGCATGGACGAAGCGCGTCGCGACGAAGACCCAGGCCATGACAACGAACAGGAGGTCGGCCTTGCGGGTGGCCAGGGCGAGGCCGACGAGCACGTAGAACAGCACCGGGATCTCGAACTGGTTCGAGAAGGTGTTGGCGGCCTGCTGGGCCGGGGCCGGCCAGTTGCGCTGGCCCAGCGTCAGCTCGCGGCCCTTCACGGCACCGCCGCGCACCGCGGAGAGGCGCATCCGCCCGGTCCAGAACAGCAGCGCGAAGGTGAGGAAGACCTGGGCGAAGACGGGGGCCAGGATGGCTTGGACGGACACGGCGATTCCTATCGGGCGGCGACCCGGCCGGACATCCGGCACGGGCGCACGCAGCGCCGGTCAGGCGCGGCCGGGGTAGTTCGGGCTCTCGCGGGTGATGGTCACGTCGTGAACGTGGCTCTCGCGCAGGCCCGCATTGGTGATGCGGATGAACTGCGCCTTCTCCTGGAACTCGGGGATCGTCGGTGCGCCGACATACCCCATGGCGGCCCGCAGACCGCCGGCGAGCTGGTGCAGCACCGCCGCCACCGGGCCCTTGTAGGGCACCTGCCCCTCGATGCCCTCGGGAACGAGCTTGTGGGTGTCGCTGACCTCGGCCTGGAAGTAGCGGTCGGCGGAGCCGCGGGCCATGGCGCCCACCGAGCCCATGCCGCGGTAGCTCTTGTAGGAGCGGCCCTGGTGCAGGAACACCTCCCCCGGGGCCTCGTCAGTTCCGGCCAGGAGCGAGCCCAGCATGGCCACGGAGGCGCCGGCCGCGATCGCCTTGGCGAGGTCGCCCGAGTACTTGATGCCGCCATCGGCGATGACCGGCACGTCCGCGCCATGGGCGGCCTCCACGGCCTCCATCAGGGCGGTAAGCTGCGGCACGCCCACGCCGGCGACGATGCGGGTGGTGCAGATCGAGCCCGGGCCGATGCCGACCTTGATGGCGTCCGCGCCGGCATCGATCAGGGCCTGGGCGCCGTCGCGGGTCGCGACGTTGCCCGCCACCACCTGCACGGCGTTGGAGAGCTGCTTCACCCGGCGCACCGCGTCGAGCACCTTGATCGAGTGGCCGTGGGCCGTGTCGACCACGATCACGTCGCAGCCGGCATCGATCAGGCGCTCGGCCCGCTCGAAGCCGCTGTCGCCGGTGGTGGTGGCGGCGGCGACCCGCAGGCGGCCCTGCTCGTCCTTGACCGCGCCCGGATAGGCGACCTGCTTCTCGATGTCCTTGACCGTGATGAGGCCGATGCAGCGGTAATGGTCGTCGACGACGAGCAGCTTCTCGATGCGGAACTGGTGCAGCAGGCGCTTGGCCTCGTCCTGGCTCACGCCCTCGCGCACGGTGATGAGCCGGTCGCGGGTCATCAGGTCGGCGACGGTCTCGGACGAGTTCGTGGCGAAGCGCACGTCGCGGTTGGTGAGGATGCCGACGAGCTTGCCGCGGGAGCCGTTGGGGCCGCGCTCCACCACCGGGATGCCGGAAATGCGGTTCTGCTTCATCAGCGAGAACGCGTCCGCCAGGGTCTCGTCCGGGTGGATGGTGATGGGGTTCAGCACCATGCCCGACTCGTACTTCTTGACGAGGCGGACCTGCTCGGCCTGCTCGGCCGGCTCGAGGTTGCGGTGAATGACGCCCATGCCGCCGTTCTGTGCCATGGCGATCGCCATCGGCGCCTCGGTGACGGTGTCCATGGCCGAGGCCAGGATCGGCAGGTTGAGGTGGATCGAGCGGGTGAGCCGGCTCGCGATCTTCACTTCGGTGGGCATCACCGAGGAGGCTGCGGGGCGCAGCAGGACGTCGTCGAAGGTCAGGCCCTCGATGATGGAATCAGCGGTGATGCGGGCCATGAACCAACTCCGGAACGGGTGCTGCGTCGGGCCCTCACGGGCGTTCCGACGTCACTGGGTTGGCACGGGCCAGTATCATGCGCGAGGAACCGGCGCAAAGCCGCCGGTGCGCGCGTCCGACAGGAAAATGCGCCAGGGGCGCCGTTCTCCGGTGGGGGTTGCGCCTAGCGCACGCCTCGGGGGGCGCCCGGCAGGCCCTCGGCCGGTCCCTTGTCGGTCCATTCCGGCGGGGCGCCGACGTAGTCGCCGAGGATGCCGTCGATGCCGGGTGCGCGGCCGAACGCCTCGCAATCCGGGTCGAGGGGCGCCTCGCCGAGGGTCGTGATGCGGACGCGATCGTAGGTCGGCAGCGTGAGCGGCGCCTTGAACGGGTCCTGGCCGGTGGCGAGGTAGAAGCCGAAATCCTGGCCGAACTCGCCGGCGAGGTCGTAGGCGTCGCTGGCCGGGGAGAACCGGGCCTGGTTGGTGAAGGCGTTGCTCGCCCCGCCCCAGACCATGGCGGCCCGCTGCACGTTGCGGCTGTCGAGGGCCTCGGCCTCGACCGTCAGGCTGCCGAGACCGATGGGGATGCGGGGAATCGGGATGCGGCCGACGGCCGTCGCGAAACCGGCGCCGAGCTGGGACGCGATGGTGATGCCCGCCGAGGTCGCCACCGTGGCGCCGGCCGCCGGGACGTTGGTGAGGTCGATCCGGGTCACCGCCGAGCGGACGGTGAGGTCGGCCTTCCGGCCCGAGACCACGTCGTAGCGCAGGGAGAGTTCGTAGCAGAGGGCCCGGTCGGCCGCGTTGGCCACGAGCTTGCGCTCGGCCGGGGTCAGGCCCGGGGCCACGACCTCGGAGAAGGAGGTGGGTACGATCCGCACCGTCCGGGTGGCCGCGAGGGCCGCCGGATCGACGAAGATTCGTGAGGAGCTGGCCGTCTCGTCGCTGCCGGCGAGGCGGTCGTAGCGGGTCAGGGCGCCGGATTCCGTGAGCACCACGGTGCCGCAGCCCGCGACCGCGGCCGCCAGGGCAAGGCTGGAGACGAAGCCTGCCAGCCTGCGTCGATGTTCGAACCTCGGAAGCATCGGTGACTTTCTTGGGGACGCGCGGGTGGACGCTCGGCACGCCTCCCCGGGAAAGGCGTCTCCCGAAGGAGCCCTTTCCGAGGGGGAGACCTGCGGTGTCCAGATCATGCCGGCGAGCTTAGCGGCTCCAGCAACATTGTGGAAAGGTGAGCAGGCCCGTCGCCGGTCCGATGCTGGACCGATGTGGCCGCAGGGCCACGCCGCCGGAGGCGTCAGGCCCTGCACGTGCGACATGCCGCTTTCATCCCGTGCCATTCGTCACGGGACGCGCGCTTGCCGCGGCGCGGCTTTTCGTCGGTATGAGGCACCCGAACGGCCCGACCGGACCTATGTCTCGCCGATGCGCACCTCCCAGATCGTTCCCCTCGTCGTCGCCACCGCGCTGTTCATGGAGAACACCGATTCCACCGTGATCGCCACCGCGCTCCCGGCCATCGCCCGGAGCCTGAACGAGGACCCGATCGCCCTCAAGCTCGCGCTGACCGCCTACCTCGTCAGCCTGGCGATCTTCATCCCGATCAGCGGCTGGATGGCGGACCGGTTCGGGGCCCGCACGGTGTTCCGGGTCGCACTCGGGGTGTTCATGGCGGGTTCGCTGGCCTGCGCGGCCTCGAACTCCCTGGCGGGCTTCGTCGCCGCCCGGTTCTTCCAGGGGATCGGCGGAGCCATGATGGTGCCGGTCGGACGCCTCGTGATCCTGCGCAGCGTGCCCAAGAGCGAACTCGTCAGCGCCCTCGCCTACCTGACGATCCCCGCCCTGATCGGACCGATCTTCGGTCCGCCGCTGGGCGGCTTCATCACCACCTACTTCGACTGGCGCTGGATCTTCTTCATCAACATCCCGATCGGGATCGCCGGCATCGTTCTGTCGACGCTCTACTTCGAGAACATCCGCGAGAGCGATCGGCCGCCCCTCGACGTCCTCGGCTTCCTGCTCTCCGGGCTGGGGCTGGCCACGCTGATGCTCGGCCTGGCCTCCACCGGCCGCCACCTCCTGCCGGACGGGGTCTCCTGGGGCTGCCTCGTCACCGGGGGACTCCTCCTGGCGCTGTATTTCCGGCATTCGCGCGGCATCGCCCATCCGGTGATCCGCCTCGACCTGCTGCGCTATCCGACCTTCCGGGCGGCGGTGACCGGCGGCAGCCTGTTCCGGATCGGCACCGGGGCGATCCCGTTCCTGCTGCCGCTGATGCTGCAGATCGGCTTCGGCCTCGATCCCCTGCGCTCGGGCCTCATCACCTTCGCGGCGGCGGCCGGGGCGCTGCTCATCAAGATCATCGGCCCCCGCATCCTGCGCGCCTACGGCTTCCGCCGGGTGATGCTCGTCAACGCCCTCGTCGCCTCGGCCTTTCTCGCCGTGAACGGCCTGTTCACCGCCGAGACCCCGCACGCGATCATCATCTGCCTCCTGCTGATCGGCGGCTGCGTGCGCTCCCTGCAGTTCACCTGCGTCAACGCCATCGCGTATGCCGAGCTGGAGACCCGGGAGATGAGCGCGGCCACTAGCCTCGCCAGCGTGGCGCAGCAGCTCTCGCTCAGCCTGGGCGTGTCCCTGGCGGCCCTGGCCCTGGAGGGCGCAGCCGCTTTGCACGGCCGCAGCGAGATCGCGGCGCAGGACTTCGCCCCGGCCTTCCTGGCCGTGGCGCTGATCTCGGTGATGTCGTTCTTCCCCTTCCGCCGGCTAAGCCCGGAGGCCGGGGCCGAGGTCTCGGGGCACCGGCTGGTCGCCGCCGCCCCACGCAACGCGATGCCGTAGAACGCCCGGGGGCGCGGGCCTCAGGCTGCGGCGCGGGCGGGCGCCCGGCCGCCGGGCGCGCGCTTCGGCTTCGGCCCGCCCCGTGCGCCGGCCGTCGGCTTGGCCGCCGATCGGGCCGGGCTCGCCGCGGCGCGGGCGCCCTGGCGCCAGCCCTGCCAGCTCCAGCGGCCGGGGCCGGTCATCGCGTACATGAGGAAGCCGCCGGCGAGACCGAAATCGGCCAGGAGCAGGGTGCGCTCGGCCACCGCGCTCGGGCCGACGAACTGCCAGAACGGATGCAGCAGCACCGCCATCACGCCGACGAAGACGGCGAGCGCCAAGCCGCTGAGGCGCGGCAGCACGCCGAGGATCAGCGCCACCGGGCCGAACACCTGGACGATCACGGCCGCGGTGGCGACGGCGTTCGGCGACAGCAGGCCGGTGGCCGCGAGGGTGATGGCGAAGCCGGAGACGTTCAGGGCCCGGGCGACCCCGGTGGGCAGCAGCGCGGCGGCGAGCAGCAGCCGGGTGAGAAAGAGCAGTCCGTCTTGGGCACGGCCGGTCACGTCTGGGGCTCCGTCAGGTATCCTGGGACACCGACCTTTGTCGTGACCGCCTGAAGACGGCGTTAAGGCTGCGGTCTCCTCAACCGGAGACGCCGCCGCGGAACAGGCGGCCCCGCTCGGTCCAGGCCACCACCGCGAGGGCGAGGCCGCCGAGGAGCGCGTAGCCGATGCCGATGGGCAGCACCGAGCCATCGAAGGCATGCCCGATCAGGAAGCCGCAGAAGGCGCCCAGGATCGTGGTGTAGAAGCCGAGGAAGGACGAGGCCGTGCCGGCGATCTCGCCGAGGGGCTGCAGCGCCAGGGCGTTGAAGTTCGGCATGGCGAAGCTGATCAGGAACTGGTTGGCGGCCAGGATCGTCAGGAACAGGGCCAGGGGCGGGTGACCGTGATAGGCGAGCCCCGCCACCACCTGCCCCACCGCGACGACGACGAACAGGCTCAGGCCCGCATGGGACAGCGGCCGCATGCCGAGGCGCCGGACGAGGCGGGCATTCACGAGGGTGGCGGCCCCCATGGCGCCGGCGACGAGGCCGAAGGCCAGGGGGAACAGGCCCCCGAGATGGTAGAGCCCCGTGTCGAACACCTGCTGGGCCGAGCCGACATAGCCCATGATGCAGCCGGTGAGCAGGCCCAGCGCCGTGGCGTAGCCCACCGCCACGCGGTTGCGGAAGGTGATGGCCACCGCCTGGGCCACCGCGCCGAGGGAGAAGGGCCGCCGGTACTCCGGATGCAGCGTCTCGGGCATTCGCCAGGCGAACCAGAGCACCAGGATGCCGGCGAGCGCCAGCATCGAGACGAAGACGTAGACCCACGAGCCGAACAGCAGCATGGCGCCGCCGATGGCCGGCGCGATCATCGGCACGATCAGGAACACCATCATGATGAGCGACATCACGCTCGCCATCTCGCGCCCCGCGAAGCGGTCGCGCACGATCGCCGTCGACAGCACGCGCCCGCTGGCGGCGCCGATGCCCTGGATGATCCTCGCCGCCAGGAGCCAGCCGAAGGACGGCGCCACCATGGCGAGGCCGGTGCCGACGACGTAGATCGCCAGGCCCGCCAGCAGCACCGAGCGCCGGCCGTAGGTGTCCGAGAGCGGCCCGTAGACGATCTGCGCCGTGCCGAAGCCGATCATGTAGACGTAGATGAGGAGCTGCAGGCTGTTCGGGTCGACCACGCCGAACCGCGCCTGGATCGCCGGGAACGCCGGCAGCAGGTTGTCGATCGAGATCGCCGTCACGGCCATCATCAGGGCGACGATCCCGACGAACTCGCCGAAGCCCGGGCCCGTCCAGGGCCGTGCGGCGGGTCCGGAGACGGCGTCGGGGATCGGGGGTGCCGGGGCGTGCGCAGTTTGAGCCGGGACGATTTTGGCCGGGGTGGTCTGGGCCGGGGTGGTGCTCACCTGGGACGGTCCTCGGGGGCTGGGGCGGCGCGGCGGATCACCGTCGAGCCAGAACGTTTCGTCCGGCTCTTGGTGCCTTCGGCACGGCGGGGCCATCCGGGGCGCTGCATGGCTGCCGCGCGGGCTCCTCGGCGCGCTCGCGCCACAATTTCGGAGAACCGTGCCCGGGTGCCGGAGATGCGGCGCGTCGGGGAGCGGAACAGCGGCAGCATGCAGGAGACGCGTCGCCGGATCGTCCAGTTCGGGCTCCTCGGTGCCCTCCTGT
The DNA here is from genome assembly GCF_979256535.1 of Methylobacterium sp. AC690. NCBI lineage: Bacteria > Pseudomonadati > Pseudomonadota > Alphaproteobacteria > Hyphomicrobiales > Methylobacteriaceae > Methylobacterium > Methylobacterium sp. AC690. The sequence goes on along the minus strand of NZ_CEEDOX010000020.1, from coordinate 43,859 downwards.
CGGGCCGGCCGGTCCGGGCCGAGGCCGTCGCGCCGGTCGCGGCGCCCCGGCCGGACTTCGCCGCCCGGGCCGACGCCCTGGTGCGGCCCTACGCCCGGGCCGGGATCTTCTCCGGTGCCGTCATCGTGGCCCGGGACGGCGCGGTGCTGTTCCGGCAGGCCTACGGGGCGGCGCAGCGCGAATGGTCCGTACCCAACACCCCCGAGACCCGCTTCCGGATCGCCTCCCTGACGAAGCAGTTCACCGCCGCCGCGATCCTGACGCTGCAGGAGGCCGGGCAACTCCGGCTCGACGACCCGGCCGCGCAGCACATGCCCGGCCTGCCGGCGACCTGGGCGCCCATCACCCTGCGGATGCTCCTCGACCACACCGCGGGCCTGCCCAACGTGACCGCCCTGCCCGACTACCCGACCCTCCTCGCCCGGACCGCCCGCACGCCCATGGCGGTGGTGGGCCGGCTCTTCCGCGAGGCGCTGCTGTTCCCGGCGGGCTCGGCCCAGGAATACAGCAACACCGGCTACATCCTCCTGGCGGCGATCGTCGAGGGGATCACCGGCGCGCCCTTCGCCACCGCGCTGAACCGCCTCGTCCTCGCCCCCGCCGGCCTCGCCGAGACCGGCGACGCCGATCCCGAGGCGGTGATCCCGCAGCGGGCCACCGGCTATCACCGGGTCGCCGGGCAGTGGCGCAACGCGCCCCCCGTGGTGTCGGCGGCCGTCCTCGGGGCCGGCGGCCTCGTCTCCACCCTGGACGACCTCGTGGCCTGGGACGCCGCCCTGTTCTCCGGCCGGATCCTGCGCCCGGCCGCGCTGGCCGAGATGGTCCGGGACAGCGGCCACGGCTACGGGCTCGGGCTCTATGTCGGCCGCGCCTATGGCCAGCGGCTCCTGTCCCACGGCGGCTTCCTCGACGGGTTCTCGGCGATCAAGGACACCTACCCGGATCTCGGCCTGACGGTCGTCGTCCTGGGCAACACCGAGACGACGCCGGCCCAGACCCTGTCCCGCCGCCTCGGCGCCCTCGCCCTCGGCCAGCCGGAGGTCACCGAGATCGCGGTGCCGGCCGCCGTGCTCGACCGCTACGTCGGGGTCTACCGGACGGGACCCCGCGCCGTGGTCTCCCTCGCCCGGGAGGGCGACCGCCTCGTCGCCCGCGGGGCCGGGCCCGCCCGCCTCGGCCTGACCCCGGAGAGCGACCGTGTCTTCGTGGCCGAGGACGGCACCCGCCTCGCCCTCGACATCGAGCCGGACGGCCGGGCGACGGGCCTCCTCCTCGACCTGCCCGGCGGCGCGCGCGCGGGCCCCCGGATCGACGCGCAGACGGCCCGTCGCATCGGCAACCGCCGCCTGGCCCGCCTCGGGCCGCGCTGAGGGCCGTTCGGGTCGCCAACCCGCCCGAACGGGTCTAACATCCGCGCCGCGTCACGACGCCATCGGGCGCGCCGATCATCCGAGCCACGCCCCTGCGCGACGATCCGTTGGCCAAAAGTCCACCTTGATTTGACGCCGCGTCTGGCCTTGGCTGCCGCCCATAAGAACAATCAGGAGGAACTGCGATGAACAAGCCGGAATTTCTCAACCAGGGTACCAAGGCGCCGTTCTCGGCGCGCTACGACAACTTCATCGGCGGCCAGTGGGTCGCGCCCGTTGCCGGCCGCTACTTCGAGAACACCTCCCCGATCACCGGCCGGGTGATCTGCGAAGTCGCCCGCTCGGACGCCGCCGACGTCGACAAGGCCCTCGACGCCGCCCACGCCGCGAAGGAGGCCTGGGGCCGCACCGCGCCGGGCGAGCGCGCCCGCATCCTCAACAAGATCGCCGACCGGATGGAGGAGAACCTCGATCTGATCGCGCTGGCCGAGACCTGGGACAACGGCAAGCCGATCCGCGAGACGACCCACGCCGACATCCCCCTGGCAATCGACCATTTCCGCTACTTCGCCGGCTGCGTCCGTGCGCAGGAGGGCTCGATCTCCGAGATCGACCACGACACCGTCGCCTACCACTTCCACGAGCCGCTGGGCGTCGTCGGCCAGATCATCCCGTGGAACTTCCCCATCCTGATGGCGGTGTGGAAGCTCGCCCCGGCGCTCGCGGCCGGCAACTGCATCGTGCTCAAGCCCGCCGAGCAGACCCCGGCCTCGATCCTCGTGGTGGCCGAGCTCATCGCCGACCTGCTGCCGGCGGGTGTGCTCAACATCGTCAACGGCTTCGGCCTCGAGTGCGGCAAGCCGCTGGCCTCCTCGCCCCGCATCGCCAAGATCGCCTTCACGGGCGAGACGACGACGGGCCGGCTGATCATGCAGTACGCCTCGCAGAACCTGATCCCGGTGACGCTGGAGCTCGGCGGCAAGTCGCCGAACATCTTCTTCTCCGACGTCGCCAACGAGGATGACGACTTCTTCGACAAGGCGCTGGAGGGCTTCACCATGTTCGCCCTCAACCAGGGCGAGGTCTGCACCTGTCCGAGCCGCGCCCTGGTGCACGAGTCGATCTACGACCGCTTCATGGAGCGGGCGATCAAGCGCGTCGAGGCGATCACGCAAGGGTCGCCCCTGGATCCCGCCACGATGATCGGCGCCCAGGCCTCCTCGGAGCAGCTGGAGAAGATCCTCAGCTACGTCGACATCGGCAAGCAGGAAGGCGCCCAGTGCCTCACCGGCGGCGAGCGCAACGTCAAGGACGGCGAGTTCGCGGAAGGCTACTACATGAAGCCGACCGTGTTCCGCGGTCACAACAAGATGCGCATCTTCCAGGAAGAGATCTTCGGCCCCGTCCTCTCGGTCACGACCTTCAAGGACGATGCCGACGCCCTCAGCATCGCCAACGACACCCTCTACGGCCTCGGCGCCGGCGTCTGGACCCGCGACGGCACCCGCGCCTACCGCTTCGGCCGCGCCATCCAGGCCGGCCGCGTCTGGACGAACTGCTACCACGCCTACCCGGCCCACGCGGCCTTCGGCGGCTACAAGCAGTCCGGCATCGGGCGCGAGAACCACAAGATGATGCTCGACCACTACCAGCAGACGAAGAACATGCTCGTCAGCTACTCCGCCAAGAAGCTCGGCTTCTTCTAGGAGCCGGTTTCGAGATTGACACCCGAGTGAAACTTGCCCCGGCCGGATGACGGCCGGGGCTTTTTCGTTGGCCGCCCTATCTCATCCCAGCGTCCTCTCCCGGGCGTCCTCTCCCGGGCGTCTCTGCCCGAACGTCCTCTCCCGGAGATCCTCCATGAGCGAGACCGCCCTCGATCCGACCACCGCCGACCAGGCCGGTGCCGACGGGACACCCCTGCGCGTCACCGCGACCCCCGCCGCCATCGACCTCATCGAGGAATTGCGGGCCGAGCACGGACCGGTGATGTTCCACCAGTCCGGCGGCTGCTGCGACGGCTCGTCGCCGATGTGCTACCCCCTCGGCGACTTCCTCACCGGCGACAGCGACGTCCATCTCGGCACCGTGGCGGGGGCCGATTTCTGGATCAGCCGGCCGCAATTCGCGGTCTGGAAGCACACGCACCTCATCCTCGACGTGGTGCGCGGCCGCGGCGGCATGTTCTCCCTCGAGAACGGGCGCGACAAGCGCTTCCTGATCCGGTCGCGGGTCTTCACCGAGGCCGAGAACACGGCGCTGGAGGGCGCCTGCCGGATCTGAGGCGTCAGGAGCGCGGCTTCGGTCGCTCGCCGGCGTTGCAGCGCTTCATCGCCGCGACGGCCTCGGAGACGCCGCTCAGGTCGAAGCCCGCCTTCCAGCCCTTGCCCTTGAGGAGGATCTCCTCGGACTCGGCGGCCTTCTCGACGAGGCTGGCGGGCAAGGTCCCGACGAGCCGGGTGCCGTTGCCGGTCCAGGTCGCCTTGGCGTTGACGGTCTTGCCACCGAGTTCGGTGGCGGCCGTGATCTTCTCGTCCCGGTCGTGCTGCCACTTGCTGTAGGTCAGCACCACGACGAGGGCCTTGTTCTCCAGCGCCAAGGTGATCGAATTGTCGGCGTCGTCATCGTCCTCGTCGACGTAGGACCGCACGATCACGCAGGCGGGGCTGCCCGTGACGCTGGCGGCGCGCTCGACCTGCCAGCCGTTCAGGCTCTCGAACAGCGGTCGCTCCTGCTGAAATGCCTCTTGCGGAAGAGGCTGTTGGGCCCGCGCGGCCCCGGAGGCGACGAGACTCGCGAGCAGGCCGAACAGGCAGGACCGGGCCGGCGACGGGCGCTTCATGACGGGATTCTCCGATGGGAACGGGGGCGGTCGCGGCTCAGAGCTTGGCGCCGGGCACCGGCGTCTCCGCCGGCTTGGCGGCCGACTTGGCGGCCGACTCGGCGGCCTCGCGGGCATCCATGAACCCGGCGAACGCCTCGGGCGTCTGGGTCGTGAAGGCAACGATGGGCTGCGGGTCGTCCGACAGGTCGCGGAACGCGGTGCAGAGCTCCGGCGCCGGCTTCGCGAAGGTCGGCTGCAGCTTCCCCTGGATCTCTTCCATGACCGGGGCCATCTCGGGACCGAGGGCGGCGAGCTTGGCATCGAAGGCGGCCCGTTGCCGCGCCGTCGTCGGGATCTCGCAGCTTCCGAGGAGTTTCTGGAAGATCAGGCCCATGCCATAGACCTTGATTCGGGTCTCCGAGGGCCGTGCGGCCGCCTTCCGCTCATCCTGGCGTCGCGCCGTCGCGGCCGCGAACGCGTCCGGCCCCAGGGCGAGGTACTGGTCAAGGGCGGTGCCGAAGCTCGCCGCGTCCTCAGCCTTCGGGCAGAAAGGGGCCCTCGGGTCGGTGAAGCGCTTGCCGAGTTCGCTGTCGATGGCCGCCTGGATCGGGCTCATCTCCGGGCGCATCGCCGCCAGCTTGGCCTCGAGATCGGCGCGCTGCTTGCCCGTGCTCGCGACCTCGCACTCCTTGAGGGCTTTCTCGAAAAAGAGCCCGCTCGCGTAGTTGGCGATGCGGCCCTCCGAGGGAAGCTCCGCCGCGACCTCCGCCGGCGTGCTGCTGCAGCGCTTCAACGCGGCGAAGGCTTCGGCGAAGGCCGGGATCTTGAAGTCGGCGTCGCCGTCCTTGAAGCGCAGCACGATGGCGTCGGCGCCCATGAGGTGCGGCAGGAGCGTGTCCGGGAACTCGCCGGTCAACTGGGTGTCGTCGGCCTTCCACTTGGAGCGCCGGTCGACCACCTTTCCGCCCGCCAGGAGAACGACGGTGCGGTCGCCCTTGTCGTGCGACCAGCCCTGGTAGCCCAGGGAGATGACCAGGAATCCCGGGTAGGTCCCGATCGCCACCGCGCTGGCATTCTCGTCGTCCGCATCCTGGTAGCCGCGCACCATCATGCACTTGGCCTTGGCCCCATCGCCGCTGCGGCTGATGTCCCAATCCGCCACCTTCGCGAAGGGAATGTCCTTGGCCGCCGCCGCCGTCGCGGCGAAGCCGATCCCGGCCGCGAACAGGGAGACCAGAAACCGGGAGACCGGAAGCCGGGAGACCATCGACAACTCCACATCGCCTGCGCGCCCGGGGCAGGCGCCCGGATCAAGACCGGCAACCTGGACTGCAGATCATGGAAGATGTGTTGATGTCGGCGACGTCGTCGAAGGATCGTGGCGATCAGGGCTAATGAAAGCGTAATGATCCGGCCCTGAAGATCAGACGATTGCGGTGCTGGACAGATCCCGTGCGCGGCAGCTGCGCGGCGATCCTTCGCTGCGCTGGGTCTCGCCCCGTCCCGACTTGAAGGCCGAAGGTGTCCTGAGCCTACGGCGCAATACCGGCGAGGGACAGGGATGGTCCAGGGGATGCGCAGTCTTCCCGAACCTGTCCTGCCGGCCTGCTGGTCTGCCGGCCGGGCCCTGAACAGCAGATCGCGCCCCGGGCGGTTCTGCCCGAGAAGCGATCCGGAGAGGACGGCGAATGGGCTTCGCCGCCCGGTGACGATCTCAGGCGCGGCTGACGCTGGCGGCGGTGATCTCGGAGAGCTTCGTCGCGCCGACCTGGCGCATGATCGTCTCGAACTCGCGCTGCATGATCGCCAGAACCGCCGTGACGCCGGGCTCGCCGAAGGCGGCCAAACCCCAGACGTAGGGGCGGCCGATGCAGACCGCGTTGGCGCCGAGCGCCAGGGCCTTGATCACGTCGGTGCCGCGGCGGAAGCCGCCGTCGATGAGGACGGGCGCCTTGCCGTTGACCGCCTGGACCACCTCGGGAAGCGCATCGATCGTCGACTCGAGGCTCTCCTCGGCGCGGCCGCCATGGTTCGACACGATCAGGGCGTCGACGCCGTAATCGAGGGCCTTCTTGGCGTCCTCGTGGGTGACGATACCCTTGAGGACGAGCTTGCCCTTCACGATGCCGCGCAGGCGCTTCACGTAGTCCCAGGTCATGCCCGTGCCGTAGAGGTTCGTCACCTTCGACACGTCGATGTCGTCGAACATCGGCTTGCGGCTGACCTCGTTCTTGAAGCCCGGCGTATGGCAATCCGAGCAGGTGCGGGTGTCGAGGCGACGCTCCCGGAACAGCGTCTCGGTGTTGCGGCCGCCCTGGCGATCGACCGTGAGCACGATGGCGGGGGCGCCGGCCTTCTCGGCCCGCTTCACCAGGGCCTCGGTCACAGCCCAGTCGTCGGTCGGGTAAAGCATGTACCAGACGGGCGCGCCGCGCTCCTTGATCACGTCCTCGATCGCAGTGCTGCCCACGGTCGACAGGATCATCTGGTGACCCTTGACCTTGGCGCCGCGGGCCACCGCCGACTCGGCCTCGGGATGGAAGGCGGCCTGGCTGCTCACCGGAGCCAGGACGATCGGGCTCGCCCAGGTCTCGCCGAAGATCTTCACGGTGGTGTCGATCTTGCGCACGTCGATCAGGCGGCGGGCGCGGATGCGGATCTTCTCGAAGCCCTCGCGGTTCGCCTTCAGGGTCTCGTCACCGTCAACGCCGCTGGCCAGGTAGCCGTAATGGGCCGGGGGCAGGGCCTTCTTCGCCGCGGGCTCGAAATCGAAGACGTTGAGGGCCTGGCTCGGCGAATCGATGATCTCGCCGACATTGCCGGGGGACTGGCGCAGGACGTCGTAGCTCTGCGCCATGGCGGCGTCGGTGCCGAGGGCCGACAGGCCCGCGAGGGCGGCGACCATCGACGGCGCCACCACGGGGCTGGCCGACAGGAACTCCAGGAACTTGCGACGGTGGAACAACTTTTCAGTCTCAGAACCGGGCTGAGGTTGAAACATCTCGAACATTCAAAAGGCTCTCGGCGATCTCGCGGAGCCGCCGTCCTGCACCAGAGATGTTGCAGTGCGCAACAATGCGGCCTGGGCCTATAATTCTCTAGAGGCCCTGGTGCGGAGCCAATTATAATGCAAAAATCGAAATTTTACTGATTATGCATCGCATAAGTTTTTGAGGCGGAAGTCGTCGGAAATGCAGAGCTCTGCGTGAGTCTGCATGCTGCGTTGCACGCAGTGCACTATGGTCACGCTTCCATGGCCGGGATCCGCCCGGCTCAGTCGTCCTGCGATTCGACGGCCGCGCCGGTCGGGCCGCGATAGCCCGTCGCCAAGACGTAGAGTTCGCTCGAATCGGCCCGGCTCGCATTCGGCTTCACGTGGCGCACGCTGGCGAAGTCCCGTTTCAGGTCGGCGAGCAGCGTCCCTTCGGTGCCGCCCTGGAACACCTTGGCGAGGTAGGACCCGCCGGGCGCCAGGATCTCACGGGCGAATTCGGCCGCGGTCTCGGCGAGGCCGATGATCCGCAGGTGGTCGGTCTGCTTGTGGCCGGTGGTGTTGGCGGCCATGTCGGAGAGCACGAGGTCGGCCGGCCCCCCGAGGAGGTCGGTGAGCAGCGTCGGCGCCTCGGGAGCGAGGAAGTCGAGGGTGAGGAAGTCGACCCCGACCATCGGCTCGATCTCGAGCAGGTCGATCCCGACGATCTTGCCGCTGGCCCCCACGATCTTGGCCGCCACCTGCGACCAGCCGCCGGGGGCCGCGCCGAGGTCGACGATGCGCTGGCCGGGCTTCAGGAGCTTGAAGCGCTCGTCGATCTCGATGAGCTTGAAGGCTGCGCGCGAGCGGTAGCCCTCGCGCTTGGCCCGGGCCACGTAGGGATCGTTGAGCTGGCGCTCGAGCCAGCGCTTCTGCGAGGCGGTCCGGCCCCGCCCCGTCTTCACCCGCTGCTTGAGTTCGCCGCGCAGACCCGCGCCGGCACCACGCCTGTCACTCACCGGTAGCTCCCACGGCGCCAGACGCCGTCCTCACGCATCATGTTCATCAAGAGGCCCTCGCGCAGGCCGCGATCGGCGATGCGCAGGCGGTCCGAGGGAAACGCCCGGCGGATCGCCTCAAGGATGGCGCAGCCCGCCAGGACCAGGTCCGCCCGGTCCCGCCCGATGCAGGGATTGTCCGCGCGCTGTTCGAGCCGGGTGTCGAGGAGGTCGTCGATCGCCTCGCCCACATCGGCGTCGCTCATCCAGAGACCGTCGACCCGCCGGCGCTCGTAGCGGGCGAGACGCAGGTGCATCGCCGCCAGCGTCGTCACCGTACCGGAGGTGCCGAGCAGGTGGAAGTGCCGGGCATTCGCGGCGGGGGCGGCCCGGATGGCGAAGCGCGCCAGGAGATCGGCCACCTCCTCGACCATGCCCTCGAAGGTCAGGCGGGTGACGTCGGAGCCGCCGTGGCGCTCGGCCAGGGTCACGACGCCCACGGGCAGGGAATCCCAGGCGCGGATGCGCAGGGTCGGATCGGCCGAGGGGTTCGTCGCCGCGCCGTCGAGCCAGGCGATCTCGGTGGAGCCGCCGCCGATGTCGAAGATCACCACCGACTCGGAATAGGGGTCGGCCAGGGCGGCGCAGCCCGTCACCGCCAGGTAGGCCTCGGTCTGCCGGTCGACGATCTCGAGGTCGAGCCCGACCTCGTTGCGCACCCGCTCGACGAATGCGGCGCCGTTCACCGCGAGGCGGCAGGCCTCGGTGGCGATGATCTTCGCCCGCACCACGCCGCGGGCCTGCATCTTGGCCTTGCAGACCCGAAGGGCCTCGAGGGTCCGCTCGATCGCGGGCTCGCTGAGCCGGTCCGCGTTGCCGAGCCCCTCGCCGAGACGGACGATCCGCGAGAAGGCGTCGATCACCCGGAAGCCGTGCGAGGCCGGCTCGGCCACGAGGAGGCGGCAATTGTTGGTGCCGAGGTCGAGGGCCGCATAGGCGCTGCGCCGGCCCGGACGGCTGGCCGAAGCCGGCGTATCGGCGCGCGCCACCGGTGCCGCTAGCGGCGTCTTCCCGCCGCTCGGGCGGGCCGGCATGGTCGCGGCGCTCTCGTCCCTCATCGGCTGAGCCGAAATCCTCGATCATGGCCCTCGGCGGAGAGCCGGACCAACAGTCCCGTGAGACGCTACAGGTCTCCCCGGCAAACTGCAAAGCCTCGATCGCCCGGACGACCGCATCCGGGATGAATTCAGCGGCTCGAACGAAGCAGGCCGGGGCTCACCCGAGCGAGCTTTCCGCGCGGGCGCTCACCCGAGCTTGCTGGCCGCCGCCATGCGCGGCACCGGCCGGAGGAGGCTCTTCACCTGCGAGAACGGGCGCGGCCGGTTGATCACCTCGTCGAGGCGCGACCACAGGGTCTTGGGCGAGAACGGCTTGGCGATGATCTCGTTGACCCCGAGCGAGATCGCCCGGTCGACCACGTTGCGCCGGGGCTGGGCCAGCATCAGGATGATCGGGACGGTGGGCGACGGCGAGGTGGTGGGCGTGCGCGCCAGGCGGATGAACTCCTCGCCCGAGAGGATCGCCAGATCCCAGTCGATGATGGTGAGGTCCGGCTTGCTCTCCGCCAGGACGCCGAGGGCCTCGGCCCCGTCCGGCGCCTCCAGCACCCGCTTGATCCCGACGCGCATCAGCATGTCGCGCACGATGCGGCGGATGTAGAGACTCTCGTCGACCACCAGTGCCGAGAGGTCCGGAAAACTCGGGGTCGCGATCATGGATGCGGCATCGGGCCCGGCGGCTCGGGGCGGACATGCCCCGCCGACAGCCTACCGTTCGGGACTTTGCGCTTTGCTAACATCGGCCAGCAAATCGATTCGATCGGCGGTCGCGAGAATTGCCTCAGCGGCGGGCACGGGCCGGGAGCTGCGCGGGGGTGCGCTAAAAAGCTACGCATTTTGCCGCAGGAAAGTTACGGAACTCTCGCCAACCGGGGCAGAAGCATCTTGCGATCAAGGCGGCTTTCAGTCAGGACTAAGGCGTTATTCTTGGTCACCGCTGCTGGGAGTAATGATAGAGCGGAGCGTGGGCTGTCTGGGATGGCGCGCACGCGGTTATCGAAACTGATGGTCGGCGGACGGTTTTTGCGAGCTTTCTATGGGACGTGGTCGTGATTTTCGGGGGCCGCAGAAGCGCGGCTTCGATGAGGGTGGAGCCGAGCCGCGTTGGCCGGATCAGGCTCCTCCGAGCGGCGGTGGCTACGGTGGTGGTTTCGGCGGTGGCGGCGGTTTCGACCGTGGTCCGTCGCGCGCCGCTGCGGCGCCCTCTGGACCGGAGCGCGATGCGACGGTCAAGTGGTTCAACAAGGAGAAAGGCTTCGGTTTCGTCGAGCTGGCTGACGGTTCGGGCGATGCCTTCCTCCACATCCGCGCCGTTGAAGCTGCTGGCCATGCCGACCTCCTCCCCGGCACGCGCCTGACGGTTCACACCGCCCAGGGCCAGAAGGGTCCGCAGGTGACCGACGTCACCAGCGTGGACACCTCCACGGCCGAGGCCGCTCCCATGCGCGACGCGCGTCCGCCCCGCAGCGGCGGCTTCGGTGGCGGCGACCGCTTCGGCGGTGGCGGCGGCTACGGTGGCGGCGGTGGCGGCGGTAGCTACGGCGACCGCGGCGGTGATCGTGGCGGCGGTCGTTTCGCCAGCGGTCCGTCCACCGAGATGACCGGCACGGTGAAGTGGTACGACCCGGCCAAGGGCTTCGGCTTCGTCTCCGTCAACGACGGTGGCAAGGACGTGTTCGTGCACCGTTCGGCCCTCTCCCGCGCCGGTCTCGACTCCCTGGCCGAAGGCCAGCAGGTCGTCCTCGGCGTCGTCGAGGGTCAGAAGGGCCGCGAGGCCCAGAGCATCAACGTCGACGATTGATCGACACGGGCTGGCCGCGTTGCGGCCACCTTTCACGGCATGACTGAAACGGCGGCCCGCCCGGGCCGCCGTTTCGCGTTTCAGGCTGACGTCGCGAGAGACGCCAGTGCCTCCGGAGATCGGGATGCGGACCACCCTCCTCGCGCTGATCGGCCTTGCCGGGCTGGCGGCGCATGCTCCGGCCGCGGCCGAGGACTTCACCGGCTTCTATGCCGGCGTGAATGCCGGCTACGGCTTCGAGACCGGCGGGCGGGACAGGCGCGGCGTCGGGCCTGTTGCGCCGGGGGATGAGCCGGGAGCCGCCGACGGCGGTCTTCCGCCGAGCGCCCGGGATGCGTCCCGCGCCCTGCGATCGCGCAACCGCGCAGCCCCGGGCGCCGGCACCCTCCCCCGCTGAGCTCTCGCGACCGTTTCGGCCGAAACCGTCGCCTCCGAAGCCGTTGTTCCCGAAACCTGAGCTTCAACGAGAAAGGGCCACCCTCGTGGGCGGCCCTCTCGTATCGTCGGCGAAGATCCGCTGGGATCAGCGCGAATAGAACTCGATCACGAGGTTCGGTTCCATCTGGACCGGGTAGGGAACCTCGCCGAGGTTCGGCACGCGGGTGACGCGGGCCGTCATCTTGGAGTGATCCACCTCGATGTAGTCCGGCACGTCGCGCTCAGCGAGCTGCGCGGCCACGACGACGATCTCGAGCTGCTTCGAGGAATCCTTGACCTCAATCAGCTCGCCCGGCTTCACGAGGTAGCTGGCGATGTTGACGCGCTGGCCGTTGACCTTGACGTGACCGTGGTTGACGAACTGACGCGCCGCGAACGGGGTCGGCACGAACTTCGCGCGGTACACGACGGCGTCGAGGCGGCGCTCGAGCAGACCGATCAGGTTCTCACCGGAATCGCCGCGCAGGCGGATCGCCTCGGCGTAGTAACGGCGGAACTGCTTCTCGGTGATGTTGGCGTAGTAGCCCTTGAGCTTCTGCTTGGCGCGCAGCTGCGTGCCGAAGTCGGACATCTTGCCCTTGCGGCGCTGGCCATGCTGGCCGGGGCCGTACTCGCGGCGATTGACGGGGCTCTTCGGGCGGCCCCAGATGTTCTGGCCCATGCGGCGATCGAGCTTGTGCTTCGCCTGAATGCGTTTTGACATCGCGGTTCCTCTCGCAATGGAGATCTATCGAGGAACGCGCCCTCCTCTCTCCGCCGGGCCCGGAAGCCTGGAGCGGAGCGACAGGACGGACATTGCCGCCCACGGGTGCGCTTGAAAAGCATCGGGGCCCCTCGTCGGAGCCCCGTTACCGGCGCCTCGTTAGAGCACGCGGCCGCTTCCGTCAATGCCGAGCCGGCTGCCCATCACCTATTGCAGGCCGAGCGGCATCGCCTCCACCGCGACGCGCCCGACCCCCCGGGCCTCCAAGGAGCGGCGCAGGGGCGCCGTGAGGCCGGCGCCGCTGGTGAAGGCGCCGAGCACCGGCGCATCGTCCCGGCCCAGGGCGCGGGGGCTCGGCCCGATCAGCTGCGTCACCCGCCGGGCGATGGCCGGGGCCGGGTCGATCCAGGTCACGGGCCAGGGGGCAAGGGCCCGGAACCGGGCCAGGAGCAGGGGGTAGTGGGTGCAGGCGAGGCAGACCACGTCGGTCCGCCGGCCATCCTCCAGGGTGACGAAGCAGGGGGCGATTTCGCGGGCCAGGGCCGCGTCGTCCACGGGCTGGCCGGCCAGCTCGGCTTCCGCGAAGCCGGCGAGGTTCGGGGCGCCCACCAGGGTGACGGCGCAGGCGCTCGCGTAGGTCTCGACGAGTTCGTGGGTGTAGGCGCGCGCCACGGTGCCGGGCGTCGCCAGGAGGCTGACCACCCCCGAGCGCGTCGCCTCCGCGGCCGGCTTGATCGGCGGCACGACGCCGACGAAGGGCGTGGCGAAGCGCTGGCGCAGGGCCGGCAGCACCAGGGTCGAGGCGGTGTTGCAGGCCACCACGACGAGGTCCGGCGCGTGCAGCCCGAGCAGGCGCTCCATGACGCCGAGCACCCGCTCCACCAGCACCGGCTCGGACAGGCGGCCATACGGGAAGGCGGCATCGTCGGCGGCGTAGACGTAGGCGGCATCCGGTCGTGCCCGCCGGACCTGCTCCAGCACCGTCAGCCCACCCAGCCCGGAATCGAACACCAGGATGGTGGGCGCGGGCGCTACGCTCCGTGCCACGGCCGCCGTGGTCGCTCCTGCCATGAGATCGATCCGCATCCGAGTCCGGCCCGACTGTCCCGCGTGAACGGCGAAGTGTCGGCCCCGAAGGGTTAAGGGGAGGTCACCGTGGCCGGAAAAAGGCGATCGACCCGGCGGTCCGAGCGTAGCCGCGACGAAGGACCCCGCACGGTCTCCGTTGCCGAATGGCCGCGGGGCCATATCTCCTCTCTCACGTTCAGGTTTGCGGGTTCAGGTATGGGAGTGGCCGCCATGGCAGCGTCGGCAGCGTTTCTGGAGACCCCTGTGGCCGAGCCCGGCCGGTCTGCGTTCCCACCCCCGCCCCTCTCGGCGATGCCGGTGGACCGCGCAGCCTGGATCGCGGCCTTCCATCACGTCCGCGACGAGACCGAGCGCCGCGCGGCGCCGCTGTCCCCGGAGGACCAGCAGGTCCAGTCGATGGCGGATGCCAGCCCGACGAAATGGCATCGCGCGCACACCACGTGGTTCTTCGAGCAGTTCCTGCTGCGTGAGCATCTGCCGGGCTACGCCATCTACGACGAGCGGCTGCACTACCTCTTCAACTCGTACTACGTCGCCGCCGGCCCCCGTCAGCCCCGGATCATGCGCGGGCTCATCACCCGGCCGACGGCGGACGAGGTCGCTGCCTACCGCGCGCATGTCGACCGCTCGGTGGATGCCCTCCTGAGCCAGGCCTCCGCCAGTGCCCTCGAGGCGGTGCTCCCGGTCCTCGAGATCGGGCTCTATCACGAGCAGCAGCACCAGGAATTGCTGGTCACCGACATCCTGCACGCCTTCGCGCAGAACCCGCTCGGCCCGGCCTATGACGGGGATTGGCGTTTCCCGAGGCCCCAGAGCGTTGGGGGACGCGCGGAGCTGCGCCGGAGCATCGAGTCCATCGGCCATACGGGCGAGGGCTTCTCCTTCGACAACGAATCCCCGCGCCACGATGCCTTGATCCAGGGCGGCACCCTCGACAGGGCCCTGGTCACCAACGGGCAGTGGCGCGAATTCATGACGGATGGCGGCTACGCGCGGCCCGAGCTCTGGCTGTCGGACGGCTGGATCGCCGCCCAGACCGAAGGGTGGGAAGCGCCGGGCTACTGGCGCGAGACCGAGGGCGGATGGGCGAGCATGACGCTTGCCGGCATCCAGCCGGTCGATCCCGACCTTCCCGTCACCCACATCAGCTACTACGAAGCCGATGCCTATGCTCGCTGGGCCGGGCGTGACCTGCCGACCGAGTTCGAGTGGGAAGTCGCGGCCCGCGCGGACAAGCTCCCCGACGCCTTCGGCCTCGTCTGGCAGTGGACTCGCAGCGCCTACACGGCCTACCCCGGCTACCGCCCGGTGGACGGCGCACTCGGCGAGTACAACGGCAAGTTCATGTCGAACCAATTCGTCCTGCGCGGCTCCTCGGTGGCGACGCCGCAGGGCCATGCGCGGGTCGGCTACCGCAACTTCTTCTATCCCCATCAACGCTGGCAGTTCACGGGCCTGCGCCTGTCGGACGCCCGGTCCTGATCCTCGACCCGTCGCGTGCCCGGAGACGTCCCTTGACCATCAACCCCGTCTTCACGGACGCGACCCCGATCGCGGCCATCGATGCCGAGCGCCAGTTCCTGGACGATGTGCTGACCGGCCTCTCGGCGCCCCAGAAGTTCCTGTCGGCGAAGTATTTCTACGACGCCGCTGGCTCGGACCTGTTCGAGGCGATCACCCGGCAGCCGGAATACTACCCGACCCGCACGGAGCTCGGCATTCTCGACGCGCAAGGATCGGCCATCGCCGCGACCCTGCCGGCCCGGGCGACCCTCGTCGAGCTCGGCAGCGGCTCGACCGTGAAGGTCCGGCGCCTGATGGTGCACCGGCCGGACCTCGCGGCCTACGTCCCGGTCGATGTCTCGGAGAGCTTCCTGCTCAGCGAGGCCGAGGCCCTGGCCCGGGACTTCCCGAACCTGACGATCGCCCCCGTTGCGGCGGATTTCACCCGGGCCTTCACCCTCCCGGCCGGGTTGTCGGGCGGCCCGGTCGCCGGGTTCTTCCCCGGCTCCACCATCGGCAATTTCGAGCCGCCCGAGGCGACCCGGCTGCTCGCCCATTTCGGGCGGGTGCTCGGGGCGGGCGCTACCCTGATCATCGGTGTGGACCTCGTGAAGGAGAAGGCGGTGCTCGATGCCGCCTACGACGATGCCGCCGGCGTGACGGCGGCCTTCAACCGCAACCTGCTCGTGCGGATGCGCCGCGAACTCGGCGCGGAGGTCGATCTCGACGCGTTCGTCCACCGGGCCTTCTTCAACCCCGAGGCCTCCCGTATCGAGATGCACCTCGTCAGCCTGAAGGCCCAGACCATCCGCATCGCGGATCGCCGCATCGCCTTTGCCGAGGGTGAGACGATCCACACCGAGAACAGCTACAAGTACACGGTCGAGAGCTTCCGCACCCTGGCGGGCGAGGCCGGCTGGGGCGCTGAGGCGGTCTGGACCGATCCCGATCGGCTGTTCTCGATCCACGCCCTGCGGCGGGGCTGAGGGCGCGAATCGAAACCGGTCGATCCCTGCGGACGACCGGCCTCCGCGCGTCGCTGAAGTGCTTCGTTGGGCGTGACGTGGGACCGGCGCCGGTTGGTTCGACCGGCGTCCGGATCAGCTGCGCTTCTCCATCATCGCCTTGACCTGCATCAGCTGGTCCCAGAGCTGGCCCGGCGAGGTCCCGAGGAAATCGAGGCCGGTGGTCACGCCCCAGTAGAGTCCGAAGACGATCACCGGAACCAGGATCCAGCCCAGGATCTCCTCGCCGCGCCGGCGGCGCCGACGCCGCAGCCGGCGCTGCTCCCGCGCCGTGAGCTTCGGGGCGGCGGCCTGCTTGGTGGCGATGGGCGTGAGGGGACCCTCGTGCAAGTCGTTCATCGGGGACGCCCCTCCTCAACCGATCTCAGCGCTGGGGAGGCGTATCCGGCCAGTCTCTCGCAGTGTCCGCGCTCCATTCCCGCGCTTGCTAACCATCCGGCGACCTCGTGTCGACCGCCGGATGTGGTTTTCCGCCGCCCGTCGGACGTGAAAAACCGGCCCCTCCCGAGGGGAGAGGCCGGTTCGACCGGGTGGATCTCAGGCCCTGGCCTTTCAGGCCTTGACCAGCGGCACCTTCGGAACGGTGCGGACCCCGGAGCCGCCGCTGGGGCCGCCCTTGTCGTCGCGCTTGTCGTTCGTCTTGCGCGCCGAGGCCTTGGCCTTCGTGCGCTTGTGCTTCTTGGCCGCGTTGGCGACGTCCTTCTCGGGCTTCGGCGTGACCGGACCGGCCGGGAACTCGAAGCCGAGCGCGTCCTTCTCCGCGCCCTCGCCCTTGCGCAGGACGACCCGCACCGCGCCGCCGTCCTTGAGCCGCCCGAACAGAACCTCGTCGGCCAGCGGCGTCTTGATGGTCGATTGGATCAGGCGGGCCATCGGGCGGGCGCCCATCGCGTCGTCGTAGCCGTTCTCGGTCAGCCACTCGCGTGCCTCGTCCGAGAGCTCGATGGTGACGTTGCGGTCGGCGAGCTGCGCCTCGAGCTGGAGGACGAACTTGTCGACCACCTTCGCCACCACGTCCTTCGGCAGGTGCCCGAAGGAGATGATCGCGTCGAGACGGTTGCGGAATTCCGGCGCGAACAGCTTGTTGATCGCCTCGACGTCGTCACCCGTGCGCTTGGCCTGGGTGAAGCCATAGGCCGAACGCGCGAGGTCGGAGGCGCCCGCATTCGTGGTCATGATAATGATCACGTTGCGGAAGTCGACCTGCTTGCCGTTGTGGTCGGTGAGCTTGCCGTGATCCATGACCTGCAACAGGATGTTGAACAGGTCCGGATGCGCCTTCTCGATCTCGTCGAGCAGCAGCACGCAGTGCGGATGCTGGTCGATGCCGTCGGTGAGCAGGCCGCCCTGGTCGAACCCGACATAGCCGGGGGGCGCGCCGATGAGGCGGCTGACCGTGTGCCGCTCCATGTATTCCGACATGTCGAAGCGCAGCATCTCGACGCCGAGGGACGCGGCGAGCTGCTTGGCGGCCTCGGTCTTGCCGACGCCGGTCGGGCCCGCGAACAGGTACGAACCGATCGGCTTGTCGGGATCGCGCAGGCCCGCGCGGGCCAGCTTGATCGCGGAGGTCAGCGCGTCGATGGCGTTGGGCTGGCCGTAGACCACGCGCTTAAGGTTCTCGGTAAGGTTCTTGAGAACCACCGCGTCGTCCTTCGAGACGGTCTTCGGCGGGATGCGGGCCATCGTGGCGATGGTCGCCTCGATCTCCTTGACGCCGATGGTGCGCTTGCGGCGTGCCTCCGGCACCAGCATCTGCGAGGCACCGGTCTCGTCGATCACGTCGATCGCCTTGTCCGGCAGCTTGCGGTCGTTGATGTAGCGCGCCGAGAGCTCGACCGCGGCCTTCACGGCCTCGGTGGTGTACTTGAGCTTGTGGAACTCCTCGAAGTACGGCTTCAGGCCCTTCACGATCTCGATCGCGTCGGGGATCGACGGCTCGTTGACGTCGATCTTCTGGAAGCGACGCACCAGGGCGCGATCCTTCTCGAAGTACTGGCGGTACTCCTTGTAGGTGGTCGAGCCGATGCAGCGCAGCGAGCCGTTGGCCAGGGCGGGCTTGAGCAGGTTCGAGGCATCCATCGCCCCACCGGAGGTGGCGCCGGCGCCGATCACCGTGTGAATCTCGTCGATGAAGAGCACCGCGTTCGGGTGCGCCTCGATCTCCTTCATCACCTGCTTGAGGCGCTCCTCGAAGTCACCCCGGTAGCGGGTGCCCGCCAGCAGGGTGCCCATGTCGAGGGAGAAGACCGTGGCCTCGATGAGGACCTCGGGCACCTCCTTGTTGATGATCTTGCGCGCCAGGCCCTCGGCGATGGCGGTCTTGCCGACGCCGGGCTCGCCCACGAGGAGCGGGTTGTTCTTCTGGCGACGGCACAGGATCTGGATCGTGCGCTGCACCTCGGCCTCGCGGCCGATCAGCGGGTCGATCCGCCCGTCGCGGGCCTTCTTGTTGAGGTTGACGCAGTAGGCCTCGAGGGCATCGCCCTTCTTCTTCGTGCGGCCTTCGCCCTCGTCGCCGCTCGGACGCTCGGAGGCGGATTCCTCGTCAGCACCGCGCACGGGCTTGGCCTCGGACGCGCCCGGGCGCTTGGCGATGCCGTGGCTGATGTAGTTGACCGCGTCGTAGCGCGTCATGTCCTGCTCCTGCAGGAAGTACGCGGCATGGCTCTCGCGCTCGGCGAAGATCGCCACCAGCACGTTCGCGCCGGTGACCTCCTCGCGCCCGGAGGACTGCACGTGGATCACGGCACGCTGGATCACGCGCTGGAAGCCGGCCGTCGGCTTGGCATCCTGGCGGCCGTCCCCGATGAGGTTCGACAACTCGGTGTCGACGTACTCGACCAGGCTGCGCTTGAGGGTGTCGACCTCGACGTTGCAGGCCCGCATGACGGCGGCCGCGTCCTGATCATCCACGAGGGCGAGCAGGAGATGCTCCAGCGTCGCATATTCGTGCCGGCGCTCGCCGGCGAGCGCCAGGGCGCGGTGGAGAGCTTGTTCTAGGCTGCGAGAGAAGCTGGGCAAAGCGTGGCCTCTGTGTGGGGTGCCTATTTCTTTTCCATAACGCACTGGAGAGGATGTTGGTGTTTGCGGGCGAAGTCCATGACCTGCGTCACCTTGGTCTCCGCAACTTCGTACGTGAAGATCCCGCACTCGCCGACACCATTGTGGTGCACGTGCATCATGATCTGAAACGCGACTTCCTGGGACTTGTTGAAGAATTTCTCGACGACGTGAACCACGAACTCCTGAGGCGTGTAGTCGTCGTTCAGCAAGAGAACCCGGTAGAGGCTCGGTCGCTTGGTCTTGGGCTTGGTGCGGGTGATGATGGCGGTCCCGGACCGGCCGTCATCCGTACCACCCGGTTCGCGTGGCTCGTCCGTCGCCCGCACATTCGCGACGCGCCGGTGCGGTGAAAAGGTCTCGGGGCCGTCCGCGCGCGAGGATTCGCTGCCCCGTATCAGGACGTCGGTCATCTGAATCGCATCGACCCCTTGGTGCGGCATGCTGCTTGGTGGCTGCTCATCCGCGGGTCGCGCCGGCGAGGCGCGCTCGCATCGCTGGTAATCTATAGGGCGATCGGTCGCTTCGCCAGTCGGCTGCGCGCACTTGTCCGAGACGGCAGCGGACCGGCTTCCCCAACCACCCGGACGACGCTCTCGGAACGCCCGGTCCCGGACACGAAAAAGGCCCCGTGCGAGCGATCGCACGGGGCCGGACTGTCAGAACGTGAAGGACTGCGGCGGGCCGTGCGCCCGCCGCGCGGCGCCCCGGTCTCAGGCCGCCTTCTGGTCGGCCGCGGGGAAGCCGGGAAGCTTGGGGAAGCTCGCGAGGTCGAAGGTCTTCGCGTTGAAGAAGGCCTTCGGGTTGAAGAGATTTTTGGGGTCGAAGAAGCTCTTGAAATCGAACGGCGCCTTGGCCTGATGCGGCGCTCCGACGTCCTGGGCGAGGCCCTGGTACAGGTCGGTCATCACCTTGGCCTGGTTCTGCAGGCGCTCGTAGGACGCCTTGAGGTACTCGGCCTGGATCTCCAGGGCGGACTGCAGCGTGCGCGCAGCGGCCAGCTGCTTCATCGCTTCGGCGCCGGCGCTGTAGGATTCCTTGGCGAAATCCGCCATCTCGATGCCGGCCGTCTGATTGGTCTTGGCGAGCGAGGAGACGCTCTTCATCACGCTGGCGAGGCCGGTCTTGTTCATCTCGGCGGCCTTCTCGTACATTTGGGTCATCTGACGATCCTTTCGCCCCCGCGGGGCTTACCCTGATGTGTCGGGCAATTGCCCGCGAGGCCGAAGCCGGCCGTGACGTTTTGTGTGCGACGCAACATAAAACGTCAAGCGATATATTGCATCGCAATATGGACGGCGGATCCAACGAATTGGTCGCGCTGCATTAACCGGGCCGTAACTGCGTCCACCTAGCCTGATTGACAGATGTTGCGGGGTAACGGCGGCACGGCCGCACCCCCCGCCGAGATGTTGCGGTGCAAGCCGACCTGCGGGTCGTGCATGTCGAGGCAGTGAGTCGTGATGCGTAGCCATACTCCCCGCGTCGGCCGGGTGCCTGCTATCCCGGCCGCGATCGCAGCGGCCGCCGTCCTGGCCGCCCTCGCCTCCCCGGCCGAGGCGCGACGCGGCCATCATCACCGCGGTGGCGGCGGTGGCGGCTACAACCCGCCCTACGCCGCCATGGTGGTGGACGTGAAGACCGGCAAGACGCTGCACGCGATCAACGAGGATTCGCTGCGCCACCCGGCCTCGATCACCAAGGTGATGACGCTCTACATGCTCTTCGAGCAGCTGGAGCGCGGACGCTACACCCTCGAGTCGCCACTCACCATCTCGTCCTTCGCGGCCTCCCAGGCTCCCTCGAAGCTTGGCCTGCGTCCGGGCTCCACCATCGAGGTCGAGGACGCGATCAAGGCGATCGTGACGAAGTCGGCCAACGATGTGGCCTGCGCCATCGGCGAGAACATCGCCGGCTCCGAAGCCCGCTTCGCCGAGATGATGACGCAGAAGGCCAAGGCTCTCGGCATGAGCCGCACCCACTACGCCAATGCCTCCGGTCTCCCGGATGCCGACCAGATCACCACGGCGCGCGATCTCACCATCCTGGCCCGGGCGATCCAGGATCGCTTCCCGCGGTACTACCGGTACTTCCAGACCCGGTCCTTCGCCTTCCGCGGCCGGGTCATCGGCAACCACAACCGTCTCCTCGGCAATGTCCAGGGCGTGGACGGGATCAAGACCGGCTACACCCGCGATTCCGGCTTCAACCTGATGACGGCGGCCAAGCTCGACGACCGCCAGATCGTGGCGATCGTGCTGGGCGGTAAGTCCGGCGCCAGCCGTGACCGGATCATGGCCGACCTCGTGCGCCAGTCCCTGCCCCGCGCCTATGCGGGTGCGCGCCAGGCCCCCTCGACCGTCGAGGTCGCGGAGCGCGCGCGCCCGGCCGTGGTCGCCGACGGCGCCTCGCGCACCCGGACCCAGGTGGCCTCCGCCGACGACGAGGATGTGGAAACCACGGCATCGACCCTGCACGCCGGTCAGCCCCTCGACATCAGCCCCGGCCGCTCCGCCACCACGACCCCCGGCAGTGCCGGCATGAAGTGGCGCTCCGGCGCCCTGCCGGCCTCGGCGCAGGCCTATGCGCCGTCCGGCGGCCAGCCGGCCTTCCCGGCCGGCGGCAAGAGCGACGCCCGTCTCGCCTCCGTCGACGGCCCCCGCAGCGAGGCGGCGAAGCCGGTCTCCGGCGCGCGGATCACCCCCACGGCCTGGGTCATCCAGCTCGGCGCCATGGACGACGAGGACAAGGCGAAATCCATGCTGTCCGACGCCCGCAGCCGGGCCGGCGGCGCGCTCTCGAAGGCCTCGCCCTACACGGTGAAGGTCGAGCATGGCGGCGCGACCCTGTTCCGCGCCCGGTTCTCGGGCTTCGCAGAGCAGGACAGCGCACAAGATGCCTGCAACGCGCTGAAGCGCAACGGCTTCAACTGCTTCGCCACCCGCAGCTGAGTTTGCACTGACGGGTCTGCAAGGGACCGGCGCCCCGTTCGGGCGTTCCGGCACAGGACACGGACGCCCGGTTCGTATCGCCGGACGGCCGCACTCTCGACATTCCCTGTCTGGCAACGCGCGTGGAGTATCAGCGATGTCGGTTGTTAAGCCTGTCACGGGCCGCGTTGACGCGGGCCGCCTGCTCGGCCGTGCCTCCCTGGTCGGGGTGCAGCCGCTTCATCAGCGTCCGGTGAGCCGTGCGGACCTGCTCCAGGGACGCCCCGCGCTCAAGCCCCAGGATCTCATAGGCCTCCTGCTCCGTCATCGCCCCTGGATACGCCGCGCGGCGCGGCCCCGGGTCGGGATCTCCCTGAGCGTCTACACGCCAGCCGGGATGCCGGCGGTCGAGATACGCCTCTAGACGACGGGCGGTCTCGGCATCGCGTCCGAACAGGGCGATGAGGGCGGGCAGGGGGATCACCGCCAGGGGCTGGCCGGCATAGGGACCCGCCAGGGCGATCCCCTCCCCGCCCGCATCGAAGCGGATGGTGGCCCCCGACAGCCGGCGTGGATCGTAGCGGGCGGCAAAACCCCGGACCCGGCGGTTCAGGCCGGCCGACCCCTCGAGCAGCCAGACGGCCCCGCCCCCGAGCAGGACGGCGAATTCGAGCCGGCCCCGCATCAGCAAGAGCGCTGCCAGCGCGAGGGCGATGTAGCCTCCCACCTGCCGCAGGACGCGTGCCGTCAGGGCCGGATGGCGAATCCGCAGGTTTCGCCCGAACCACCACACGAGAAGGAGCGCCACCGCTCCGGCGAGGAACGTCACCGGCCGAACCCGTACTCGGCACCGACGCGGCCGCCGACGCGCAGCTTCACTCCGCCCACATCACGGAACCCCTGGCTGTCCGCGACCGCCGGCTTCGGGCGCGCCGTGCCGCAGCCGGGCTGCGGCGGCAGACGGACGCCCTCGGGCGCATTGTCCGGGCAGAGATGCGGCGGTGTCCGCTCGGCGGCACCGGCGGCGAGGGGAGCGGCCAGCCAGAGCAGGACGGCGCAGGAGGGACGAAGGCTGACCATGGGTCACTTTCACTGACGATGGATCGCTTTAGCGAGCGCCGCGCGGCGTGACGAGGGCCCGGCCTCAGAGCCGGCTCTCCGCCACGTCGGTGGTGGTGACGCGGACACGGCGGGTGCGTCCGTCCCGTTCCACGGTCAGGTCGATCGAGGTGCCGAGACCGGCCGCCTCCATGGCGGCGGTGAGGTCGGCGAGGCGATGCACCGGTCGGTCGCCGGCCCCGACGATGATGTCGGCGATCTCGCCCGTCTGCGGGTCGACACCCTGAAGGCCGGCCAATGCGGCCGGAGAGCCGCGCAGCACGCGCAGGACCACCACCCCGTCGATTCCGAGGCGCGCCGCAGTCGCCTCCTGTCCCGCGATGATGCCGATGCCGGGATTGCGCGTCCGTCCGTTGCGGATGAGCTCGGGGACGACCCGGTTCACGACGTCGACCGGGATCGCGAAGCCGATGCCGGCGCTCGCCCCGGAGGGCGAGAAGATCGCGGTGTTGACGCCGATGAGGCGCCCGGCGGAGTCCAGGAGCGGACCTCCGGAATTGCCGGGATTGATCGCCGCATCGGTCTGGATGACGCCGGAGAGTTCCCGTCCCGCGCTGGTGGGTAGGCGACGCTGCAGGGCGCTGATCACGCCGGTCGTCAGCGTGTGGTCCAGGCCGAACGGATTGCCGATGGCGAAGACCGACTGGCCGACCTTGAGATCGGCCGAGGTGCCGATGGCCAGGGGCTGCAAGGCCGCGGTGGTACGCCCCAGGCGAATGACGGCGAGATCGTAGCTCGGGGTTGCGCCGACGAGGCTGGCCGACACGACCGCGCCCGAGGAGAGGCGGACCGCGATGGTGCCCCCACCCTGTGCCGCCGCCGCGACCACGTGGTTGTTGGTGACGATGTGTCCGGCCGCATCCCAGATGAAGCCCGTTCCGGTCTGCGAGCCGCCGCCCGACTCACCGCCCTCGTTGTCGACCCCCATCAGGGCTCGCCCCTGGGCGGCGGCCTGCACGAAGACGTGGACCACCGACGGGCTGGCCCGGGCGAAGAGCTCCACCGTCGCTGTCTCGGCGGGCGCCAGGTCGCCGCGGGCGGTGATCGCCCGCGCGGTGTCCGCCGAGAACAGCAGGCCGGTCAGGTAGGGCTGGGCGACGAAGAGGGCGAGCAGGCCGAGGGCCGCCCCGGCGGCCCAGCGGAGGAAGCGATCCGCCGGCCGCGGCGGATACCGATCGGGCATGTGTCATCCTCTTCACCATGCTGCGAAAACCGCACCGCTTCGCGTCGCCATTAACTGGGCGGTGACGCAATGGCCTTCAACTGGCTCGGTACCGCGACGGATCAGGGTGCGACAGCACACCGAAACCCGCCGTGGCCAAAGATAAACATCGGCTCGACATTGTCAGCCGAGGCGACAAAGAGAACGAGAGGGCGTCCAAAAGCAGCCATATTCTGCGCGCTGATCAACAACGGCACGTTTTGTATGAGGGAGGGAGCTTTTAGGTTTGGATGAGCATTTCATTCCTGCCTGAAATGACCTCAAAGCTGCCTTAGAGATGCTTCCATTCACCCGGATAGACGTCCCGCAGCAAATGTTCAGGTTCGAGGTCTTACAGACCATGAGCCGGGCATCCGGCATCGCGGGGAACGACCCTCACGATCAAAGGAATACACACATGGAAACCCAAGCCCTGGAACGTCCCGCCGATCTGACGATCTGGCGTACCGCTCCGGTTCCGGCTCCCCTCGCCCAGCCCGCTCGCTACCGGACCCTGCGTGAGGCCATTGAGGCTGCCGCCGGCGCCCTGTCCGATCCGGCCAAGCAGCCCTGGATCATCACGGAGGATGGCGAGGTGCTGTCGCCGAACTGGATCCGGACCTACCTGAACTGAATCGATCCGCCGGCGCCTTCGCGCCTGTCGTCCCGCGAGCCGACCGCCGCCCCGTGCGCGGCCGGCCCGCGCGTCCTCCCAGGAAGCGTCCACCGATATCCTGCGGCCTGAGGCCGAGCCTTCGCTCCGAGACCCCGCATGCCGGGTCGCGTGCAGATCCTTCGACCCACGTCCACCACCATCAGGATTGGCGTGATCACGCGCAGGACCCTCGCGTCGCTCGCGCGGCCCGAGGCGTCGCGCCTGCGGCGTCCGTTCGCTTGGGCGGGATCGGGCACAAAAAAAGGCCGCTCCGAAGAGCGGCCCGAAGTCTAGGGAGGAAACGCCCAAGAAGGGCTGCCGAACCGCGACGCCATCGCGGTCCCGCAATGCACAATCTAAAGTGCGGCGCACAAAAATCAAGAGCTTTGCACGACGTTCAACCCGTTTTCTCGGGTTTGGGCTCGGCATTTCCTCCGGCGCTGGCCGGACCCTGCCGGGGCGCGGTCTCAGTGCTCGCTCAGAAGCTGCGCGATCTCGGCCTTGAGGGCCTCAGAGAGGTCCTTGCGTTCGAGGGCGTAGGCGATGTTGGCGGTGAGGAAGCCGAGCTTCGAGCCGGTATCGTAGGTCCGACCCTGGTAGTGCATGCCGAAGAAGGCCTGGTCCTTGGCGAGCTTGATCATGGCGTCGGTGAGCTGGATCTCGCCGCCGGCGCCCGTCTCCCCCGCCGAGAGAATGTCGAAGATCTCGGGCTGGAGGATGTAGCGGCCGGAAATGATGAAGTTCGAGGGCGCGGTGCCGGCCTTGGGCTTCTCCACCATGCCGTTGATCTCGAAGGTCTGGCCGAAGGTCTGGCCGACACCGACGATGCCGTACTGATGCGTCTCCTCGGGCTTGACCTCCTCGACCGCGATGACGTTGCCGCCGTGACGCTCGTAGGCGGAGAGCATCTGCTGCATGCAGCCGCGGCTCAGCATGTCGGGCAGCAGCACCGCGAAGGGCTCGTCACCCACGATCTCGCGGGCGCACCAGACGGCGTGGCCGAGGCCGAGCGGCGATTGTTGGCGGGTGAAGCTGGTCTGGCCCGCGCCCGGGAGGTCGCGCTTCAGGGCCTCGTAGGCCTCGGTCTTGCCGCGCTCCTGCAGCATCCGTTCAAGTTCGAAGGCGACGTCGAAGTGGTCTTCGATGACCGCCTTGCCGCGCCCGGTGACGAAGATGAAGTGCTCGATTCCCGCTTCACGGGCCTCGTCGACGACGTGCTGAACGACCGGCCGGTCGACGACGGTGAGCATCTCCTTCGGCACCGCCTTGGTGGCGGGCAGGAAGCGGGTGCCCAAGCCGGCGACGGGCAGGACGGCTTTGCGAATCGGTTTCATCAGCGAGACCCGGTAACGAGGGGAGGTGAGGAAAACCCCGAGTGAGTGACGTTGCCTCGGTACAGCCTCCGCCCAGGGAGGCGATCGAGCCATCGACGTAACGGGCATAACCGACAAGCTCGATTTCCGATATATCGTCAGTGAAACGTTTGGGGAGAAGGTGTCATGGCGGTTCTTGTGACGGGCGGGGCGGGCTATATCGGCAGCCACATGGTGCTGGCATTGCTCGACGCCGGGCACGAGGAGGTTGTGGTCCTCGACGACCTCTCGACCGGGTTCGACTGGGCGCTCCCCCCGGAGGTGAAGCTCGTCATCGGCGACGTCGCGGACCAGTCGCTCGTCACGGAAGTCATCCTCCAGCATCGTATCGACGCCATCGCACACTTCGCCGCGCGCATCGTGGTACCGGATTCGGTCGCAGATCCGCTGCACTATTACTTGGCCAATACCGTCAAGACGCGGGCGCTGATCGAAACGGCGGTTCGCTGCGGGGTCAAGCACGTGATCTTCTCGTCGACGGCGGCGGTCTACGGCGAGCCCGAAGTCGTGCCGGTGCCGGAGGACCTGCCGCCGTCGCCGATCAACCCGTACGGTCGCTCCAAGCTGATGAGCGAGTGGATGATCGCCGATGCTGCCAAGGCACACGGCTTCTCCTACGTCATCCTGCGCTACTTCAACGTGGCCGGGGCCGACCCGCGGGGCCGAACGGGGCAATCGACCCCCAACGCCACCCATCTCATCAAGGTCGCGACCCAAGCTGCCCTCGGGCAGCGGACGCATCTCGAGGTCTTCGGCACCGATTACTCGACCCGGGACGGTTCGTGCCTACGGGACTACATCCAAGTCTCCGATCTCGCCGAAGCCCATCGGGTCGCCCTCAACCATCTGCGGTCCGGCGGCGAGAGCCTGACGATGAACTGTGGCTATGGCCGCGGCTACTCGGTCCTGGAGGTGATCGACGTGGTCAAGCGGGTCTCGGGGCGTGATTTCGAGGTGCGCCTCTCGCCGCGCCGTCCGGGAGATCCGGCCCAGATCGTTGCCGAGGCCCAGCGCATCCGTGATCTCGGCTGGACCCCGCAGAATGACGATCTCGACCGGATCGTCGCCCAGGCCTTCGCCTGGGAAGAGGCCCTGGCCCGGCGCAACCGCCTGTGAGGCGCTGGGCGCCGCTCCTCCTCTCGGGATGGCTCGGGGCCGGCCCGGTGCTCGCGGCGGGAGCCGCGCCCGCGCCGTCCGCAGCGACGGCGGAATCGCGGTCCCGCTTCGTCGCCTTCGTCGCCGCGCTGCGACCGGAGGCCGAGGCGCGGGGCGTCTCATCCAACACCTTCGCGGCGGCCTTCGCGGGGATGTCCGGACCCGATCCCGACGTCCTGGCCCGCACGCGCAGGCAGGGCGAGTTCGGGCGTCCGGTCTGGGACTACCTCGTCGGTGCCGTCTCACTGGGCCGGATCGCCCGGGGGCAGGCTCAGGCCAAGCGGCTCGCGCCCATCCTCGCGCGCATCGAGGCACGCTACGGCGTGCCGCGCTGGATCGTGCTGGCATTCTGGGGTGTCGAGTCGGATTTCGGCGCGAGCGGCGGCAGCGTTCCGACGATCCGGGCCCTCGCGACCCTGGCGGAGGCGCGGTTCCGGGGGACGCTGTTCCGCGACGAACTCCTGGCCGCCCTCACCATCCTGGAGCGGGGCGACGTCACGCCGGAGCGCATGAAAGGCTCCTGGGCCGGGGCCATGGGCCAAGTGCAGTTCCTGCCGTCCAGCTTCCTCGCCCACGCGGTGGATTTCGACGGCGACGGGCACCGCGACATCTGGGGGTCGGAGGCGGACGCCCTGGCCTCCATCGCCGCTTACCTCAAGGCCCTCGGTTGGAACCCGGCCCTGTCCTGGGGCTACGCGGTCACCTTGCCGACGGGATTCGACCTCGCCCGTTATCGCGGCGACCTCGCCGAGTTCGCCCGACGCGGCGTCCGGCGTACCGACGGCCAGGCCCTGCCGGATGCCGGCGCCGGCAGCCTGTTCCTGCCGGGCGGCCTCGGCGGCCCGGTCTTCCTGATCACCGATAATTTCGAGGTGGTCCGCGCCTACAATACCTCGGATTCCTACGCGCTGGCGGTGGGGCATCTCGCCGACCGACTGGCCGGCGGGCCGGTCCTCGCCGCGCCCTGGCCGGTTCGCGACGCACGCCTCGACAAGGCGGGGCTGCAGGCCCTTCAAGTCGGTCTGACGGAGCGCGGCCTCTACGCGGGCGAGACGGACGGGCGCGCCGGACCGAAGCTTCGCGAGGCGGTGCGGCAGTACCAGATCGCCGAGGGCCTGCCTGCGGACGGCTACGCCACCCCAAGGTTGCTGGAGCACCTGCGGGCGCGGCCTTAGACCTCGGCGCCATCCTCCTCTAAGGTGTCGGCCACCCGACCGGTCCCCCGGTCCGTTTGATCGAGGCGTCCCATGACCTTGCCGGCATCGCGCGCGGCCTGGTGTTTCCTCTCCGGTCTCGGCCTGCTCCTCGCCGGTGCCGCGCCGGCCTACGCGCAGTGGGGCGATTCCTACGACGCACCCCGGGGCGGCGACTACCAATCCCCCCGCCGCCGGGCGCGGGACTATTACCGGGACGACGACGGCTACGCCGCCCGCCAGGCGAACCGACGCTACGCCCCCCCGCCTCAGGAGGCGCCGCGCCAGTTCTACTGGCCCTGGGAGGATCGTCCGGCGCCGGCTCAGGTCGCCCCGGTGCCGAGCGCCCGCCCGGCGCCGCCGCGCAGCCGGGGCTATGCCGATGACGGGCGCTCCGGGCACGACGACGGGCGCGCCGTCCGGCGTCGTCCCCGCCCAGCCCCGGTCGTGGCCCAGCCGAAGCCGGCCGTACCCAAGGTCGAGCCGACGACGCGGATCGCGGTGTTCGGCGATACGCTGGCCGGCCACCTCGGCAGCGGCCTGTCGAACGTGTTCGAGGACAATCCGGAGATTGGTGTGCTCGATCGCTCGAAGGCCGATAGCGGCCTCGTGCGCAAGGACGTGGTCGACTGGCCGAAGGCCGCCGAGGAGTTCCTGAAGGCCAATCCGAAGACCAATTATGCTCTCATCATGCTGGGATCCAACGATCGTCAGCCGATCCGGGAGGGCGACCAGACCCTCGATCCCCTGAGCGACCGCTGGCGCACCCTCTATGCCGAGCGCGTCGACGCCCTGATCAAGGTGTTCACGGACGCGAAGATCGCGCTGATCTGGGTCGGGGCTCCCCCCATGCGCAGCGAAGCCCTGACCAAGGACATCGCGGCGATCAACGACATCTTCCGCGAGCGCGTGGCCAAGGCCGGCCAGACCTACGTCGACATCTGGCCCGGCTTCGTCGACGACCGCAACCGGTACACCGCGACGGGACCGGACCTGGAAGGCCAGGAGGCCAAGCTGCGCACGGCGGACGGCGTCCACTTCACCAAGGCCGGGGCGCGCAAGATGGCGCATTTCGCCGACGTCGAGTTGAAGCGGATGATGGGAACCGGAACGCCGCCGGCCCAGCCGGCGCTCGCCGCCCCCGTGGCGGTGGCGCCGCAGCCGATCGTTGAAGGCGAAGCCACCAAGCTCGACGATGCCGCCGCCATCGATCGGCAGATCACCGCGATGCTTCCGAGCCTGCCGGAGCCGCCGGGCATCCCGGCGCTGCCGGTCAAGCCCCTCGCCGGCCCGGTGGTCCCCCTCGGCCGCGCCGAGGTGACGCCGGGCGGCACCCTGATCAGCGGCCGCCCCCGCGACGCCGATCCGACTGGTACCGTCGAGCGCGCCCTGGTGCGGGGCGCCGCCCCCCTGGCCCAGCCCGGCCGCGCCGACGACTTCAAGTGGCCGCCGGGCTGACCGGCGGTCCCTCCTCCAGCTTCCCCCGATCGCGATCCGGTGCAGCGCGAAGGCGCCGTCACGCGCTGCGTCGGGCTCGGTCTGGACATCGCGCCAGATCACGTCCGGCGCTTCGATCCGGGTCGGGCGCTCGGCATCGGAGCGGTCGTCGAGGCGGATGCCGGCCGGCATGAGGCCGCGCATCTCTCAGGCCGGACCGCTGGTGTCCGGGACAATTGCGCGGCCGCGGGTCCGCTCGTTGTGCGTGGTGGTGCGATGACCCGCGACGGATCGGGTCCGGGGGCTCGGCCGCCGAGACGCTAGCCGACACCCACCGGATGCTTGGTCACCACGGGGTTGCGCATCGTGACGAGTTCCTCGCCGGCCGTGGGATGCACCGCGATGGTGCGGTCGAAATCCGCCTTGGTGGCCCCCATGGTCACGGCGATGCCCACGGCCTGGATGATCTCGCCGGCATCGTGCCCCAAGACGTGTACGCCGACGACGCGATCGCTGGCGCAATCGACCACCACCTTCATCAGCACGCGCTCCTCACGGCCGGACAGGGTCGCCTTCATCGGCCGAAAACTCGAGCGGTATACGTCGATGGTGCCGTAGAGGTCACGGGCCACATCCTCGTTGTGGCCGACGACCCCGATCTCCGGCGTCGAGAAGACGGCAGTGGGGATCAGGCCGTGATCGACGCACCACGGCTTGTCGCCGAACACCGTGTCGGCGAAGGCGTGGCCCTCACGAATGGCGATCGGCGTCAGCGCGGCCCGATCGGTGACGTCGCCCACCGCGTAGATCGATGGCACGCAGGTCTGCGAGAAGGCGTCGACCGGGATCGCGCCGCGCGCATCCGGCGTGATCCCGACCTTGTCGAGACCGAGCCCGGCGATGTTCGGGCGCCGGCCCGTGGCGGTCAGGACCTGATCGACCTCCAGGGTGCTGTCGTCGTCGAGGGTGACGCGGATGCCGCCCTCGGTCCGGTCGAGGCGCTCCACCGTACGGTTGAGGCGCAGGTCCATGCGCTTGGCATAGGCCTCGCCGAGCGCGTCGCGGATCTCGTCGTCGAAGCCGCGCAGGAGGCGGTCGCCCCGGTGCAGCAGGGTGGTGCGGCTGCCCAGATGCGCGAAGACGCCGGCGAATTCCACCGCGATGTAGCCGCCGCCGACCACGAGGATGCGCTCGGGCAGGGTCTCGAGCGCGAAGACCTCGTTCGAGGTGATGGCGAGCTCGGCGCCCGGGATCAGCGGTTCCTTGACCGGATGGGCGCCGACCGCGACCAGGATGATGCGGGCGGTGACGCGGCGGTCCGATCCGACGAGGCGCACGGTGTGCGCATCCTCGATCACCGCCCGCTCGGGACTGACGGTGACCCCCGCGCGGCCGAGATTGGCGTCGTAGATGCCTTCGAGGCGGCTCACCTCGGCGTCGCGCCGGGCCTTCAGGACGGACCAGTCGAAGCGCGGCTCGGGCACGGTCCAGCCGAAGCCGGCGGCATCCGCGAATTCGTCGGCGAAGCGCCCGGCATAGACCATGAGCTTCTTCGGCACGCAGCCGCGGATCACGCAGGTGCCGCCGACCCGGTACTCCTCGGCGAGCTGGACCCGGGCGCCGTAGCCGGCGGCGATGCGGGCCGCCCGGACGCCGCCGGAGCCGCCACCGATGACGAACAGGTCGACGTCGAAGCTGCGGTCGAGATCGTCTGCCATGAACTCATCCTGCGGGTGTGGGCGCCGAGGGCTCTCCATCGCCCGAACGGGGCGGTACATCAACCGTCCCACCGCGCAAACGAAAAGGCCGCTTCCCCCTGCGGAGAAACGGCCTCGACGACACCGATGCGGCGCGGCAACGCGCCGTCGGGCTTACTTGATCTTGGTTTCCTTGAAGTCGACATGCTTGCGCACGACGGGGTCGTACTTCTTCATCGACAGCTTCTCGGTCTGCGTGCGGGAGTTCTTCTTCGTGACGTAGAAGTAACCCGTGTCAGCGGTGGAGATCAGCTTGACTTTAACGGTGACGGCCTTGGCCATGGACGCGGCGCTCCTGTGATCGCGGCATTCCGCATCAGCGAAACGCAAAAGGGCCGGCGTCGGCCGGCTGAATACCGGCGGGTGATTGCCTCATCGGCCGGGATTCGTCAAGGCTTGTCGTTCGCTGGCGCCTCGTCCGTCGGCCGCTGGACGAGGCGCAGGGCGACCACCGCCGCGTAGCCGAGGAACAGCAGGCACAGGCTGTAGGCGAAGCCCTGGGGCGGGGCCAGATCCATGCCGCCGCCGATGATGGGCGGACCGAGCATCAGACCGACATTGTAGAGCACCACGAAGGCGGCGTTGGCGCCGGCGAGTTCCCGCCCCCGCACCGTCGCCCCGAGATGGGCCAGACCCACCGTGTAGAGTGTCCCGGCAATGCCGCCCCACAGGAACAGCAGCACCAGCAGCGCGGGGAACGAGGCCGAGGCCATCGGAATCAGGCTCGAGCCGAGGGCGCCGCCGAGACCGGCCATCAGCAGCACGAGGCGGCGGTCCACGCGGTCGGCGAGCCAGCCGAACGGGATCTGGAACATCACGTTGCCCAGCGCCAGCGCGCTGACGAGCCCGGCCGCCGTCTCGGCGTCGTAGCCGAGGCGCAGGCCGTAGAGCGGCAGGATCGCGAAGCCGCCGGTCTCCACCGCCCCGTAGACCAGGGCCGCGGCGGTGGCCGCGGGCGCCAGGCGCAGATAGGCGTGGAAGGGCCGCGACGCGCCGGGCCCGATCACCGGCGACAGGCCCCGGGCCAGTAGCAGCGGGACCAGGGCGACGAGGAACAGGCCGGCCCCACCGAGATAGGGCGCGGGGCCCTGTGTCCCCAGGACGGCGAGCAGGGTCGGGCCGACCGCGAAGCCCAGCGCCAGCACCGTGGCGTAGATCCCCATCACCAGCCCGCGCCGCTCGGGCGGAGCCGCCGCGTTGATCCAGAACTCGGAAAGCACGAACAGCGCGCCGAGGCTCGTGGAGAACACGAAGCGCAGCACGAACCACCAGGCGATGCCCTGCAGGAGCTTGAAGGCGACGAGGCAGAGGGCGCCGAGGACGATGGCGCCCACGAGGAGCGGCAGCACGCCGAGGCGGGCCGCCAGGCGCGGCACGAAGGGGACCGTCAGGATGGCCGCGAGGCCGGCCACCGCGGTGTTCACCCCGATCAGGGTGCTCGACGCACCCATGCGCGCCATCTCGATGGAGAGCAGCGGGATCGTCAGGCTGAGCCCGATGCCGACCACCGCCACACAGGTGATGGCTGCGGCGATCGAGGCGAAGCGGGAGCCGTCGCGCGACTCGGCGTCGGGGGGAGTCGGCATGACGGGGTCCGCTGCGGGTCGCTGGCGCGACGCCGGGACCGCCTTGTCTACGCCGGAGCGTGCCGGCGCAACCGAGGCGCCGCTCTCACCGTGCGGCCGACTTCAGCGGCTTGCTGTCGGCAGCCGGCGGCTTGCGCTCGATC
This sequence comes from Methylobacterium sp. AC690, assembly GCF_979256535.1. Classification (NCBI taxonomy): domain Bacteria; kingdom Pseudomonadati; phylum Pseudomonadota; class Alphaproteobacteria; order Hyphomicrobiales; family Methylobacteriaceae; genus Methylobacterium; species Methylobacterium sp. AC690. Next base: position 10,407 of record NZ_CEEDOX010000020.1, on the reverse strand, counting down.
TTCTGGCCGTCGCGCAGGTCGGCGGGGGGGCTGAGCACGATCTCCTCGCCGCCGTCCAGGCCCTGGCCGAGCTCCACCGTGGTGCCGAGGTCGCGCCGGATCGTCACCGTGCGCCACTGCGCCGTGCCGTCGTCGCGGGCCACCGCCACCTGGGTGCCGCGCTGGTTGAAGACGAGGCTCTCGGCCGGCACCCGCACGTTGGGCTCCGTGCGCGGCACCTTGAGGGTGACGTAGACATAGAGTCCGGCCCGCAGGGCGCCGTCGCCGTTCGGCACGTCGACCTGGGCCGTCAGGGTGCGGGACGAGGTCAGCAGCGCCACCGAACTGCGCTCGACCTTGCCGGAGAAGGTCCGGTCGGCGATCTGCGGAACCTTGATGGACGCGTCCACCCCCGGCTTCACGCCGACGGCGACGTTCTGGGGCACGTTGACCGAGACGCGCAGGATGTCGTCGCGGTCCATGGAGAGCAGCGCGGTCCCGCTGCCGTCGGCGTGCACGAGGTCGCCGACATCGACGCCGCGCTGGGTGATCACGCCGTCGAAGGGGGCGATGATGTCCTTGAAGCCGGTGAGCGCCCGCAGGCGCTCCACCGTGGCCGCCTGGGCCTTGATGTTGGCCTGGGCCACCTTCACGCCGGCTTCCGCCGAGGCGAGGGTCGCCGCCTGACTGAGCACGCTGGCCTGGGAATTGTCCGCGTTCTGCTTCGAGGCCCAGCCCTGGCCGGCGAGCGTCGTGGTGCGGGTGTTGGTGACGTTGGCGAGGTTCACGTTGGCCTTGGCCTGGTCGACCATGGATTTGGCCTGCAGCAGGGCCGCCTCGAGCTGTCCGGTCTGCGCCTCCGCCTGGGCCAGCTGCTGATCGAGGTCCGGGGCGGCGATGCGCATCAGGATGTCGCCCTGGCGGACGCGGCTGCCGATATCGACCCTGCGCTCGGCGATGTAGCCGGTGGCGCGGGCGTAGAGGGCCGCCTTGGCGAAGGCGTCGGTCTGGCCCGGCAGGGTGATGTCGATGGGCTTGTCGGCCCGCTCCGCGGTGGCGGTGCGCACCGCCGGCACGAAGCTGTTGATCTTCCGCTGGGTCTCGGAGGCGGCGGCGCGCCGCTGCATCTGGCCGTAGCCGCCCCAGGCGAGCAGGCCGATGGCGGCCACGGCGGCGATCAGGAAGGGCGCCTTGCCGGGCGGCGGCGGGATGTCGGACGGGTCGTGGGTCTGATGCATCACGCCTGTCCCATCGCCGAACCGGGCTTCACCCTGCGATTCATGACCAACCTTCGAACCAAGATCCGAAACCTGACGATCCGCCGACGGCTCACGCGTAATCCTCCAGGGGCTTGACCGCGCCCCGGCGCAGCAGCGCGTACAGGAACGGCACGAAGAGCAGCGTCGCCGGCGTGCCGATGGCGATGCCGCCCATCACGGCCCGGGCCAAGGCCGCGTTCTGCTCGCCGCCCTCGCCCGTGCCGAGCGCCATCGGAATGAGCCCGAGGAACATCGCGCTCGCGGTCATCAGCACCGGCCGCAGGCGTGTCTCGCCGGCGAGCAGGGCCGCCTCGACGGCACCGCATCCGGTCGCCTCGCGATGCTCCTTGGCGAAGGTCACCAGCAGGATCGAGTTCGCGGAGGCGATGCCCACCGACATGATCGCGCCGAAGAGTGAGGGAATCGAGAACGTCGTCCCGGTGACGAACAGGCTCGCGACGATGCCGCAGAAAGCGAGCGGCAGGGCGGCCAGCACCACGAAGGGATCACCCCAGCTCTGGAAGTTCACCGCCATCAGCAGGTAGACCGCCACCAGGGCGATCGCCAGGCCGACCTGGAGCCGGAAGAAGGCGGATTCCATGTTCTCGATCTGCCCGCGCACGATGATCTTGTCCGGCGCCGGCAGGGCCTTCTGCTCCTCGGCGACGATCTGGCGGATCTCCTTCGAGACCGAGCCGAGATCGCTGTCCTGCACCGCCGCGTAGATGTTGAAGGTCGGCTGCGTGTTGACGTGGTTGATCACCGTCTGCGACCCCTCGCGGCGCATGGTCGAGACACTGGAGAGGAGCGTCAGCACCCCGGGCGCATCGGCGCCGCCATTGACCAGGAGCGGCGTATTCTGGAGCGCGGTCAGCGAGTCGTTGCGGTATTCCGGCGTCTGGACCCAGAGCTGGTAGGGGATGCCGGTCTTCGGGTCGGTCCAGAAGTTCGGCGTGACCTGGAAGGAGCCCGACAGCGAGACGTTCAGGCCCTGCGCGATCTGCTGCTGGGTGAGCCCGAGCTCCGAGGCGAGCCGCCGGTCCACATCGACGAAGAACTGCGGCGTGCCGACGATCTGGTGCAGGTGCACGTCGACGGCGCCGCGCACCGCCTTGAGGCGGCGGACGATGTTTTGCGCCACCTCGAGATCCTTGGCGGTGTTGCGCCCCGTGACCTGGATGTCGATCTGGGCGAGCGTGCCGAAGTTCAGGATCTGGGTGATGATGTCCGAGGGCTGGAAGTAGAACACCACGTCGGGGAAACGCTCGCGCAGCACCTCGCGCAGGTGCTTGGTGTAGTCCGCCACCGAGCCGTGCCCCTCCCTGAGGTTGATGAGCATCTGGCCGTCGTTGTAGGCGACGAACGAACCGTCCGAGAAGGCGAAGTTGTAGTTGTTCGCCGGGAGGCCGATGTTGTCGAGGATCTGGTCGATCTCGCCCTCGGGAATGACTTCGCGGACCACGTTCTCGACCTGGGCGAAGACCTGCTCGGCTGTCTCGATGCGCATCCCCGGGCGGGTCCGCAGGTGCAGGGTCATCTGGCTCGAGGCGACCTGCGGGAAGTAGTCCTGCCCGACGAAGACGAAGAGCCCGGCGGTGGCGGCGAAGACGACGGCCACCAGGGTCAGCGTCGCGGCGCGGCGGGCGATGACGACGTGGAGCAGGCCGAGATAGCCGCGGTGGAAGCGCGCGAACCGCAGCTCGAAGCCGTGCCGGAACCAGCCGGCCAAGCGGAAGACCGGGCCGCCGACCCATCCGAGGGCACGGGCGACGCGTCCCCGCCGCGGCGCGGCGCCCTCCCCGTGCTTATCCCCGTGCTTGGTGTCGTATTCCCGCGCCACCAGCACGTCGATCAGCACCGGGACCAGGGTGCGTGACAGGACGTAGGAGGTCAGCATGGCGAACACGACCGCCAGGGCCTGGGGCGTGAACAGGTATTTCGGCGTGTCCGTCAGGGCGAAGACCGAGACGAAGGCGGCGCAGATCGACAGGGTCGAGATCAGCGCCGGCTTGGCGATGCCGGCCGCGCCCTCCACCACCGACTTGCGGAAGGGCTCGCCCTCCTCGAACAGCCGGTAGGTGTTCTCGATCGCCACGGTGGCGTCGTCGACCAGGATGCCGACCGCCAGGGCGAGGCCGCCGAGGGTCATCACGTTGATGGTCTCCCCCAGCGCCGCCAGGATCGCCAGCGAGGTCAGGATCGAGAGGGGGATCGAGACCAGCACCACGATGGTCGAGCGCCACGACCCGAGGAACAGCAGGATGGTGAGGCCCGTCAGGCCCGCCGCGATGATCGCCTCGTGGATCACGCCCTCGATGGCGGCGGAGACGAAGACCGACTGATCGAACAGCGGCTTCAGGCTCATGCCCTCGGGGGCGGCGGCCTGGATGTCGGGCAGCGCCTTCTTGACGTTGTTGACGACGTCCAGCGTCGAGGCGGTGCCGTTCTTGAAGATGCGCATCAGCACCGAGTGCAGGCCGTCCGCGCGCACGATGTTGACCTGCGGCGGTCCGCCGTCGCGGACGTTGGCGACGTCGCGCACCAGGATCGGCTGGCCGCCCACCACCTTGATCGGGATCTGGTTCAGGGCTTCGATCGCCTCGGGCGAGGCGTTGAGCTGCACCGGATATTGCTGCTCGCCGATCTTCGCGAGGCCGGAGGGGATCGTCAGGTTCTGCGCCGTCACCGCGTTGGTGACGTCGAGGGCGGTCAGCCCGAGGGCCTGGAGGGCGTGCAGGTCAAGATCGACCATGATCTGGCGCGGCGTGCCGCCGAACGGCGACGGCAGGGTCGAGCCCGGGACCTGGGTCAGGCGCTGGCGGATGCGATACTGGGCGTAGTCGAAGACCTTCGTCAGGCTCTCCCGGTCGGAGGAGAGCGCGAGCTGGATCACTGGCACCGAGGAGGCCGAGAAGCGCAGGACGATGGGGGGCTGTACGCCGGGCGGCATCGTCGAGCGGATCGAGTTCATCGCCGAGACGACCTGCGCGATGGCGAGGTCGATGCTCACCGAACCATCGAAGTAGATCTTCTGGATCGCCGTGCCCTGGAGGGTCGTCGACTCCATTCGAGCGATGTTGTTGACGTTGTTCGAGAGCGAAAACTCCGCATAGGTCGTGATGCGGCGCTCCATCTCGGAGGTCGACAGACCGTTATACGTCCACACCACCACGACCACCGGGATATCCACGGTGGGCAGGACGTCCTTCGGGGCGACCACGACCGCTGCCGCGCCGCCGAGCATCATCAGCACGGCGAGCACGTAGATCGTGATGCGGAACTTCAGAGCATACTGGACGAGGCCCATGCGGCTCCCACGCGATCGCGTTCAGGCTGGTGTACCACGGTGGTCGCATGCCACCGGTTCCTCTGTAGCCGTGACGCCGCGACGCAATCGAGGTCTCAACCCGAGATTTTTGTTTCCGGGTGTAAACCGGTCGCCTAAACTTCGGCGCTGCTGCCCGATTACTGTGCTGATTTCACCGGGACGTTGCGACAGATGCCTTTCAGCAACGCCCAGTCCGCGCCCGTGAGGATCTGCCGCCCGCCGCTCCCGAGGCCCGCCAGGGTGCGGATCCGCTGGGCGCGTTCCCGTGTCATGGGATGGCTGCGGAGGAACGTCGCGACCGCGCCCTGGTCCCCGTCCCCGGCGATCCGCTCCAGGATCGTCGCCAGCGCCGCGGCATCGCCCCCGGCTCGGCGCATCAGGGTCACCGCGTAGGCATCCGCGGCGTTCTCAGCCTCGCGGGAATAGCCGGCCGAGATCGCGGCCTGCCCCGTGGCGATGAGGATCGTCGAGCCCGTGAGGTCGCCGAGAACGAGGCTGAGAAGGAACGAGCTTCCGCCCGCGGCCAGCAGGGCCCGCATGGGATCGTGCGCGGCGACGTGCCCGAGCTCATGGGCAAGGATTCCGGCGAACTCATCTGGGGTCTCCGCCTTGTCGATGAGGTCCGAGAGCACGAGCACCCGTGCGCCGGGCAGGGTCAGCGCATTCGCGAGGGGGTGCCGGCGCACGCTGACCAGGGGTTCGCCCGGCAGGTCTTCGCGCTGGGTGTCGCCGCCCTGGGTCATGTGCCTGACCAGCCGGTCGAGGACGGCCCGGGCCGCGGGCTCGTCGCAAACCGGTGGATCGCCGAGAAGGCGGCCGACCTGGCCCTCGACCGCACCGCCGAGCCGCGTCTCGATCGCATTCGGCACCAGGGGCGCCAGGCGGCCGGCGATGACCGGAACCCCGTAGATCGCCAGGACGAGCACCGACACGCCGGCGGCGACCGACCACAGGACCAGGCGCCAGGTCCCACCGGCGCCGGCCGCGTCGGACCGGTGGAGGTCGGGGCAGCGGCCGGCGAGGGCGTCGGCAAAGCCGGGGTCGGCGAACTCGACCCGGGCGGGGCTGCCCCGCGGGCCGATCCGTACCAGGGGCGGGACCGTGTCGCCGGCCGCGAGGTCGGCGAGGTCCCAGGCGAGGCGGGCGCCGGCTCCGTCGATCTCGAGGCGGTCGGCGAGCCGCAGCGTCACCGGGTGCGCCCGGGCGCTGAGGCCGTCGAGATAGGTGCCGGTGGCGACCGGCGGCGACGCGACCGGACCTGTGTGCTGCATCGGCCTTATCCGGAGCGCTCCGCTGCTGTTCGGGCGGTCGGGCTAGAACCCGACCTCCAGGGCGCCACCGACATCGAGGGCATCGGCGAGGCCCTCGTTCAGCCCGCTGCCGACGCGGCGGCTGGAGGCAAGGATGGCGGCGAGCCCCTCCGCGTCCGCGACGGTGGTGGTCGTGGCGACGGCGGCCCAGAGGCGCGCGGTGATGACGCGGACGTAGAGCACGGCGAAGACGAGGGCTCCGCCGAGATAACCGACGACCAGGCCGAGGCCGATCACCCAGGACGCCCCGCTCGCGGGGCCTTTCGCCTGGAGCAGGAACGCGCCGCCGCCGATGACGAGGCCGAGCACGACGACGAGGCCGATGATCGACAGCAGGTAGACGATGTAGGGCCAGTAGAACTGTCGCGCCTTCAGCGTCGACGACAGCCGCACCGGCCCGAGGCTTGCCGCGTTCGTGAAGACGCGCGTCTCGCGTGCCCGGTAGAACGGGATCAGCAGGAAGCCGAGGGACGCGGTGAGGCCCAGCGTGCCGACGAGGATCGCCCCATAGGTGGCGACGGGTGTGCCGGCATAGGCGGGATTGAAGATGGTCTCGCTCGGCTTGCCGCCGGGCTTCGGCACGAACAGGTCGGCCGGGAGCGTGAAGTCCGTGGCGGTCAGGAAGGCGAACAGCGCGGCGAGGACCGGCAGGAGAACGACGGCGTAGAAGCTCAGCCAGGGCAGGAGCAGCGACCGCCCACGGGCCGACGAGTCCATGCGGCTCGACCCGATCAGGGTATGGGTGATCCGATAGCGCTCCAGGCTCGCCCGCATGAACGGAAACGCGAGGCCGAGGGTGACCAGGGTCAGGAGCGCCCAGCCCGTCGCCATCAGCGCGTAGGTCATCGCCGATCCGTCCTGTCCCAGCCGGATCCCGCGCCAGAGGGTGCGCGAGGCCCGGTAGCGGCGACCGCGGTAGCCCGCGAACTGGCCGAGGACGAACAGGATGGCGAAGGACAGGATGCTGCCGAAGGGGGCGAGCGACGGGACCGAGAGGGTCGCGACGAAGATCGCCACGTAGATCGGTATCAGCACCGCGAGGGCGACGAGGAAGCCGAGGAACAGTTCCTTGCCCCGGCCCGCATACTCGCCCGGGCTGCCGTCGATGACGGTGCGGTTCCAGAAGTAGCGCCGCAGGTCGGTGATGTACCAGAACCGGTAGATCCCGAAGGTGACGAGCGACAGCAGGAAGCCGCGGATCGCGAGGCCGGTGAGGCCGATGAGCCGCTTATCGAAGGTGATCGCGCCGACGCGGCCCGAACTGGAGCGAGCGTCGAACGCCAGCGGCTGTGTCATGGTGCCCCCGGACATCGGAGGCGCAAGCTAAGCCGATTTCGGGCGGCACTGCCAGGGTCACACCCGTGAGTCCGCTCGTCTGGTTAACACCCGCGAGACGGGCAGGCGGCAGCGCTCAGCAGCAGCGGAAGCCGCTGCGATTGCCGACGCCGAAGCGGGCGTTCTCCCGGTTCCGGAAGAACTCCCGTTCGCTCATGGGCTCCTGGTCCGCATGCGTCTTCCGGATATGGGCGGCATAGGCCTCGTAATCGCCCTGCCCCACCATCAGGCGAGCGCCGTCGCAGACGCATTTCGAGAAGGTCCTGAGACGGTCCCGCAACTCGGTCGACGACAGCGCCATGGGACTTACTCCGCGGGAACGGCGGCCGGGCCGCCGCTCTCCAGGGCGGTCCAGCGATCGGCCCGATAGGCCTTCACGCAGGCCATGATGCCGAAGGCGGCGATGGCGAGCACGAGGCCGACGAACAGGACTGCGAGGGCCGCATCGATCCGGTCGTTGAAGACGATCTTGTGCATGTCGGCCATGGTCTTGGCCGGTGCCAGCACCTTGTTCTCCGCGATGGCGGCCGAGAAGCGATCGGCGTGGGAGAGGAAGCCGATCTTGGGGTCGGCCGAGAAGATCTTCTGCCAGCCGGCCGTGAGGGTGCAGAGGCAGAGCCAAGCGGTGGGGATGATCGTGACGAAGGCGTAGCGCTCGCGCTTCATCTTGAAGATCACCACGGTGGCGAGCGTCAGGGCCACGGCGGCCAGCATCTGGTTGGAGATGCCGAACAGCGGCCACAGGGTGTAGATGCCGCCGAGCGGATCGGTGACGCCCTGGTAGAGGAAGTAGCCCCAGGCGCCGACGCAGAGGGCGGTGGCCAGGATGCTGGGTGCCCAGGCCGAGGTGTCCTTGAACCGCGGCGAGACGAGCCCGAGCAGGTCCTGGAGCATGAAGCGCCCGGCGCGCGTGCCGGCATCCACCGCCGTCAGGATGAACAGCGCCTCGAACAGGATGGCGAAGTGGTACCAGAACGCCATCATCGTCTTGCCACCGATGGCCGAGGAGATGATGTGCGCCATGCCCACCGCGAGGGTCGGCGCGCCGCCGGCGCGGGAGATGATCGAGTGCTCGCCGACGTCCTTGGCTGTCTGAGCGATCTGCTCGGACGTGATGGCGAAGGCGGGATCGAGCTTCGTCACCGCGGCCGCCGCGGTCTCCGGCGTCGTGCCGACGAGGCCGGCCGGGGCGTTCATGGTGAAGTAGATGCCCGGCTCGATCACGCTGGCGGAGACCAGCGCCATCACGGCCACGAAGCTCTCCATGAGCATGCCGCCGTAGCCGATGAAGCGGGCATCGGACTCACGGTCGATCAGCTTCGGGGTGGTGCCCGAGGAGATCAGGGCGTGGAAGCCCGAGACCGCGCCGCACGCGATGGTGATGAACAGGAACGGGAACAGCGACCCGGCCCAGACCGGTCCGGTGCCGTCGACGAACTTGGTCACGGCCGGCATCTGCATGTGCGGGGCGACGTAGGCGATGCCCAGGGCCAGGCCGATGATCGTGCCGATCTTGAGGAAGGTCGAGAGGTAGTCGCGCGGGGCGAGCAGGAGCCAGACCGGCAGGATCGAGGCGATGAAGCCGTAGCCGATCAGCAGCCAGCACAGCTGCGTGCCGGTATAGGTGAAGAAGGGCCCCCAGTACGGGTCCGCCGCGACGTTCCCGCCGTAGACGATAGCCAGCATCAGCAGCACGAAGCCGATGATCGAGACCTCGCCGACCTTTCCGGGGCGGATGTAGCGGGCGTAGAGGCCCATCAGCATCGCGATCGGGATCGTCGCCGCGACCGTGAAGGTGCCCCAGGGGCTCTCGGCCAGGGCCTTCACGACGATCATCGCCAGCACCGCCAGCAGGATGACCATGATCATGAAGGTGCCGAACAGGGCGATGACGCCCGGAATGGTGCCGAGCTCCGCGCGGATCAGCTCGCCCAGCGAGCGGCCGTCCCGGCGCATTGAGATGAAGAGGACCATGAAGTCCTGCACGGCGCCGGCGAGCACCACGCCGGCCAGGATCCAGAGCAGGCCCGGCAGGTAGCCCATCTGCGCCGCGAGCACCGGGCCCACCAGCGGTCCGGCGCCGGCGATGGCGGCGAAGTGGTGGCCGAACAGCACGTTGCGGTTGGTGGGGACGTAATCGAGCCCGTCGTTGTGGACGTGGGCCGGGGTTGGGCGGCTGTCGTCGAGCCGCATGACCTTGGAGGAGATGAAGAGCGAGTAGTAGCGATAGGCGATCAGGTAGATGCAGACGGCCGCCACGACGACCCAGAGGGCGTTGACCGTCTCGCCGCGCGTCGTCGCGACGATGGCTAGGGCCGCCGCCCCCAACGCTCCCACGAGGGCCCAGGGCCCGTGCTTCGTTACCGCACTCATGACGTCTCGCTCCAGCGACCTGTCCTTCGTAGCAGGTCGTCAAGGGCTCTTCTCGCGCAAATTCTTCCGCAGGACCAGGGGCCTGCGATTTCAATCATTCGGGATTGAATCACCCATCCGGCGTTTTCTCACCCTGGGTTGCGCAGCCTCCCGATCGTCAATCGAGTTCGATCACGCGGTTCGGCAGAGCGTCGACGGGCCTGGGTTCCGGCGGGAGCTGCCCGGCCAGGATGGTGCCGACCTGCACGACGGCATCGGTCAGGCCCGCCTCGGCCTCGCCACGCCGCAGGGCAGCCAGGAGCCCCTCGATCGCGCCGGACCAGGCGGAGGCCGGGACGCGCGCGGCGACGCCGTGATCCGCGACGATCTCGGCATGGCCTTCGGCCCGGGCGACGTAGATCAGCACGCCGGTCCGCCCTTCCGTCCGGCTGAGGCCGCGGGTGGTGAACTCGCGCAGGGCCTGTTCGTGGGCGCGGTCGCGGCGGATCGCCCGTGGCACCAGGGCCATCCGTATCCGGGGATGGAGCCCCGCCAGGAGCGCCAGCAGGACCGCGGCGACCTGCGCCAGCGCGATCGAGGCCGCGCTCCACGGCGTCAGGGCGATCAGCGGCCAGGGCAGGACGAGGCCGACCGCCAGGGCCAGCAGCAGCGGCGCGGAACGGTAGAGCCCGGCACGGGCCGCCACCAGCACGACGATCTCGCCGGCCGTCGCGGTCTCGGCCCGGCGGATCGCCTCCGCGATCCGCGTCCGCGCCGGTTCCTCGAGGAAGGGACGCTGCTTACCAGTCACCGGAGGCCCCTCCCCCACCCGACGAGCCACCCC
>NZ_CEEDOX010000019.1:0-101452 GCF_979256535.1 Methylobacterium sp. AC690 | reverse complement strand
GTCACGGGGGGCGGCGCTCAGCAGCGAAGCGCCGCGCGGTGTCGGGTCGGGTCTAGACCATCTCGCGCGAGCAAAGCTACGCCGTTCCGGGACGCCCCAGGGGGCCGGGCCGGCCCGCCTCCGCATGGCGGCCGCGCAGGCGGAAGGCCAGGAGGACCAGCAGAAGTCCGAACACCATCGCGTAGCTGCCGATCCACCAGGTCAGCACCAGGGCCGACAGGCCGGGATTGATCAGGAGCGCGATGCCGAACAGGATCGAGACGCCGCCGCCGAGCACCAGCCACCAGCGCCCGTAATGGGCATGCAGGCGGAAGCCCGCCGCGACCATCAGGCCGCCGGTGACGAGGGCCCAGAACGCCACGAGATAGACGAAGGCCCAGACGGCCGCCGCCGGCACGAGCACGGCCGCGACGCCGACGACGATGTCGAGGAGCCCTTCGAGGAGGAGGAAACCCCAGCGCGCGTGGCGCTGGGCGGCCCGCACCGAGGCGACGATTCCGACGATGCCGTCCACCAGCATGTAGGCGGCGAAGAACAGCACGAGGGAGAGGACGAAGGCGCCCGGCGCCACGAAGGCGATCAGCCCGAACAGGATGGCGACCACCCCGCGCAGCGCGATCAACCACCAGTTGCGGGCCAGCACCGTACTCATCGCATCGCGACGCGCCCCTGCGTCGCGGCGATCAAGGCCGCCCGGGCCGGCGGCACCGGGTGGCGACAGGGGAGAACCGGCGGTCATGCGCGCCTCCTGCAGCTCGGGGACGGACCGCGACCCGGCCCTTCGAGCCCGAAAACGCGCGCCGGATTTCGGACGTTCCGTCCGGTCGCGGACGCGGTCCGCAAATGTGATCCGCCTCCGGAACAATCGCCTGCGCTACTTCTTGTTGTCGCCGAGGCGGGAATTTCGGGCGGCGCGGTTTCGATTGCGCGGCCCCTGGACGCGTTCGGACGATCAGTCGATGCTTCAGGATCAGCAGGCCGTGGGGAGCCAGCCCGCACGGGGCGAGTCGGTGCGGCCATCCGATGCGGACGGCTCCCAAGCGCATGCATCGAACGCGCGGGCGCCTGGAGAGGCGCCGCTGGAGGATACCGGAGCGCGCGACCGCGCCGGCGAGTCCGCGCCTGCCTCCACCGGCGAGACCGATCCGGCCCAGGAGTCCGACGGGACCGCGGACAAGAAGCCGAACATCCTGCGCCGGCATCCGTTCTGGGCCCTCGGCATCGCGCTCGCGGTCGTTGCCCTGGCGGCCGGCGCGTATGTCTATTGGCTGACCCGCCTGCACCCGTTCGAATCCACCGACGACGCCTTCGTCGATGCGCGGCAATTCTCCATCGCGCCGAAGGTCGCCGGCTACATCGTCGACGTGCCGGTCACCGACAACCAGCATGTCGAGACCGGGGCCGTCCTGTTCCAGATCGACCGGCGCGACTACGAGGTCGCCCTGGCGCAGGCCCGGGCGCAGGTCGCCTCGGCGGAGGCCTCGATCCGCAACTTCGACGCGCAGATCGAGGGCCAGAGGGCGCAAGTCTCGGCCTCCCAGGCGGAGGTGACCCAGGCCGAGGCCTCGTTGAAGTTCGCCCGGGAGGACGCGGCCCGCTACCGCGACCTCGCCGAGAAGGGCGCGGGCACGATCCAGCGCTCGCAATCCTCCGCCTCGACCCTCGACCAGCAGCAGGCCGCCTACGACCGCTCGAAAGCCACCCTCGTCGCGGCGCGCACCCAGGTCGGCGCGCTCGCCGCCCAGAAAGCGGGGGCCGAGGCCAGCCTCGCCACCGGCCGGGCCCAGGTGGCGCAGGCCGAACTCAACCTCGGCTACACCACCGTCACGGCGGCCCAGCCGGGCCGGATGGTGCAGCTGTCGGGGGCCCGGGGACAGTTCGCCCAGGCCGGGCAGACGCTGTCGACCTTCGTGCCCGACGACATCTGGGTGATCGCGAACTACAAGGAGACGCAGATCACCGACATGCGGCCGGGCCAGCACGCCGATATCGCGATCGACGCCTACCCGGACCGCAAGATCACCGGGCACGTCGATTCGGTGCAGCCTGGCTCCGGCACCGCCTTCAGCCTGCTTCCGGCCCAGAACGCCACCGGCAACTACGTGAAGGTGGTCCAGCGCATCCCGGTGAAGATCGTGGTCGACCAGTGGCCCACCGACGTCGCCATCGGGCCCGGCATGTCGATCGTGCCGCGGGTGCACGTCCGGTGACGGGCATCGCACGATGAGCGCCGCCGCGGCGGAGGCCGGCGGGGCCTCGGACGCCTCCGTCAAGGCCCCGGGCGGGCACAACCCCTGGGCCATCGCCCTCGTGGTCTCGCTGGCGACCTTCATGGAGGTGCTCGACACCACCATCGCCAACGTGGCCCTGCGCTACATCTCCGGCGGCCTCGCGGTGGGCCCGGACGAGGCGGCCTGGGTGGTGACGAGCTACCTCGTGGCCAACGCCATCGTGCTCACGGCCTCGAGCTTCCTCGCGAAGCGATTCGGGCGAAAAGCCTTCTTCATGTGGAGCATCGCGCTCTTCACTGTGGCCTCGGTGCTGTGCGGCTTCGCCTGGAACCTCGAATCGCTCCTGGTCTTCCGGGTGCTCCAGGGGCTGGGCGGGGGCGGCATGGCGCCGCTGGCCCAGTCGATCCTGGCCGATTCGTTCCCGCCGGCGAAGCGGGGCCAAGCCTTCGCCCTCTATGGGCTCGCCGTGGTGGTGGCGCCCGTGATCGGCCCGACCCTGGGCGGCTGGCTCTCCGACAACGTCTCCTGGCACTGGTGCTTCCTCATCAACGGCCCCATCGGCCTGATCGCCCTCGGGCTGATGCACCTGCTGCTGGAGGACCCGAAGGGCGCCGTGGAGGAGCGGCGGCGCCTGCGCCGCGAGGGCGTGCGCTTCGACCTGGTGGGGTTCCTGCTCGTCGCCACCTTCCTGGGGGCGCTCGAGGTCGTCCTCGACGAGGGCCAGCGCAAGGACTGGTTCGGCTCGAACTTCATCGTGGTGTTCGCGGTGATCTGCGTCGTCGCCTTCGTGGCGATGATCCCCTGGGAGCTGACCCGGAAGAACCCGGTGGTGGATCTCCGGCTCCTGGGCAGCCGCCAGTTCGGCGCCTGCTTCCTCGTGATGATGGCCACAGGCGCGATCCTGATCGCCACGACGCAGTTCGTGCCGCAGCTGGTGCAGGAATATTACGGCTACACCGCCACCCTTGCCGGCCTCGTCCTGGCGCCGGGCGGCCTCGTCACGGTGTTCATGATGCTGGTGATCGGCCGGATCTCGGGGAAGGTGCAGCCGAAATACCTGATCGCACTGGGCGCCGCGATCGTCTCCGCGGCGATGTACGACCTTACCCGCCTCTACGGCGACACCAGCTTCTGGTTCTTCGCCTGGTCGCGCATCTATATCGGCATCGGCCTGCCGATGATCTTCATCTCGATCACCGCCGCTTCCTACGAGGGCATCGAGAAGGGCCAGACCGACCAGGCCTCGGCGCTGATCAACGTGGCCCGCAACGTCGGCGGCTCGATGGGCGTGAGCCTCGCCCAGAACGTGCTCGCCTACCGGCAGCAATTCCACCAGAGCCGGCTCGGGGAGAGCGTCTCCAGCGCCAACCCGAACTACCAGGAGACCCTGCGGGTGGCGACGCAGTACTTCCAGGCCCATGGGGCGTCCGGCGTCGAGGCGCAGAACCAGGCGATGGCCTGGATCGGCCAGCAGCTCCAGACCCAGGTGGCGTACTGGGGCTACATCGACGTGTTCTGGTCGCTCTGCCTCGTCTCCGGCGCGGCGGTGCCGCTCGCGATGATCCTCAGCAAGGTCAAGCTCGGCGGCGGCGCACCGGCCGGGCACTGAACCGCGCCGCTTCGGGGCTCACTCGGCCGGCGTGGTCGCCTCGGTGACGTGGACGCGTCCGGCCTGGGCTGGGACGGGGGCCGCGTCGGTCTCGATCTCCGTGAGGGTGACTTCGGATTTCAGCTCCGGGGCCGCGAGGGCGGCCACGCCCTCGTAGCGGTCGAGGCGGCGGTCGATCATGCCGCCGATCTTTTCGCGGACCTCGGCGACCGTGAGGCTGCGGCGGCCCTTGCCGGCCTTCTCGGTGAACAGGCTGCGGTTCGCTTTCGCCGCGGCCTTGAACACCTGCTTGGCGACCTGGCCCGGCTTCTCGGCGGTGAGCTCGAGGAAGCGGCCGGCGCTGGCGGTGCCGAGGAAATGCGCGAAGTAGAGCTCGGCGGTGGAGAGGTCGCGGCCGATGCGCTGCTCGATCCGGCCCTTGTCGCGGTTGATGAGCTCGCCCGCCATCAGGGCGGCGACGTAGGGGTCCTGGCGCAGGCGCAGCACGCGGGTCCGCGTCGCCTCGTCGGCGATCGTGATGGCGCTGCCGCGCCCCTTCACCGCCGCCGCCTCGTCGGCGAGCCCATGGCGGGCGCCGTAGGTGCGGATCAGCTCGAGCCAGGTGCCCGACAGGAACTGGAACAGGCCCTCGGCGGAGGAGGTCGAGGCCTTCACCTTGGTGGCGAAGCTCGATTCCTTGTCGGCCAGCGCCATCATGTAGACCGGGTCGACGCCGGTTTCCGTGGCGGCCCGCAGGATGGTGTCGACGATCTCGCGCGGCACGGCCATGTCGCCGAAGCGCAGTCGCTCGGCGCCGGAGGCGTCGCGGCTCGGGGCGAGGGAGGCGAGGTCGCTCTCGATCAGCGACA
The DNA here is from genome assembly GCF_979256535.1 of Methylobacterium sp. AC690. Lineage (NCBI taxonomy): Bacteria > Pseudomonadati > Pseudomonadota > Alphaproteobacteria > Hyphomicrobiales > Methylobacteriaceae > Methylobacterium > Methylobacterium sp. AC690. The sequence continues at coordinate 96,764 of NZ_CEEDOX010000019.1, read as the reverse complement.
GCGTCGCGGGTTCCTGCTCGACCACGGGAACCCCGGCCCAGTCGGACGCGTTAGGGGTCTCGGGAACAGGCGCGGACTGGTCCCGGACGAGAGCCTGCGCCGTCAGGGCGCGCTCGTCGATCCGGTCATGGGCCGCCGCGGCGGGTGCCAGGGCGTTCTGCGGCAGCGCGCCGCCCAGCAGCACGCCAGTGACGAGCGTCGCGAGGGTCCGGCGGCGGAGAGTGGCGAAGGTCCGGCGCGTCCTGCGCTCGGTCCGCGGCAGCCACGCCACGGTCGGGTCTGCGTCGAAGGTCTCGTTGGGCACGAGACGGCTCACGTCGTCGGCGCAGAGCGCCGGCTCCGGGAAAACCCCCATCATTGGTCCTTGTTCGTACCGCTGCCTTCGTCGGGCGCGGCTTCGTTGTCGTTCAGCGAGGGGACGTCTCGCCGGTTGCTGTGACCAGAATGGGACAGCTCCGTGATTCAACGATGGCAGGCTTAACGTTGGGTTAAGCCATTGTATTTACGAATTTTTAATAGATCGTTCGGTGGCCGTTCAGGTGCACCGCGTCAAAAAGGCGTCCTGGCCAGGGTTGGAACGCAACCCCGGAAGCCCAGTTAGTGAGGGCTGAGCGGAACGGCCCCCAGGTTGGGACAGGCTCCCGTTCGCCTGAAGAAGGAAGCCGTTTCCCAATGAGCATGCAGACCGGTCGCCGCGTCGGCGTTGCGTTCGTTGGCATGGGTGGCGCTGTCGCCACCACCGCCATCGCAGGCATCGAGATGATTAAATCCGGATCGAACCGCCTCGATGGCCTGCCCCTGGCGGGCGTCCCGGTCGCCGGGATGGCCGACTACAAGGACCTCGTGTTCGGCGGATGGGATCTGAACGACGATGACCTCGCCTCCGCCGCCACCGGCCACGGCGTTCTCACCGCGCAGGATATCGAGAATGGCGCCCAGGTCCTGAAGGGCATCAAGCCCTGGCCGGCCGTCGGCAGCGCCAAGTTCTGCAAGAACATCGAGGGTGCCAACCGCATCGTCGCCAAGGACCACCGCGAGGCGGTCTCGGTCATCGCCAACGACCTGCGCCGCTTCAAGGCCGAGAGCAATCTCGACGAGGTCGTGGTCATCAACCTCGCCTCCACCGAGCGATGGCCCGATCTGTCCGACCCGACCCTGAACTCGACGGCCGCCTTCGAGAAGGGCCTCGACAGCAGCGACGAGTCCATCAGCCCGGCGATGCTCTACGCCTATGCGGCGATCAAGAGCGGCGTGCCCTACGCCAACTTCACCCCGAGCGTGGCCGCCGATGTGCCGGCCCTGCTCGAACTGGCCAAGGAGATGAACGTCCCCGTGGCCGGCAAGGACGGCAAGACCGGCCAGACCATGATGAAGACGGTCCTGGCCCCGGCCCTCAAGGCCCGCGCCCTGCACGTGGACGGCTGGTTCTCCACCAACATCCTCGGCAACCGCGACGGTCTGGCCCTGAACGACAAGGACTCGCTCCAGTCGAAGCTCAACACCAAGGGCACGGTGCTCGACTCGATCCTCGGCTACCCAGTCGAGGACCACCTCGTGCACATCCACTATTACCGCCCCCGCGGTGACGACAAGGAAGCCTGGGACAACATCGACGTCAGCGGCTTCATGGGCCAGCGGATGCAGATCAAGGTCAACTTCCTCTGCAAGGACTCGATCCTGGCCGCCCCCCTCGTCATCGAGATCGCCCGCGTCCTCGAGCTCGCCAAGCAGCGCGGCGACGGCGGTGTCCAGGAGCAGCTCTCGAGCTTCTTCAAGGCCCCGATGGTGAAGAACGGCCACGGCCCCGAGCATGACTTCGGCAAGCAGCAGACCATGCTGCTCGAGTGGCTCGGCACGCACTGATGTCGACGCAGACGGAGGGCGCCGGTCCCGCGGCCCCGCTGGCGCTTCGCGCCCTCCTCGTCGAGGTCAACGACCTCAAGCGCGTGCACGCCGCCGGGCGGACGGGCTCCATCGCCGAGCGCCTGTTCGCGCAAGGCTGGGGCGCCCTCACCGGGGGCGCCGCGCCGGAGGCCGTCGCCCTCGACATCACCGCCAAGGCCCTCGCCGCGGCCCGCCTCTGCGATCTCGACGCCGCGTTCCTCAGCGCCGCCGGGCTCGACGAACGGGCAACGGCGGATGTCCTGGTGGCGGGTTTCGATGCCGTCAGCGACAGCGTCGCCTCCAGCCTGCGGGACCGCCTCCGGGCGGCCCTGCGCGCGCCGGAAAGCTTCGTGCCGGGTCCCCTGCCGGGCTTCGTCGCCGCCCTGGCGCATCAGCCCCGCGCCGGCGTCACCTGCCCCGGCAAGCCCCGCATCCTGCTGGAGCCGCCGGAGAACCATGCCGAGCATTGCCTGATGGTGGCGGTCTACGGCGTCGTGCTGAGCCCGTTCTACCGGGCCGACCCGACCCAGGTCTTCCTCGCCGCCATGGCCCATCACTTCCACAATGCCGCGATGCCGGATGCCGGCTTTACCGGCGAGATGCTGTTGGGCGACCACCTCCTGCCGATCATGGCCCGCACCACGCAATGGGCGCTCGACGAACTCGACCCGGCCCTGCGCGAGACGGTCGAGCGGGCGCGCAGCGTCCTGCCCGACGACGCCACGGCGGAAGGCCGGGCCTTCCACGCGGCCGACTGCATCGACCGCGTGCTGCAGATCGCCCAGCACCTGCGGGCCGCTACCCTGACCATGGGCACGGTTCTCGACGAGATGGAGCTCGTCCATGCGGGTCCGGTGAAGGGCTTCCACGACCGCGTGCTCAAGGACATGCAGATCCCGTGATTTCACCTCGCGACCGCGCGGGCGACCCGTCATGATCCCCTTCGATCTTCGCTCGCCGGAAACCGGCGAGCCCCTCAAGGCCGATACCCCTCACTCGCTGCGCGAGGCGGAGAGCGGCGCGCGCTGGCCGGTGATCGACGGCATCCCCTACCTGCGCACCAACCGCGCCGACCTCGTCGCGCAGACGCTGAAGCGGCTCGATGCCGGCGAGGCGGACCTCGCCCTCGAAGGTCTGCTCGCCGACCAGGACGACTGGTGGACCGGGCCGCCGGCCGACCCTCTGGAGCTGCACGAACTCGTGCGCGCGCGGGACAAGCATTCCCTGCGCGATGCGGTGCGGCTCCTCGGCTGGGGCCGGGTCGGCGACTACTTCCTGCATCGCTGGACCGACCCGACCTTCCTGGCCGGCCTCACCCTGCTCGAAGCGCACTGGAACAACCCGGTCTGCGTCTTCGAGTTCGCCTGCGGCATCGGCCACTACCTGCGCGAATTCCAGACCCGCGGCATCAAGGTCTCGGGCGCCGACGTCGTCTTCGCGAAGCTCTGGGTCGCGCGCCACTGGGTGGTGGGCAAGTCGGCCCAGCTCGTCTGCTTCGATGCCCATTCGCCCCACTGGCCGATCCCGGACGCGCCGGTCGACCTCGTGGTCTGCAACGACGCCTTCTACTTCCTCGACCGCAAGGCCGAGGTGCTGGAATGCCTGCGCCAGAATGCCGGCGACGACGGCTGGCTCGCCGTCAGCCACATCCACAACAGCGACCGACCGGGCTTCTCGGCGGGTCGCGCCGTCTCGGCGGCCGAGATCGACGAGCTCTTCCCCGACGGTCTCGTCTACGACGACGACGACCTGACGCGGGCCATGCTGGAGCGGCGCGCCCCCTCCCCCCGCAAGCCCCAGGACCTGACCGGCTGCGAGGCCTTCTCGGTGGTGGCGGGGCCGGGCATGCGCCCGGCCCCGCGCCCCGTGATCGACGGCATCACCGTGCCGCGCCCGGGCCGGACCCTGCGCCTCAACCCGCTCTTCGTCTCAGAGGGCGGCGCGGAACACGCGATCCGCTGGCCCTCCGAGCGCTACGAGGCCGAGTACGCCGCGCGCGCCACCTATCCGTCGACCTATGCCGGGCCGGACAGTCTCGACTGGCAGGGCGACCTCGATTCGCCCGAGGCCGACCGGGTGCGTGACCGGACCTATGTCGACCTTCCGGAGCGCTGGTGATGGCGTCGGCGCAGGACCCCGTCGCCTGGGGCATCGTCGGCTACGGCTGGGTCGCACGCGACTACATGGCGCCGGGCATCCGCGCGGCCGGGCATCGGCTCGTCGCCGTCGCGGATCCGGGCGAGGCCTCCCGCGCGGCGGCCGAGGCCGAGGGCGCCCGGGCCTATGCCCGGCTCGAAGACCTCGTGAACGATCCGGAGGTCGAGGCCGTCTACGTCGCCACCCCGAACCATCTGCACCGGGAGGCGATCGAGGCGCTGGCGGGCTCCGGCAAGGCGATCCTGTGCGAGAAGCCAATGGCGGCTTCCCTCGACGAGGCCGAGGCCATGGTCGCGGCGCTGCGCGGCGGGGAGACGTTCTACGGCACCGCCTTCGACCAGCGCCACCACCCGGCCCACCGGGCCATGCGGGACGCGATCCGCGCGGGCCGGCTCGGGACCGTCACGGCGATCCGCATCGTCTATGCCTGCTGGCTGCCGAGCACGTGGACGTCCTTCGCCGGCCAGGACAACTGGCGCATCGACCCGGCCAAGGCCGGCGGCGGCGCCCTGATGGATCTCGCTCCGCACGGCCTCGACCTCGTCGATTTCCTCCTCGACGAATCGATCCACGACCTCGCCGCCCTGACCCAGGCGCGGGCGCAGGACTACGCCGTCGACGACGGCGCCCTCCTGATCGGGCGCACCCCCTCCGGCGTCCTCGCCAACCTGCACGTCGCCTACAATTGCCCGGACGCCCTGCCCCGCCGCCGCCTTGAAGTGACCGGCACCAGGGGCCTGCTGACGGCCATCGACACGATGGGCCAGGTGGCGGGCGGCAGCCTTTCGTTCACCGACGGGTCAACCGGCCTGTCCGACACTCTGCCCTTCGACGGGGAGGCCTCGCCTTTCCTCGAACAGGTGAAGGCCTTCGGCTCGGCCCTGCGCCGGCCGGCGGAGCGCGAGGCCTACAGCGCGACCCGCGACCTTCACACCATGCGCTTGCTGGCCCGCGCCTACGCCGCGTTGCCCTGAGGAACGGAACACCACGACCGTGAACGAGCAGGACCAGGACGACCGCGCCCGCCACAGCCGGATCAAGGCGCCGCGCGCCTACACCCACGGCGCCCCCCGCCGGATCGAGGGCCTCCCGGCCGCTCTGCCCGAGCCCGTGCGCGCCTATCTCGACATCCTGCCGGAGGGCCGCATCGTCGGCTTCCCCCTGGCGCCCCTCGACCGCACCGGCATCCCGGTCTGGTTCGTGTCGCTGTTCCTCGACGACCCGTTCTTCGTCGGCGCCATGCCGAGCGGCATCGGCTACGGCGCCACCGACGACGAGGCCATCATCGGCGCGGTGGCGGAGATCGCCGAGAACCTGATGCCGTCGCTCGCGGTGATGCCGCGCAAGAAGGAGCGCGCCAGCTACGACGACCTCGTGCGCGTCTACGGCGCCGGCGCGGTGGCGGATCCCCTGACGCTCTGCCTGCCGGCCGGCAGCCCGGTGGGGCGCGGCACGACCCTCGAATGGACGCCCACCCTCCGCGCCCGCAGCGGCGAGACGGTGCTGATGCCGCTCGACATCGCCGCCACCGACTATTTCGAGCTGTCGGAGGGCTACAAGCCCTTCACCAACCTCATCACCAACGGTCTCGGCGCCGGGCCGGACGTGCCGTTCGCGCTGGGCCACGGCCTGCTCGAACTGCTGCAGCGCGACGGCAACGGCCTGCTGTTCCGGGCCCTCGACCAGGGCGTGATGCTCGATCTCTCGGAGGGCCTCGGCCCCGAGACGCGCGGCATGCTCGACCGGCTGGACGAGCTCGGGATCAAGGCCCTGCCGAAATTCGCCACCGACCAGTTCGGCCTGACCAACCTCTACGTCGTCGGCCACGACCGCAACCTCGCCGACACGCCGGTGCCGATCGCCCTCTCGGCCTGCGGCGAGGCCTGCGATCCGGATCGCGAGCGGGCCCTGCGCAAGGCGCTCCTCGAATTCCAGGCCGCCCGCGTGCGCAAGGCCTTCGGCCATGGGCCGCTCTCCTTCGCGGAGCGGGTCACGCCCCCGGGCTACGTCAAGGCCTTCATCGACAAGGCGCTGCCGAGCCTCGACCTCGAGGAGAGCCGCGCCCTCAAGGCGATGCTCGAATGGATCGTGCAGCCGCCGGAGGGCATCGCCGCCACCCTGCGCGACACCGTCTATTCCGAGCGCTCGACCAAGCGCTTCACCGACCTGCCGACCACGGAGGCGCCGGACGGCCACGCCCGCGGCCGCATCGCCCGCGAGCGCCTGGAGCAGGCCGGCTTCGACGTCCTCTACGTCGATTGCTCGCCGCCCGGCGGCGGCGTCGGCGTGGTCAAGGCCATCGTGCCGGGACTCGAGGTCGAGACCATGAGCTACCACCGCATCGGCGCGCGCAATACGCAGAAGCTCATCGACCGCGACCACCCGCTGATCCGTTTCGGCGCGGCCACCGACACCCTCAAGCCCGTGCGCCTGACCCCGGAGGCGATCGAGCACTTCGGCGGCCAGCCGCTGTTCGACACCGCCCTGGCCGACCGGATCGTCGGCGCGCACTACCCGCTCTACCGCGAGCCGGAATCGCACCACGCGCCGTTCCGTCTGGCCCAGCAGGGCCGTGCCGCATGAGCCTGCGCTTCGCCTACAACACCAACGGCACCGCCCATCACCGCCTCGACGATGCGATCGATCTCATCGCCGAGGCCGGCTACCAGGGCGTGGCGCTGACCCTCGACATCCACCACCTCGACCCCTTCGCCGAGAGCTGGCGGCCGGAGGCGCAGCGCGTGTCGAGCCGGCTCCAGCGCCTCGGCCTCGGCTCGGTGATCGAGACCGGCGCGCGCTTCCTCCTCGACCCCAAGGCCAAGCACGAGCCGACCCTGGTGAGCGGCGATGCCGTCGGCCGGGCCCGCCGGATCGGCTTCCTCAAGCGCGCCGTCGACATCGCGGCGATCCTGCACTCCGAGGCGGTCTCGTTCTGGGCCGGCGTGCCGAAGCCCGGCATCGATCCGGCCGAGGCCCAGGGCTGGCTGCGGGAGGGGCTGAGCGAGATCGTCGCCTACGCCGGCGCGCAGAACGTGGTGGCCTGCCTGGAGCCCGAGCCCGGCATGCTGATCGAGACCCTGGACGACTACGCCGCCCTCGACCTGCCGGGGCTGAAGCTCGCCCTCGACACCGGCCACTGCCTCGTCACCGGCGAGCGCGACCCGGCGGTGGCGGTCGCGGAATTCGCCGACCGCCTCGGCACCGTGGCGATCGAGGACATGGCGCGGGGCGTCCACATCCACCTGCCCTTCGGCGAGGGTGACATGGACGTGCCGGGCGTGCTGGCGGCCCTCGACGCGATCCGGTTCGACCGGTTGATCTGCGTGGAGCTCTCCCGCGAGAGCCACCGGGCCGACCTGATGGTGCCGGCTTCACTGAAATACCTCCGCGATTGCCGCAACCCGAACCCGGGAGTCTCCGCGTGAGGATCTGCTTCGTCTCGCGCCGCTACTTCCCGGCGATCTCCGGCATGAGCGTCTACGCGCAGAATCTCCTGCGCGAGCTGGTCGAGGCCGGCCACGACGTGACGATGATCTCCCAGTACCGCGGCGACGCCTTCGGCACCCGCGTCTACGGCGGCGGCCCGCCCCCCGCCGTGCCGGGCGTCACCGTCATCGGCCTGGAACAGGTGGGCGAGCAGGAGAGCGGCGATTTCGAGCGCGACATCGACACCATGGTGGCGACGATTCGCGCCGAACACGCCCGGAAGCCCTTCGACATCCTGCACGCGCAGTACGGCTACCCCACCGGCTGGGCCACGCTCCTGGCCTCGCGGACGATCGGCGTGCCGAACGTGGTCTCGATCCAGGGCGGCGACGGCCACTGGGTCGGCTCCTGCTGCGAGACCCACCGGGTCGCCATGTGCGAGGTGCTGGCCCATGCCAACGCCCTGCTGATCGGCGGCGCCTCCTTCGTCCAGGAGGTCTGCGACCGGCTCGGCTCGGACCCCGCCCGCTTCACCATCGTGCCTGGCGCCGTCGACACCGCGCGTTTCACGCCAGGGCCCGGCGACCATCCCGGTCCGGTGCGGCTGTTCTATCACGGCCGCGTCGACCGCCGGAAAGGGGTGCTCGACTTCATCGACGCCCTGGCTCTGGTGCGCGCCCGCGCGATCCCGTTCGAGGCGATCATCTCCGGCATCGGGCCCGACGTGGAATCCTCGAAGGCCCGCGCGGCGGACTTGAACTTCTCCGAGGCCGAGATCCGCTTCACCGGCTACGCCGACTACGACACCGTGCCGGACCTCTACCGGGCGGCGGACGTCTTCGTGTCGCCGACTTATGCGGAGGGGTTCTCCAACACGATCCTGGAGGCGATGGCGGCCGGGCTCGCGGTGGTCTCGACCCACTCGGTCGGCGTCTCGGACTGCCTGCGCGACGACGAGAACGGCCTCCTGGTCCAGCCGGGCGACGTGCCGGCCCTGGCCGAGGCCCTCGCCCGGGTGATCGAGGACGCGCCCCTGCGGAAGCGCCTCGCCGCGGACGGCCTGGCCGAGTGCCGCCGGGTCTATTCCTGGCGCGCGGTGGGCCGGCAGATCATGGAGGTCTATGCCGGCATCGCCCGGGCGCGTCCGGCCACCGACTTCCCGACGGTCTTGCCGCATGATCCGTCCTGCCGCTTCCGCGCCGAACCGCACCTGCTCTGAGCCGATGCCCACCGCCCTCGCCCTGTCGCCCCATCTCGACGACGCCGCCTTCTCCTGCGGCGGCCTCCTGCACGCGCTCGGTGTAGCGGGCTGGGACGTGGTGACCGTGACGGTGTTCACCGCCTCGGTGGCGAACCCGGCGGGGTTCGCCCTCGCCTGCCAGACCGACAAGGGGCTCGGGCCGGAGGTCGACTACATGGACCTGCGCCGGGCCGAGGATGCGGCGGCGATCCGGGCCCTCGGGCTGGCGCGCCCGCGCCACCTGCCCTTCCGGGAGGCGCCCCATCGCGGCTACGCCTCCGCCCCCGCGCTGTTCCAGGACGTGCGGGCGGATGACGGGATCGTGCCGGACCTGACCGGTGCGTTCCGGGCGCTCCTGGCCGAGACGACGCCCACCCTTATCCTGGCGCCCCAGGCCATCGGCGGCCATGTCGACCACGTCCAAGTGGTGCGCGCCCTCGATGCGGCCGAGCCCGCGGCACCGATCCTGTGGTGGCGCGATTTCCCCTACACGGTGCGCGACCAGACCCCGAAGGAGCCCCTGCGGGCGCGCTTCGCCCCCCTCCCGGAGGCCGAGATCCGCTGCGGAGCCGAGGGCCGCGGCGCCAAGGCCGAGGCCTGCGCCGCCTACGCGACGCAGCTCGGCTTCCAGTTCGGCGGCCCCGAGGGCCTGGTCCGGCGCCTGGCGCAGGAGGACGGCCGCGAGCGCTTCCGCCGGCAGGGCGCCCTGCCCGAGAGCCTGAGGCGCCTCGTCGCCGATGTCGGCTGAGGCGCCGCCCGCCGAACCGAAGAGCCTGCGCGACCCCGTCGCCCTAGCCGCGCGCAAGTCCCTGCTGGCCAGCCCCCACATCGCTCCGATCCGCGCCCTCGGCCGGCAGATCGCCGCGGCACAGGGCGCCGAAGTCCCCGATCCCGATCCCCTCGACGGCGGCGTCGCGGCCCGCCTGCTCCTGCTCCTGGAGACGCCCGGTCCGAGCATCCGCGGCACCGGCTTCGTCTCGCGGGACAACCCGACCGGCACCGCCGCCAACCTGTTCCGCTTCCTGGCCGAGGCCGGGATCGCCCGCCGCGACACCCTGATCTGGAACACGATTCCGTGGGTGATCCACGCCCCTGGGGCCCTGAACCGCGCGCCGCGCCGGTCCGAGGTGCGGCAGGCCCTGCCCTGCCTGGCGCCCCTCCTCGCCTGCCTGCCGCGGCTCGGCGTCGTCGTGCTCTCCGGGCGGGTCGCGGGCTTCGCGCGGCCGGAGCTCGAAGCCCTGCGCCCGGACCTGACGCTGATCCCGATCCCGCATCCGAGCCCGACCTATGTCTGCACCGCCCCCAGCGTCGCCGCGCGCATCCGGGCGGGCCTGAGCGAGGCGCAGGCGTGCATCGCCGGTGGGCATTGCGCCTCTCTCGCTGGCAATTGCCGGCCGATGCCCCTAAATGCGGGCGACGGGCCGTGGTCCGGCACAAGCTCGGGTTGACCCATGCCGCCGATGCGGCCGTGCGCAGGGAGCCCAGCGGAGGCGGACGCCGACACGATGAATTTTGCAGGACAGCAGAAGCAGGTCGAGACGGCCGAGGCGCTCGCGCCCGAGGCGGCCCCGATCGACGCGACGGAGACCGAGGCGGCGCCGGTGAAATCCGGCATGCGCGGTCGCTATGCCTGGCTCGGCACCATTGCCAGCCTCGCCATCCTGGCGGGCTCGCTGTTCGTCCTGTGGAAGCTCGTCGAGACGGTCACCTGGGCCGAGATGCACGCGGCCTTCACGGGTGCTTCGGCGGAACAGCTCGGCTTCGCCTTCCTGTTCGTCGGCGTCAGCTACCTCTTTCTCACCTGCTACGACGCCCTGGCGCTGCGGCAGCTGAAGCTGAAGGTGCCGTACCGAACGACGGCCCTGGCCTCGTTCACGAGCTACGCCGTCAGCTTCACCCTGGGCTTTCCGCTCCTGACGGCGGGGACGATCCGCTACTGGATCTATTCGAGCAAGGGCCTGGGGGCGGCCAAGATCGCCGCCCTGACGGTCATCGCCGGCTTCACCTTCTGGCTCGGGATGGGCGTCGTCCTGGGCTTGAGCCTGATCGTCGAGGCCGGCCAGCTCGCCGCCCTCACCTTCACCAGCATCGCGCTGAACCAGGGGGTGGGCTTCGGCGCCCTCCTCGCCGTGGTGGCCTATCTGCTCTGGGTTTCCCTCAAGCGCCGGCACGTGCGGGTGAAGAGCTGGCGGCTCGAGCTGCCGGGCGCCTCGGTCTCCCTGAGCCAGATGGTGGTGGGCATCGGCGACGTCTGCGCGGCGGCCGCGACGCTCTACGTGCTCCTGCCGGCGGGCACGTCCATCGGCTTCACCACCTTCGTGGCGATCTACGTCCTGGCGGCCATGCTGGGCATCGCCTCGAACGCGCCGGGCGGCATCGGGGTGTTCGAGGCGACGATCCTCCTCGCCCTGTCGAGCCTGCCCCGCGACCAGGTGCTCGGATCGCTGCTGCTGTTCCGGGTCTGCTACTATCTCGTGCCCTTCGTCATCGCGCTGGCCATGTTGACCGTCTACGAGATCGTCAAGCGCACCCGGGCCGCCAGGGCCTGAGGCGCGGGGCTGAGCCGGGAGGGTCCGCATGGCACGGGGCGCGCGCCGATCGTCCTGGACCGCCGCCGCCATCGCGACGGTGGGGCTCGGGGTGTTCGCGGCCGGACGGGGGACCCTCGACGCGCCGATGATCGCGGCCTCCCTGGTCGTGCTCTGCCTCGGGGGCGTCATCGGCAGCCTCGGGCGGGCCCGCGTCGTGCGGATGCCCGAGAGCCCCGGAACCAGCCGCCATTCGGTGGCGGAGGCGCTCCTCGCCAACATTCCCGATCCCGTCATCCTGGTGGACCGGCGCGCGGTGGTGATCGAGGTCAATCCCGCCGCCCGGGCCCTGCTGCCGGCCCTGAAGCTGCGGCACCCGCTCTCCTTCGCCCTGCGCGCCCCCGACGTCCTCGACGGGATCGAGGAGGTCCTGCGCACCGGCGCCTCGCTCAAGACGCTCTACGCTACGCGCGTCCCCACCGAGCGCGCCTTCGAGGTTCAGATCGGCGCCCTGCCGATGCCGGACGGGGTCGTGGGAGGGGTCTTGGGAGGCCAGCCCAACGTGGTGCTGTTCCTGCGCGACCTCACCTCGGCCCGGCGCCTGGAGGCGATGCGGGTCGACTTCGTCGCCAATGCGAGCCACGAGCTGCGCACGCCGCTGGCCTCGCTCCTCGGCTTCATCGAGACCCTGCAGGGCCCGGCCCGCAACGACCCGCCGGCGCGCGAGCGCTTCCTCGGCATCATGAAGACCCAGGCGCAGCGGATGGCGCGCCTCGTCGACGACCTCCTGTCGCTGTCGCGGATCGAGCTGCGCGAGCATGTCCCGCCGACGCGCCCCGTCGACCTGACCCGGATCGCCCGGCAGATGGTGGATACGCAGGGGCCGCTGGCCCGCGACCGCGGCGTGATGCTGAGCGCCGCCGTCGAGGGCGCCTTCCCCATCCTGGGCGAGCGTGACGAGCTGCTGCGGGTGGTCGAGAACTTGATCGAGAACGCGGTGAAGTACGGCGGCAGCGGGGGGCGCGTCGAGGTCGCGCTCCGGCGCCAGACCGATGCCGCCAGCGGGCGGACGAGCGTCGAGCTTGCCGTGCGCGACTACGGGCCGGGGATCGCCGCCGAGCATATCCCGCGCCTGACCGAACGGTTCTACCGGGTCGACGTCGCCTCGAGCCGCGACCAGGGCGGGACCGGCCTCGGCCTCGCCATCGTCAAGCACATCGTCAACCGGCACCGGGGCCGCCTGCTGATCGAGAGCGTGCCCGACGAGGGCACCACCGTGCGGGCGATCTTCCCGGCATACGAGGCTGCCGAGGCCCCGGACGTCCTGGCCGAGCCGGCGTAAGGCCGTCCGTCTGGCAGGATGGCGGCCTGAGACCGGCAGCCTAGCGGAACGGCGGCTCGTCGAAGCTGCGCAGCTTGCGCGAATGCAGGCCGTGGCGCTCGGCCCGCAGGTTGTCGAGGGCGGCGAGCCCGATCAGCAGGTGCTCGGCCACCGCGCGCTCGTAGAAGGCGTTGGCGGCACCCGGCAGCTTGATCTCGCCGTGGAGCGGCTTGTCGGAGACGCAGAGCAGGGTGCCATAGGGAACCCGGAGGCGATAGCCCTGGGCCGCGATAGTGCCGCTCTCCATGTCGACCCCGATGGCGCGGGAGAGGTTGATGCGCCGCCGCTCCTGGCTGAAGCGGAGCTCCCAGTTGCGGTCGTCGTAGGTCACGACCGTCCCGGTCCGGAGCCGGCGCTTCAGGGCCTCGCTCTTCTCGCCGGTGACGTGGGCGGCCGCGGCCTGCAGGGCGAGCTGCACCTCGGCCAGCGCCGGCACCGGCACGTCGGGCGGCACCAGCTCGTCGAGGATGCGGTCGCGGCGCAGGTAGCCGTGGGCGAGGACGTAGTCGCCGATGGTCTGCGACTGGCGCAGGCCGCCGCAATGCCCGACCATCAGCCAGCAATGCGGGCGCAGCACCGCGAGATGGTCGGTGATGGTCTTCGCGTTGGACGGGCCGACGCCGATATTCACCAGGGTGGTGCCCTGCTGGCTGCCGTCGGGGCCCCGCGCCACGAGGTGGTAGGCCGGCATCTGGTACTTGTGCCAGGGCGAGGCGGCGATCAGCGCCGCCGGATCGACGCTGGCGGCCTCCGCCCGCGAGACGCTGACGCCGCCCGGCAGGATCAAGCGCTCGAACCCGTCGTCGCCGCGCGCGAGGCGCTCCAGGCCGTGACGGATGAAGCCGTCGACGTAGCGGTGGTAGTTGGTCAGCAGGATCCAGGGCTGCACGTCGCCCCAGTCACTGCCGGTGTAGTGCACCAGGCGCCGGAGCGAGTAGTCGGTCCGGATCGCGTCGAAGAGCGCCAGCGGGCGCGGCGCGTCCGGCAGGTCGTGCCAGAGCCCGTCCGCGATCTCGTCGCCCACCACCGAGAGCAGCGGCACCGGGAAGTAGGTGGCGAGGTCCCGCGGGGTGACGCCGCCGCGCCCGAGATCGGCTCCCGGCTCGATCACGTAGGGGTAGGGGATCTCCTGGGCGCTGAGGCCGACCTCGAGGGTGACGGCGTAGTCCCGCACCAGGGGCCGCAACTGCTCCAGCAGGTAGCCGCGAAAATGGTCCGGCTGGGTCACCGTGGTGGCGTAGGTGCCCGGTGCCTGCAGCTTGGCCGTGGCGCGGGAGACCTGCGGCATCGGCCCGGTCGGCTGGTAGGTGAGACGCAGCTCCGGATAGCGGAACTGCAGCCGCTCCGTCGCGTCCGGCGGCGGCCCGCCGTCGAGGTAGCGCGCGAGGGCCGAACGCAGCGCCTCGATCGCTCCCGCATGGAGGGACGCCAGGCGGTCCACCGCCGTCTCGGGATCGGAGACGGACTCCATCGGTCGCAACTCGTCGCGGATCACGGTGACTCCTGCCAGGCGCTCGGTCCCCAGGGTCTTACACCCGGCGAACCCGGGAGGCGAACGCGGGGCGGACCGGGGATTTTTCCCAACGCGATCGCGACCCGGGCGATTCCAAATTGCCCTTCGGTTCCGATACAACCATTTCGTTACGGCTCCGATTCCCTTAACATATGCGATGTATCCGCTTTGCCTCGAAGAGACGAAGATGGGATCCACGGACTGGCATAAGCGGCGACGACAGGGGGAACAGGGCGTCGATGCTCACAGTCATCGGTTGCTTCATTATCGAACACGATCCGTGGCTGCTGACGCTCGCGGCGATCATTTGCGCCCTGGCGTCGACGTCTACGATCGCGCTTCTGCACCACGCGAAGCAGACCCGGGTCGGCCGGCGCAGCGGATGGGTCGCGGTGGCGGCCGTCGCCGGTGGCTCGGGGATCTGGGCGACGCATTTCCTCGGCATGCTGGCCACCGATCCGGGCCTGATCCCGGCCTATGCGGTCGGGCTGACGGTGCTCTCGCTGGTGTTCGCCATCGTGGTGAGCGGGCTCGGCCTGGCGATTGCGGTGTTCTGGCGCGCCCGCAGCGCCGCCCTGGCCGGAGGGGCCGTCGTGGGCCTCGGCATCGCCGCGATGCATTACACCGGGATGGCCGCCTATCAGGTGGCCGGGCGCCTGGTCTGGAACCCGGCCCTGGTGGCGCTCTCGGTCGCGGTGGGCGTCGGGCTCGCGATGGCGGCCCTGTGGATCGGGCTGAGCAGCCGGCGGGCACGGGGCCGGGTCGTCGGGGCCGCCCTCCTGGCGGGCGCGATCGGCAGCCACCACACCCTCGGCATGATGGCCCTGTCGATGGTGCCGGACCCCTCGGTGATCGTCCCCGAGGAGACGGTCCCGGCGCTCTGGCTCGCCCTGCCGGTGGGGCTGGCGAGCCTGACGATCCTGATCATGGCCTGCACGACCCTGGTGCTCGACCTGCGCGACCGCCAGCGCGAGGTCTATCGCGGGCGCCTCCTCAGCCTCGCCAATGCGGCCGTCGAGGGCCTGGTGATCTGCCAGGACGGGGTCATCGTCAGCGCCAACGACAGCTTCGCGGATCTGGCCGGCGGCGAGGCGAAGGCCCTGGCCGGATTGCCCCTGGCGCAGTTCGTTCCCGACAGCGCGACCCGCACCAGCCTCGCCGACAACCTTAACGACGTGGTCGAGGGGACCCTGTACCGGCTCGACGGATCCGACCTCCCGGTCGAGCTCATCATGCGCCCGGTCGCCTACGGGCGGACGCCGCACGTCGCCCTGGCGGTGCGGGACCTCACGACGCGGCGGCGGGCCGAGCGCCAGATCCGCTTCCTGGTCGGGCACGATCTCCTCACCGGACTGCCCAATCGCCGGCATTTCCAGGACTGCCTGGATCGGGACATCCGGCAGGCGGGGAGCGGGCACCTGGCGCTCCTCCACATCAACCTCGACGGGTTCAAGGAGATCAACGACCTCTTCGGAAACCCGATCGGGGACGCCACGCTCGTGCGGGTCGCCCACCTCATCGGCGGCCTCCTCGACGAGACCCAGACGATGGCGCGGATCGGCGGCGACGAGTTCGCCGTGCTGACGCCCTGCACCCACGCGGTGGCGGCCGGCCGCCTCGCCGAGGCCATCCGGGCCACCCTCCAGGCCGCGGCCGAGGGGGCCCCCCAGGGCGAACCCGTGCCGGCCGCCACCATCGGCATCGCGGTGTTCCCGGACGACGCGCGCGACCGCAACGACCTCGTCAACGCCGCCGATACGGCGCTGCTCCTGGGCAAGGCCGAGGGCCGGGGAAACTACCGCTTCTTCGAGGCGTCGATGGGACAGGATGTCCGCGAGCGCCGCCTCCTCGAGAAGCAGCTGCGCCGCGCCCTGGCGGAGGACCAGCTGCGCCTGGTCTACCAGCCACAGATCGAAACCCGCTCCCGAGCCGTGATCGGCTTCGAGGTCCTGCTGCGCTGGCACCTGCCCGGGCGCGGGCTGGTCTCGCCGGCCGTCTTCATCCCCATCGCGGAGGAGAGCGGACTGATCCGGGAGATCGGCGCCTGGGTGCTGCGGGAGGCCTGCCGGGAAGCCGCGCGCTGGGAGGTGCCCCTGTCCGTCGCGGTCAACGTCTCGGGCATCCAGGTCCATGATTCCGGCTTCGCGCCGGCGGTCCGGGCGATCCTGGCCGAGACCGGCCTCGATCCGGGGCGCCTCGAACTCGAGATCACCGAGACGGCCCTGATCCGCGATCCCGACAGGGCCCTGACCAACCTGCGCCAGCTGAAGGCGCTGGGCCTGCGCCTCGCCATGGACGATTTCGGCACCGGCTACTCGTCCCTCTCGAACCTGCGGCTGTTCCCCTTCGACACCATCAAGATCGACGGCTCCTTCATCGCGGCCGTGGATTCGAACCCGCAGGCGGCCGCCATCGTGCGCTCGGTGCTCGGGCTCGGTGCCGGACTCGGCCTGCCGGTCATCGCCGAAGGGGTCGAGACCGCCGAGGAGCTCGGCTTCCTCGTCGCCGAGAAGTGCCACGCCGCGCAGGGCTACTTCATCGGCCGACCCGGCCCGATCAGCGGCTTCGAGCAGCAGACCCGCGGCGCGCGGCAACGGTCGCCGGTCGCAGCCTGACCGGTGCCGACCCGCTTGCTGCCGAGCGGGACTTGCTGCCGATCCGGACTTGCTGGCGATCGGGACTTGCTGGCGATCGGGACTTGCCCACGTTTCGGACATGCCCGAAACGAGAGGCCCGGCGGCTCGGCCCGCGCCGGAGGAGAGGCGCCGCGCATGAACGACGAGACCGGACATCGTCCCGGCGAGGTGGCGATCCCGCTGCCCGAAACCTTCGACGCCGGGCTCTACTTCATCGGCCGCGTCCGCACGCCCTGGGCGACGCGCGGCGCGTGCCCGAAGAACGGGCTGAAGACCGACGCGGTCTGCACGCTCGCCGTCGATGCGCCCTTTGCCGAGGCCCTCCAGAACGTCGAGGGCGCGAGCCACCTCATCGTCCTCTACTGGATGGACGAGGCCGCCCGGGACCTGGCGCTGCAGCGCCCCCGCCACGCCGAGGGCAGCCGGGGCACCTTCTCCCTGCGCTCGCCGGTGCGCCCCAATCCCATCGCCCTGTCGGTGGTCGAGCTCCTGGAACGGGACGGGGCGACCCTGCGGGTGCGCGGCCTCGATTGCCGCGACGGCACCCCGCTCCTCGACATCAAGCCCTACTTCGCGACGACGGATGCGCGCCCCGGCGCCACGGTGGAGCGGGCCGGGACGACGCCGCGCTGACGCGGCGCCCGGGCGTGGATCCGCGGATCAGCCCGCGGGTGTCGGCGCCTCGGCGCCGTGGACCCGCCCGTCCGCGCCGTGGATCTTGCGCGGGGCGCCCTTCGGCGGCGCCTTGATCCGGTACCAGCCGACATAGAGGGCGGGCAGGAAGAACAGCGTCAGGAAGGTCGCCGCCAGGATACCGCCGATCATGGCGTAGGCCATCGGTCCCCAGAACACCTCGCGGGCGATGGGGATGAGGCCGAGGCTGGCGGCGGCCGCCGTGAGGAGGATCGGGCGCATGCGGTGGCAGGTGGCGTCCACCACCGCATCCCACGGGGGAAGCCCGTCGCGCTCGTACTCGTCGATCTGGGTGACCAGGATCACCGAGTTGCGCACGATGATGCCGATCAGGGCCAGGACGCCCAGGATCGCCACGAAGCCCATCGGCTTGTTGAAGGTCAGCAGCGCGAGCGCGACGCCGATCAGCCCGAGGGGCGCCACGCTGGCCACCAGGAAGAGCTTCTGGAAGCTCTGGAGCTGGATCATCAGGAACATCGCCATGGTGAGGAGCATCACCGGCGCCACGGCCGCGATCGGGCCCTGGCCCTTGGCGCTCTCCTCCACGGCGCCGCCCACCGCCAGCACGTAGCCGTCCGGCAGGCTCGTCCGGAACGCGGTGATCTGCGGGTCGAGCTGGCTCACCACCGTGGCCGGCTGGGTGTCGTCCGAGATCGAGGCCCGCACCGTGATGGTCGGCAGGCGGTCGCGGCGCCAGACGATGGGCTGCTCCAGCTCGTACCCGATGGTTGCGAAGGCCAGGAGCGGCACCACGCTGCCGTTGGCCAGCGGCACCTGCAGGCTCTGCAGGGTGTCGAGAGAATTGCGCTCCACCGCCTGCGCGCGGGCGACCACGTTGACGAGATAGATCGAGTCCCGGACCTGAGTGATCGACCGGCCGCCGACGATGCCGTTGAGGAGCCCGGCGATGTCCTCCGAGGTGACGCCGAGCTGGCGCGCCTTGTCCTGGATGATGTCGACCTTGAGCACCTTGCCGGGCTCGTTCCAGTCGAAGGTCGGCACGTCGAGATGCGGGTTGGCGCCGACGATGTTGCCGAGGGTGAGCGCGTAGGCCCGCAGGGTCTGCAGGTCGGGGCCGCTGAGACGGTACTGCACCGGCCGCCCGACCGGGGGGCCGAGGTCGAGGGAGTGGATGAGGAAGTCGGTGCCGACGAACTTCTCGCGCGCGAGCGTGTCGAGCTTCAGCTTCATGCGCTCGCGCGCCTCGATCGACTTCGTCTCGATGACGATCTGGCCGAAGAAGGCGTTGCCGAGCTGCTGGTCGAGGGGCAGGTAGAAGCGCACCGCGCCCTGGCCGACATAGGACGACCAGCGCACGATCTCGGGGTCGCCCACCAGGGTCGCCTCGAAGCGGTCCATCTGGCCCTTGGTCTCGGCGATGCTGGCATTCTGCGGCAGCGTCATGTCGACGAGGAGCTCGGGCCGGTCGGAGGCCGGGAAGAACTGCTGCTGCACGAAGCCCATGCCGACGATCGAGGCGCCGAGCATGCCGACGCAGACGATCACGGTGGTCCAGCGCCAGCGCATGGCGCCGAGGAGCAGGCCGGTGAAGATCCGCATGGACCGGCTCGGGGCGTCGTGGTCCTTGTGCTTCATCTGCTTGGGCAGGAGCTTCACGCCGATGAGGGGCGCGAACAGGACCGCCACCACCCAGGAGACGAGGAGCGAGGCGGCGATGACGACGAAGAGCGAGTAGGTGTACTCGCCCGCCGACGAGCCGTTGAAGCCGATGGGCAGGAAGCCCGCCACGGTCACCAGGGTGCCGGTGAGCATCGGGAAGGCGGTGGAGGTATAGGCGAAGGTGGCGGCCTTCTTCAGGCTGTCGCCGACCTCCAGGCGCGCGACCATCATCTCCACCGTGATCATCGCGTCGTCGACGAGCAAGCCGAGCGCGATGATGAGGGCGCCGAGCGAGATGCGCTGGAGCGTGACGCCCATGATCTGCATGATCACGAACACGATGGCGAGCACCAGCGGGATCGACAGCGAGACCACGAGGCCGGCGCGCCAGCCGAGCGAGATGAAGCTCACCGCCAGCACGATCACCACGGCCTCGACGAGCGCCTTGGTGAAGCCGCCCACCGCCTCCTCGACGATCTTGGGCTGGTCCGAGACGAGGTGGATGCCGACGCCCACCGGCAGCTCGCCTTCCAGCTTGCGCATGCGCTCCTTCAGGTCGTGGCCGAAGGTGAGCAGGTTGCCCGAGGGCTGCATCGCGATGGCGAGGCCGATGGCCGGCTGGCCGTTGAATCGGAACAGGTCGGTCGGCGGGTCGGTGAAGCCGCGGGAGATCTCGGCGACGTCGGAGAGGCGGAAGAAGCGGTCGTTCACCCGCAGGTTCACGGCGCGCAGGCTCTCCTCGTTGACGAACTGGCCGCCGACCCGGACGGAGACCCGCTCGGGGCCCGCCTGAATCACGCCCGAGGGCGCGATGGCGTTCTGCGACTGCAGGGTGCGGATCACCGAGTTGGTGTCGAGGCCGAGACCCGCGAGCTTGCGGGTCGAGAAGTCGAGGTAGATGACCTCGTCCTGCGCCCCGAGGAGCTGCATCTTGCCGGCGCTCGGCACCTTCTTCACCTCGGCGCGCACGCGCTCGACGTAGTCGCGCAGCTGCCGCGGGGTCACGCCGTCGGCCGTGAAGGCGTAGACGTTGCCGAACACGTCACCGAACTCGTCGTTGAAGAACGGACCCTGGATGCCCTGCGGGAAGGTGCCCTGGATGTCGCCGATGCGCTTGCGGACCTGGTAGAAGATCGCCGGAATGGTTTTCGGCGGCGTCGTCTCGCGCAGCTGCACGAACACCGTGGCCTGGCCCGGCGTGGTGTAGCTGCGGCTGAAATCGACGGCATCGATCTGCTGCACCTCCTTCTCGATCCGCTCGGTGACTTGATCGAGGGTGTCGCTGATGGTGGCGCCCGGCCAGCGCGCCTGCACGATCATGGTCTTGATCGCGAAGGGCGGGTCTTCCTCGCGGCCGAGGCGCTCGTAGGCCAGGAACCCGGCCACCACCGAGATCAGCATCAGGAACCAGACGAAGGAGCGATGCTCCAAGGCCCATTCGGAGAGATTGAAGGTCTTCACGGGTTTGCTCTCGCCTCACCGGGGTGGCGGCTGATGATGGATGGCGGCGGCGCCGAGGATCAGGGCGCCTGGTCGGGCAGGCGCACGGCCTGTCCCTCCTGGAGCGAGTGGACCCCGGCCAGGACCACCCGGTCTCCGGCGTTCAGGCCCGTGCCGATGCTGATGCGCTCCCGGTCGCGGCGGGTCACGGTGACGGGCCGCTTGCGCACGCTCTTCCCGTCCGGCGCGACGATCCAGACTGCATCGCGGCCGTCCTCCGTCAGCACCGCGGTGGCGGGCAGGTCCACGTGGGGGGCCTCGGCCCGCGCCAGGGTGACGGTGAGGGTCGAGCCGAGGCGGAAGGCCTCGGAGGGCTTGATCAGGGTCATGCGGATGCGCCGGGTCCGCGTGGTCTGGTCGGCGAAGGGCGCGATCTCGCGCACCCGCGCCGTCGCCGTCACGTCCGGCGCGCTCTGGAGCGCCACGGTGAACTCGGCGTCCGTGGGCATCGTCCCGACGAGCTCCTCCGGAATGTCCACCACGGCCTCGCGCTCCTCGGGGCGGGCCAGGGTCGCCACCGCCTGTCCGGCGCTGAGGACCTGTCCGACCTCGGCGCTGCGCACCGTGACGACGCCGTCGAAATCCGCGTGCAGCTCGGTATAGCCCATCTGGTCGCGCGCCCGCTGCAGGTTCGCCTCCGCCTGGGAGACGCGGGCCTGGGCCGTGTCCCGGCTCGCCACGGCGGTGTCGAGCTGCGCCTGGGTGACGTTGCCGCCGGCCAGCAGGCGCCGGCGCCGCGCTTCCGTGGCGCTGGCGTTCTCGGCCTGCGCCCTGGCGTCGGCGAGGTCCGCCTCGGCACGGGTCAGGGCGAAGCGCGTCACCACGGGATCGAGGGCCGCGATGCGCTGGCCCTTGTGGACGATGTCGCCGACCGTGACGTCGCGGGCGATCATCCGGCCGGCGATCTGGAAGCCGATCTCCGACTGGTAGCGCGGGGCCACGACCCCGGCGAAGGGGCCGAAGACCTGGGCCGCGACCGGCTTCACGACCCGGTACAGCACCGGCCGCACCGGCGGCGGCGGCGCCGTCTCCTCGGCGGCCTGGCAGGCCCCGAGGGGAAGGGCGAGCGCCAGGGCGCGCAGGGTCGGGCGGAGCAGGGCTGGAGAGAGCAGGGATGGGCGGATCATCGCGCCGCCTCCAGGGTCTGCGCGACGGCGACGGTCTGGCCCGGGCGCAGGAGCTGGATTCCCGCGATGACGACCTCCTCGCCGGGCTCGACCCCGCCCTTCAGCGCGATGGTGTTGGGCCCGTAGCGCTCGATCACGACGCGGCGGGGCGCGACGGTGCTGTTGCGGGGATCGCGGACCCAGACCGCCGGGCTGTTCTCCCAGCGGTAGAGGGCCGACCAGGGCAGCACGATTGCCTGGCGCGGCCGGAACTTGCCGGTGCCGATCACGACGGCGCCGAGCGTCATGGCCTTGGGCGTCTCGTCGAGCCCGACCTTGACCCGGACCGTGCCGGAGGCCGCATCGACGCTGGGCGAGATCTCGCGCACCCGGCCGACCGCCTTGACCCGCGGGTCGGCCTGCAGCGTCACCTCCACGGTCTTGCTCTCGGGGGGCGCGGCCAGCACCGCCTCGAAGATGTTGAAGACCGCGTCGCGGGGGCCGTCCTGGGCCATCGCCAGGACGGTCTGGCCGGTCTGCACCACCTGGCCGACCTCGAAGGTCCGGCTCAGGACCATGCCGTCCACGCCGGCCTTCAGGTCCGTGTAGGAGTACTGCTCCTCGGCGCTGCCGAGGGCGGCCTTGGCGGAATCCACCGAGGCCTGCGTGGTGCGCAGCTGCTGCTCGGCATCGTCGTAGCTCGGGCGGGTGGTGTAGCCGCTGGCGAGGAGCTGCTCCTGGCGCTTGAAGTTCAGCTTGGCCTGGGTCAGGAGCGCCTCCGCGGAGGTGAGCGCGGCCTGGGCGTTGTTGAGGTTGGCGCGCTGCTCCTGAGGATCGAGCTTGGCCAGCACCTGATCGGCGGTGACGTGGTCGCCGACCTCCACCAGCCGCTGCGCGATCTTGCCGTTGGTTCGGAAGGCCACGTTGACCTGGGACTGGGCCTGGATATCCCCGGTGAAGATCAGGTCGGAGGCGATCGTGGTGGCGCGCGCCACCGCCGTGCGCACGACGGCCACGGCGGGACTCGCCGGCTTGGCCGTCCCCTTCTCCGTCTCCGCGGCCGCCTCGGCGCCCCGGGCCGGCAGCAGCGTGGCGGCACAGGCCGCGAGCACGAGGGCCACGCCCCCGCACCTGCGCGGCCACACGGTCAGCCTACCCACCATCGCGTCCTCGAACTCGAAAGGCCCCACTCCGGCGTCACCCATATCGGCTCCGTTACCGACCGTCCAGACGGTTTCTTTTTTCGGCGAACCATCTTCCCGGCGCCGTCGTTCCCCGGTATCCCGTTGACGTTTCCGATCGTCTCGCCGGCCCTGGCAACGGATCTCCCGCCCTCGAAACCGCCGGTGAACCGGCCGGATTGTCGATGATGAAGGCGCGCACCCGCCGCGAAGACAGACCGGTGGTCATCCTGGATGCCGCCGAACGCCTGATCCGGCGCATGGGCACCCGAACGCTCACCATCGATGCGGTGGCGGCCGAGGCCTCGCTCAGCAAGGGCGGCGTGCTGCATCACTACGCCTCGAAGGACGCGCTGATCTCGGCGCTGGCCGAGCGCAAGCTGCGGGAGATCCGCGAGAGCGTGGCGGCCCACGAGGCGGAGCAGGGTCCGGGCCCGGCCGCCCTCCCCCTCGCCCTGATCGCGCATGCGCGTCAGGTCTATGCCGACGAGGACGGGTTTCCCCGCGCGCTCCTGCTGGCCTCGGCGGAAAATCCCGAGGCCTTCGCGGGCTTCAACGCCTTCCTGAAGCAGCGCCTCGCCCAGATGGAGGACGTGGCCTGCTGCCCGGGCGCCGGAGCGATGCTGACCTTCGCCACCCTGGGGCTGCTGCTCACCCGGACCCTGGGCTTCCACTGCCTCGAGGGCGCGGAGCTGGAAAAGCTGTTCGACGCCATGGAGAACACGGCCCAGAGCCTGCCGAAGCCGGTTCGGGCCTGAGGTCGCAAGCGACCCGCGCGTCCGCTTTCGGACACTGATGAGCGAAAGCCGACACAGGCCACCGCCGCGTATTGATGCAGACGAGTTTCGCCGCGGCGCCCTGGGCACGCTGTGATTTCCAAGATGGTCAACGAAAATTCACCGACCGGCTTCCCGGCCGATACTTTCCAGCCCCCGCTCAACCCTCGCGGGTCCCGGCCGGGCAAAAGTCTGGCCGGCAGGATCTAGTTGGGATTCCCGGGATCTGTTCTGTTCGGCGATGGAGGATCGCTGTACGACCCGGCGCGGCAGCGCTATGTCTTGCGGATGCCATCCGGAACGACCCCGTCGCATGCCCGAACTTCCGAGAGGCCGGCTTCCGAGGCTAGGCTGCGTCGGCTCGCGGTGCGGACGATCGCCACGCCGGAGCCTCGCGAGCCGGGCGCCGGAGGGCCGATCTCGGACCGAAGCGCGCGCTCCCGGATGCGCGCCGCGTGACTTTCTCCCTGGGGTTCCTCGACGCGGGCAGCGCCACCGGCGCCGAGATCCGTGCCCACGACTGGTCGGGAACGACGCTCGGTCCGCCGGAGCGCTGGCCGCCGGCCCTTCGCAACACCCTGGCGCTGATGCTGGCCTGCCCCCAGCCGATGTTCCTGGCCTGGGGTCCCGAGCTGCTCTGCTTCTACAACGATGCCTATCGGCCGATCCTCGGCTACCGGCTGCCGCAGGCCCTCGGCCGCCCGTTCCGCGAGGTCTGGGACAGCATCTGGGAGGATATCGGCCCCCTGGTCGACGCCACGCTCGCGGGCGAGACGCGCACCCTCACCGACATGAAGCTCGACCTGGCACGGACGGGCCGGGCCGAGGAGAGCTGGTGGTCCTTCACCTACTCGCCCGTCTACGACGACGCGGGCGCGATCAACGGATTGTTCTGCATCACCGCGGAAACCACGGACCGCGTGCGCGGCGAGGCGGCCCTGCGCGAGAGCGAGGACCATTACCGCCACGCGGTCGAGCTGAACCCGCAGGTTCCCTGGACCTGCGATGCCGCCGGCAACATCACCTCCTACGCGACGCGCTGGTTGACGCTGACGGGGCAGGCGCCCGGCGACCCCCTGGGCGACGGCTGGACCCGGGCGGTCCACCCCGAGGACCTGCCGCAGGCCCTGGCCGTGTTCGGCACCTGCCTCGCCTCGGGCGAGCCCGTGGACGTCGACTATCGCATCCGCCTGGCGACGGGGCAGTATCGCTGGATGCGCGCCCGGGCCTTTCCGCGCCGGGCCGAGGACGGCTCGATCCTGCGCTGGTACGGCGTGGTCGAGGACATCCACGACCGCAAGCAGGCCGAGATGCGGCTCCAGCGACAGGAGGAGCAGCTGCGGCTGGCCACCGAGGCGGCGGAGATCGGCACATGGGACCTCGACCCGATCGGCGACACGCTGATCTGGTCTGACCGGACCAAGGCGATGTTCGGCCTCGGGCCGGAGGCCGCGGTGACGATGGACGACTTCCATGCCGGGCTGCACCCGGAGGACCTGGCAGCCACCCGGGCCGCCTTCGCCTCGGCCCTCGATCCCGCCGTGCGGGCGACTTACGACGTGGAATACCGCACCATCGGCCGCAATGACGGCCTGATGCGCTGGGTCGCCGCCAAGGGCCGTGGCGTCTTCGACGGAAGCGGGCGCTGCGTCCGGGCCCTCGGGACCGCCATCGACATCACGGCGCGCAAGTCCGCCGAGGGTCACCTGCGCTTCCAGATCGCCCTCGCGGACCGCCTGCGGACGGCGGGCACGCCCCTGGAGCTCAAGATGATCGCCGCGGCCAGCCTCGGCGCCTATCTGGGCGTCGGGCGGGCGGGCTACGGGCACCTCCTGAATGGGGGCGAAGTGATCTCCGTCGAGCGCGACTGGTGCGACGGGCGCATGCGGTCGCTCGCCGGCGAGACCCGGGTGCTGGACGCCTTCGGCCCGACCCTGATCGCGGAGCTGCGCCGGGGCCGGACCCTCGTGGTGTCGGATTGCCGGACGGATCCGCGCACGGCGGAGGCCGCGTTCCAGGCCACCTGGGACAGCATCGGCACGCGGGCCCTGATCGTGGCGCCGATGATGCGGGGGCAGGAGGGCGGAAGCCTCTCCCTCGGTGGCCTGTTCTACGTGCATTCCGCCGAACCGCGGCACTGGACCGATGCGGAGGTGCGGCTGACCATGGAGGTCGCGGCGCGGACCTGGTCGGCCTACGCGCAGGCGGAGGCCGAGGCGGCCCTGCGCGAGCTGAACGCGACCCTCGAGGAGCGCGTGGCGGGACGGACGGCGGAGCTGGAGCAGACCCACGAGGCCCTGCGGCAGGCGCAGAAGATGGAAGCGGTCGGCCAGCTCACCGGCGGGGTCGCGCACGACTTCAACAACCTCCTCACCATCATCCGCTCCTCGGTCGACTTCCTGCGCCGGCCGGACCTGCCCGAGGCGCGCAAGAGCCGCTACCTCGACGCGGTCTCCGAGACCGTCGACCGGGCCGCCAAGCTGACCGGCCAGCTGCTCGCCTTCGCGCGGCGCCAGGCACTCAAGCCCGAGGTGTTCGAGGTCCGGGCGCGGCTGGTCGCCGTCGCCGAGCTCCTCGAGACGGTGACGGGCGCCTGCATCCAGGTCGTCACCGCCTTGCCCGACGAGACCTGTCACATCCGTGCGGATCTCAGCCAGTTCGAGACCGCGCTGATCAACATGGCCGTCAATGCCCGGGACGCGATGGCGGAGCGGGGCACCCTGACCATCCGGCTCGAATGCGGCGCGCCGCTGCCGCCCCTGCGCAATCACGGCGGCAGCGCGAGCCGGTTCGCCGCGATCTCCCTCACCGACACCGGCAGCGGGATCCCGCCGGAGCATCTCGACCGGATCTTCGAGCCGTTCTTCACCACCAAGGGCGTCGGCAAGGGCACCGGGCTCGGGCTGTCCCAGGTCTTCGGCTTCGCCAAGCAGTCCGGCGGCGACATCGCGGTGCGGAGCGCGGTCGGGGCCGGAACCACCTTCACGCTCTATCTGCCCGCGGTGGCGGCCGACCAGATTCCGGCCCCGGCCCCCGTGACCGCCGAGCACCCGGCCGTCTCGGGGGACGGCCTGCGCGTCCTCCTCGTCGAGGACAACCTGGAGGTCGGCCGCTTCGCGCGCCAGATCCTGGAGGATTTCGGTTACCTGCCGACCTGGCATACCGATGCCGAGAGCGCGCTGGCGGAAGTCGAGCGCGACACCACCCCCTTCGACATCGTGGTCTCGGACGTGGTCATGCCCGGCATGGGCGGTGTCGCCCTGGCGCAGGAACTGAAGCGGCGCCGTCCGAAGCTGCCGGTGCTGCTCGCCTCCGGCTACAGTCACATCCTGGCGCAGGAGGACGCCCACGGCTTCGAACTCCTGCACAAGCCCTATTCCGCCGAGCAGCTGGGCCGGACGATCAATCGGATCGTCGCCCGCCACGCGGTACCGTCGGACACCTGAGGTCGCCGGCGCCGCGCCGCGACGACCGAAGTCGTGCCCGCTCAGGCCGCCCGTTCGGCCATGGCTTCGAAGACCAGGGCGTGACGGGCCGCGAGCACATCGATGTCGGTGGCGTAGCCACCGCCGATCACCCCGACGAAGGGGATGCCCCGCCGATGCGCCTCGCCGACGACGAAGCGGTCACGCGCCAGCAGGCCCGCATCGGTGAGGTCGAGACGGCCGAGGCGGTCGTCGCGATGCGGGTCGACGCCGGCATTGTAGAACACGATGTCGGGGCGCAGGGCATCGAGCAGCGGCCCGACATAGGCCTCGAGCACCGCGAGATAGCCGGCATCGTTTACGCCGTCGGGCAGGCCGACATCGCGGTCGCCGGCGATCTTGCGCGTCGGATAGTTCTTCTCGGCATGGATCGAGAGGGTGAACAGGTCGGGCGTCCCGCCGAGGCAATCGGCGGTGCCGTCGCCCTGGTGGACGTCGCAATCCACCACCAGGGCCCGGGCGATGCTGCCCTCGGCGTGCAGGGTCCGGGCGGCCACCGCCACGTCGTTGAAGATGCAGAAGCCGGCGCCGGTCTCGCGCCGGGCATGGTGACTGCCCCCGGCGGTGCTGCCCGCGAGGCCGTGCGTCAGGGCGAGGCGGGCCGCCAGCAGGGTGCCGCCCACCGAGGCGCAGGAACGGGCCACCACCGAGGCGCCCACGGGCAGGCCGATATTGCGCTCGATCTCGCGGGAGACGTCCAGGGCGAGCACGGCCTCCACGTAGGCGCGCTCGTGGGCGGCGACGAGGAGGTCGGCCCCGGCCGGCTCCGGCCGCGCGAAGCCGCCCGGGACCAATCCCCGTTCCGCCAGGAGCTCGGCCAGGCGCCCGTACTTGCGCATCGGGAAGCGATGGCCCTCCGGCAGGGTCGCTTCGTAGGCCGGGTGGAAGACGATGGGCAGGCTCATCGTAACAGGCTCATCGTTGCAGGCTCATCGTGACGGGCTCATCGTGACGGGCTCATGCGAGATCCGCGATCAGCCGGTCCGCCAGGGCGAGCCCGCTGTCATGGGCGGCCTCGATGCGCGGCCCGAGGCAGCCGTCGCCGGCATAGCCGAGACGCTGGACCGGATCGTAGAGGCAGGATGCGCCGCAGGTCTCCTCCACGAGGGCGTAGCGCCAGCGATGGGCGCGGGCCTGCAGGGAGGCGATGGGTCCGCCGAAGAGGTCGGCGACGGCGGCGAGCAAGGCGGCCCGCACGGCCTCCGGGGTGTCTTCGAGATGCGTCTTCGACCAGTCGGGCGTGGCATGGACGGTGTAGGCGGCGGGCGCCGTCGGGCGCCCCGGCTTCGCACCCTCGCGGAACAGCGCGGCGACCGGTCCATCCGCGGGGCGCAGGACGTCGCCCGCGAAGGGCAGGTCCCGCCCGCAGGTCAGCATCAGCGACCAGCACGGCGCGTAGGTGGCCCGCGCAACCCCGGGCAATGCGAGGCCGCTGGCGGCGAGGAGGCGCCGGGCCTGCGGGCCCGGCAGCGTCAGGACGACCGCGTCGAAATGCCGGTCCTCGCCGGCCTCCGCCAGCGTCAGACGCCAGCCCCGGTCGGCCCGCGCCAGGGCGGTGACGGTGCGGGCGACCTGCACGTCGAGGCCTGCGAGGAGATCGCGCACGGGCGCGGTCATGTCGGGTACGGCGGTGACGCGGCCGGGCGCCTCGTAGGGCGCGACGAGGCCACGGGCTTCCCAGTCGGCCAGGCGGGCACGAAAAGCGGGGCCGTGCGCCCGCATCACCTGCGCGCCGTGGTCGAAACTCAGCCCGCTCTCGCGGTCGCGGCGGTTCGCCATGCGGCCGCCCGGCTGCCGGCCCTTGTCGAACACCGCGACGGAGAACCCGGCCTCGTGGAGACAGCGTGCCGCGCTGGCCCCCGCCATCCCGGCCCCCACGATCGCCACTTGTGTCGGTATCGCCATTTGCGCCGGTCCCGTCACCCGTGTCCCCCCTCGTGATCCGAGATTGTCATACGACTGAAGCAGCACGGCTGTTAGGGGCGCTGTGCAGTCCGGGACGCGACGCGGTGTCCAGCCCGCGCCGGGCTGCGATGTCGGGGCTTCGCGGACGGGAGACGTCGCGGATGTGGGATCAGGCGATGCGGGAGCTGTCGGAGCCGGGCGCTGCGGTCGCCCTCTGGCTCTGCGTCGCCCTGACCCTCATCAACCTCGCCGGCATCGCGGTGGCGGCCCTGCGGATCGGCCGGCGCAACGGCGCGTCGGTGTTTCCCGAAGCTGCCCCCCTCTCCCTGGTGCGGCCGGTCTGCGGCGTCGAGGCCTTCAGCGAGGAGCTGCTGACGCGCGGCTTCCATCTCGCCTATCCGGACTACGAGCTGATCTTCTGCGTGGCGCACGGGGCCGACCCCATCGTGCCGCTGCTGGAGCGCCTGATGGCGGCGCATCCGCGGGTGCCGGCCCGCCTGATCGTCGGCGACGAGCGGATCAGCGACAACCCGAAGCTCAACAATTGCGTCCGTGGCTGGGAGGCGGCCCGCCACGACTGGGTGGTGCTCGCCGACTCGAACGTCGCGATGCCGCCGGATTACCTGCAGCAGCTGCAGGCGGCGTGGCGCCCGAACACCGGTCTCGTCTGCTCGACACCGATCGGGGCCCGCCCGACCGGCCTGTTCGCCGCGGTGGAATGCGCCTTCCTCAACACCCTGCAGGCGCGCTGGCAATATACCGGCGAGGCCCTCGGCCTCGGCTTCGCCCAGGGCAAGAGCATGCTCTGGCACAAGCCCTTCCTGGAGGCCCGCGGCGGTATCCGGGCCCTGGCGGCCGAGATCGCCGAGGATGCGGCGGCGACAAAGCTCGTGCGGGCGGCAGGCGCGCAGGTCCACCTCGTGGCCGCCCCCTTCGACCAGCCCCTCGGACAGCGCACCCTCGCGGAGGTCTGGTCCCGGCAGCTGCGCTGGGCCCGCCTGCGCCGGGTCACCTTCCCGCTGTTCTTCGCCCCCGAGATCGGCTGCGGACCGCTCCTGCCCTTCGCCCTCGCCCTCGCGGCCGCGCCCTCTCCGGCATTGGCCGGCCTCCTCCTCGGGCTCGCCGCCCTGTGGTACGGGGCCGAAATCGGCCTGGCCGCCCGGGCGCGCTGGTACCGTCAGCCCCGGCTTCTCCTCGCCTTCCTGATCCGCGACACCCTGGTGCCCGCCCTGTGGGTCAGCGCCTGGATGCGGGGCGCCATCGTCTGGCGCGGCAATCCGATGGACATCCGGACGAAGGCGTCCGAGCCGTCCGGCCGCAGCCCCTGGCGTCGCCTGCGGGCCCGCGCCAGCGCCGCCTGAGCGCGCCGGTGTGGGCCCTCCGCCCCGGGGGGATGAGCCCGCAGCGCTCCTGGACACAGGCGGTCTTGGACGGCAGCGCTTCTGGACGGCAGCGCTCTTGCTTGAGGCACTCTGCCCACGGCGGGCGAGCGGACGGAGCCTGGGCGTTGCAGACCGAGACGAACGGACTTCACAAGGGCCTGAACGCCTTCCACCTCTGGGGCATCGCGGTCGGGCTCGTCATCTCGGGCGAGTATTTCGGCTGGAGCTACGGCTGGGCCACCGCCGGGACCCTGGGCTTCCTCATCACCACCATGGCCGTGGCGGCGATGTACGTCGCCTTCATCTTCAGCTTCACCGAACTCACCACGGCGATCCCGCAGGCCGGCGGGCCCTTCGCCTACAGCCGGCGCGCCTTCGGGCCGGTGGGCGGCTGCATCGCCGGCTACGCCACGCTGATCGAGTTCGTGTTCGCCCCGCCCGCCATCGCCCTGGCGATCGGGGCCTATCTGAACGTGCAGTTCCCCGGCCTCGATCCGAAGCACGCGGCCCTGGGCGCCTACCTCGTCTTCATGACCCTCAACATCGTCGGGGTGCAGATCGCCGCGACCTTCGAGCTGTTCGTGACGATCCTGGCGGTGGCGGAACTCCTGGTCTTCATGGGCGTCGTCGCCCCGGCCTTCGCCTGGTCGAACTTCGCCGCCAACGGCTGGGCCGGCGCGGACCGGTTCGGCCTGCCGGCGATCGGCGGCATGTTCGCCGCGATCCCGTTCGCGATCTGGTTCTTCCTCGCCATCGAGGGCGTGGCGATGGCCGCCGAGGAGGCCAAGGACCCCAGGCGCACCATCCCCATCGCCTACATCACGGGCGTGCTGACCCTGACGGCCCTGGCCTTCGGCGTGATGATTTTCGCCGGCGGCGCGGGCGATTGGCGGATCCTCAGCAATCTCAACGATCCCCTGCCCCAGGCGATGAAGGGCGTGGTGGGCGAATCCAGCGGCTGGCTGCACATGCTGGTCTGGCTCGGCCTGTTCGGCCTCGTCGCCTCGTTCCACGGCATCATGATGGGCTATTCGCGCCAGATCTACGCCCTGGCCCGCGCTGGCTTCCTGCCCCGCGGGCTCGCCCGATTGCACCCGCGCTTCCGCACGCCGCACATCGCCACCCTCGCCGGGGGCGTCGTCGGGATCGCGGCGATCTACAGCGACAACCTCGTGACCCTCGCGGGCCAGTCGCTCACGGCCAGCATCGTCACCATGGCGGTGTTCGGCGCCCTGGTGATGTACGGGATGAGCCTGGCGAGCCTGTTCCGGCTGCGCCGGATCGAGCCGGGCCTCGTCCGTCCCTATCGCGCGCCCCTCTACCCGGCGGCGCCCGCCTTCGCACTCGTCATGGCGGCGATCTGCTTCGTCGCCCTGGTCGTCTACAACCCGGTGATCTTCGCGATCTTCCTCGTCCTGATGGGGTTGGCCGTGCTCGCGGCGAAGGCGCTGGCGACCCCGGACCCGGTGGCCGTGCAGCCTATCTCCGATCCAGTCCCGTGAGGGCGAAGGAAACGCCAGCCCGCTCGCCACCAGGACTTCGGCCCCTCGGGGACGCCTCGGCCAGGGCCGCCAGTCCAGGCCCCGGAGCGTCACCCGACACCCTTCCTCCAGAAGAAGCGAAAATCGAGGGAGCCAACCCGTTCCGGGGCGCCAGCCTGTGAAGGCCCTGAGGGACGTGGGGTAACAGTAACGCGCGCACCGCATTACCAGATACCCTGAAGGCTATCCTCGCTTCGGTCCGCGATCGCAGTTGACATTTTGCTGCTAGACGCTGTCTAGTCAGATCAAACACCCGCGGCGGATGCCAGATGCCCTTTTTATCCTCTTTGGCATATTTCGGCGAAGTGGAAGTGAAGCCGGAAAACCCCGCTGTCTTAAACAACGTTGATTGTGCATATGCGCCCTTCTCGCGAGATGTCTTTTTCGCCGGTGATCCGTCTTGGGGCGTTTATACGACGGATGGCAGTCTCATACTTGAGGCATCCTACCGGCGCGGCCCAGAACTGCAATTGATCGGCCAAAGCCCTGCACGCGACTTGAGCGGTCGGAGCCTCGATGTCGAACAGGCCGAGCACATTTATTTCGGGGCCTTGATCCCGCACTACGGCCATTTTCTCGTCGGCAGCCTCGCGAGAGCGTGGTTCGCGGCGCAGCCGGACAACGTCGATCGGCCTCTGCTCTGCCACTCCGACCACGCGATTCACGACCATTTTCGCGGGTACATGGGCGTTCTCACGTCCGCACTGGGCTTGAAGCCGGAGCGGTTCGTGGCGCCAACGAACGAGGTCCGCTTCCGGAATCTGACGATCCCCGCTCCTGCATTCCTCGAACAGAAACTCGCCCACGAGGCATTTCTTCCCCCCATGCGCCGGATCGGGGACGCCCTGGGAAAGGGTGCTCCCTTGGGGAGCGAGCCCCGACCGGTCTGGCTCTCCAAATCCCGCATGGGTATCAATAGCGTCGCCCATATCGCCAACGAGGCCGAACTGGAAGAGGTTCTGGTCTCGTTCGGATTCGATATCGTTTACCCGGAACAACTTACCCTTCCGCAACAGATCGATCTATTTTCGAATCGCCAGAATATTTTTGGTTTCGCCGGGTCGGCATTTCACAACCATATCCTTTCGCGGCAAAGACCTCGGATAACTTGTATAACCCTGGATAAATTCATCAATACAAACTTCCTGATACTCGACAAACTCAACGCCTCAGACACGAGATATCTCTATCCGTTCGATAATATTGAGAATATCGAGATTTCTGGCTATATCTGCTCCCGGAAGATCAGAGATATAAACCGGTTCGCCCGAGAGCTTTTGGAAATTTCCAGCCTCCCGACGCGCAACAAAATTCCCGGACACGCCTTTGCAGACAACTCGCTCACGGGTTCAGCTATGATTTACAATGCCAATTGCTTGCCCGATCTCGCCGGAGAAAGCTATCGGGACACATTAACCAAGCTTCATCACGAACTGAGCCCCGCAGCCTATCTGGAAATCGGCACGCTGACCGGAGGAACACTGGCGCTCTCGCGATCCCCATCCATTGCGATCGATCCCAAATTCCAGATCACCTCGGAAGTGATCGGCGAAAAATCTGTGTGTCTGTTCTATCAACTGGAGAGCGATACATTCTTCCGGGATTATACACCGGAGGCGTTGCTGGGATCCGCCCTCGATTTCACGTTCCTCGATGGGATGCATCACTGCGAGTTTCTGCTCCGCGACTTCATGAACGCGGAACGACATTCGGCGCCGTTCGGTGTCATCGCCCTTCACGACTGCATTCCGGTCGAGATACCCATGACGGATCGAACCCAGAACGGAACACCGCCGATCGCACCGCACAGGGGCGGCTGGTGGACCGGCGACGTCTGGAGGACGGTTCTCGCGCTCAAGCGTCACCGGACAGATCTCAACATCCTCTGCTTGGATTCCGCACCCACGGGACTTGTGCTGATCTCACGCCTGGATCCAACCTCGACGCTCCTCAATGATCGCTACGATTCGATCGTCAACGACATGCTGGCGATGGATCTTGCCACGATGACGGTCGCCAAATTCATGCAGGAAGTGGATGTCACGCCCACCACGGCATACCATTCGCCCGGATCCCTGGCGGCAGCCCTGCGGAGATAGCCCCCGATCCGGAAAGGCTTGGCGGACTCTCTGCGGCCGGCCCGTCATCGGGTGCGCCTCGGCCGACACCGGTGGCGGCGGGGGCACGCGAACCTCCACGCCTCTCGGCGTTCGAATTCGACCCGAACGCCCCTACCACGCCACCGCGCGGGTCTGGTGGTCTCCAATCCGGTGCGCTTCGCGATCGTTCTCGTGCTGTTCCGTGCGGGTGGCGCCCGCGATCCTTGCCGCGAAGGGGCTGGCGACCGCGGCCTTGATGGCCGGCAGGCCGCTCCACGATCGGCGCTGCGAGGTCGAAATCCGACCGGGAGTCGTCGCGGGTCGCCACGCTGGCGGAGCGTTCAGCGCATCGAGGGTGGCTAGCGGGGGCGGAGAACTCCACCAGACCTGCGGGAACGCCCCCACAAGCAGCCGGACCCGGATCCGATCCCCGATCTACTGAACCTTTACCCCGTTCTCGTCGATCATCTGCTGCAGATGGCGTTTGACGATGCGGGCGCTGAAGGGCTTCTCGATGAAATGGGCCTGATCCGGCATGTCGCCGAGGACCGGGCGGGTGATGCCCGACGAGACCAGGATGGCGATGTGGGGATAGGTCCGCGCGGTCTCGCGCGCCAGGGAGAAGCCGTCCTGCGTGCCGGGCATCCGCACATCCGTGAACAGGACGGACACATTCTGATGGCAGCGGCGCAGCAGGTCCAGGGCCTGATCGGCGGTCTGAGCCTCGAGGGTCGCGTAGCCGGCCCGCTCGAGAATATCGACCGCATCCATGCGGATCAGGCCGTCATCCTCCACCACGAGAGCGTGAGAGCCTTTGGAGGAGGTCGGGTAGGTCATGAACCTCAATGCTTCGCTGGCGAGAAAAGGTCCGGCCTGGCGGCTCTTTTGCCGCCACCTGCCCCAAGCGACCCTCACGTCCAGCGCTCCAAGCCGGCGGACCCTACGCGCCTTACTCCTCCGCTTCAATCCCGCGCAGGGGTGCGGCCAGGGTACAGACGAGGCCAGTGGGCGCGTAGACGGTACGCACCGCCCCGCCCACGGCGCCGGCGAGGCCCCGCTCGATCAGGCGGCTTCCGAAGCCCCGGCGCGTCGGGGTGGCCACCGCGGGGCCGCCACGCTCGGTCCAGCACAGGGACAGCATCGGTTCGGGTCCCTCGGTCTCGATGGTCCAGATCACCGCAACCGACCCCTCGGATCGAGACAGCGCCCCGTACTTGGCCGCGTTCGTCGCCAATTCGTGGACCATCAAGGCCAGGGAGAGGGCGGCCCGGGAGCCGACCTGGACGAAGGGACCGGCCAGGTGCAGCCGCTCCGACCGGGCATCGTCGTGGATCTCGAGAGCCGCGCGGATGATCGCCTCGATGCTGGCGCTCTCGCGGGTCCCGCTGAGGAGCAGGTCGTGGGCCTTGCTCATCGCGATCAGGCGGTCGGCCAGCACGTCCTGCGCGGTCTCGAGGTCGGGTGCGCTGCGCAGGGTCTGGGTGGCGATCGCCTGGACCATGGCCAGCATGTTCTTCATGCGATGGCTGATCTCGCGATTGAGCACCGCCTGCTGCTCCTCGGCCCGCAGGCGCGCGATGCCCACCTGGACGCGATCCGCGACGTTGCGGACGAAGGCGACCTCCTCGTGCCGCCACGGGCGCGGTGCCGCGCTGTGCACGAAGAACAGGCCGACGCTGCGACCCCGCTCTCGCACCGGGACGTTGAGCATCGCGGCGACATTGATCCGGGAGAGGAGGGCGGCCGTCTCCACGGTGCGCGGATCCTCGGCCACGGCGTCGACCACGAGGGTTTCCCCCCGCGAGAGGCAGGGGCCGAGGGTCTCGTGGTCCATGAACCGATGGCGCCCGACGAGGCTGTCCGAGCCGACGGTGGTCCAATCGCGATGGATGGTGATGTGCTCGCCGGCCGCGTCGAGTTCGCCGTATCCGGTGCGGCTGGCGTCCAGGGTTCGGCCGACGATCTCCGCCGCCCGGTGCGTCATCGCCGGAATCGAGGCCTCGTTCCGCAGGAAGTCGCCGAGTTCGATCAGCGCGGCGCGCCGGAGCGAGGCCGCGCGGGCATAGATCTCCTCGGCCTTCACCAGGGCGATCTGCCGACGCTCGTTGATCAGGGTCGTCACCTGACGCGCCAGGCGCCGGAGACCGTCCGCCTGATCCTCCGTCAGGCCACCCGGGCGCGGCTGGTGGTCGAGCACGCACAGGCTGCCGAGCACGCGGCCGCTGGGCATCCGCAGCGGGGCGCCGGCGTAGAAGCGGATATGCGGGTCTCCCGTGACGAGGAGATTCCGACAGGTGCGGGGATCCGCCATCAGGTTGGGGATCACGAGGAGGTCGGGCTCGCTCAGGGCGTAGACGCAGACGGAGGAATTCAGATCCGTCTCGCATCGCGGAAAGCCGACGCGTGCCTTGAACCATTGCCGGTCGCTGTCGACCAGGCTGATCAGGGCGACGGGCGATCCACACAGCAGCCGGGCGAGTTGAACGACGTCATCGAACGCCTGCTCCGGAGCCGTGTCGAGGATGTCGAGCGCGGCAAGCTCAGCAAGCCGCTGCGGATCGGATGTATCCGGTCTGATACCCTGATCGAGATGATAGCTCATGAAGGGAACGTTCCCGGCGGTCAGCCGTTGTATCCTCCGTTTCGCGTGAAGTCACTTAGCCCTTGTTGGCGCGATGGCACCGCTTAATCGCACCGATGGGTGAGGTCCACCTGGGCACAGGCCGGGACTGTCGCACAACGTAGGCGCGTGCGAAACCGGCACCTGCGTCGGACCGCCTGTCCGACAGGTTATTCCGCGCGTCGGACCGCCTGTCCGACAGATTATTCCGCAAGACGCAAGCACCTTCGCCGGCCGTCCAGTGGCTGAAACGCGAATCACCGCGGACGTGAGTCGCGCGGGAAATGCCGGGCCGAGCGTGCGGGGCTCTGGTATCAGGAGTTCCCCGCCGGCTTTCCAACGCCCATCCATGAAGATCGCGATACTCGAAGCGGGCACACCCCCCGACCGGCTCGCCGGCCGATACCCGGGCTACGGGCGGATGACGGCCGAAAGGCTGTGCCCCGGCCACGACGTCTCGGTGTTCCGGGTGAACCAGGACGACTGGCCCGTCGATCCCGACGCCTTCGACGCCACCCTCGTGACGGGTTCGCCGGCCGGCGCCTACGATCCCCTGCCCTGGATCGGAACACTGATCGCCTACCTGCGCGATCTCGATCCAACAAAGCCGCTCGTCGGCCTCTGCTTCGGGCATCAGGTCATGGCAGCGGCCTTCGGCGGACGGGTCGAGAAATCACCGAAAGGCTGGGGGATCGGGCTGCACAGCTACGACATCCATCGGGCGGCCGACTGGATGGATGGACAGGCCCGGGTCTCCGTTCCGGCCATCCACCAGGATCAGGTGGTCTCGGCGCCGCCGGGCAGCCGAACCCTGGCGGGCAGCGCCTTCACGCCCCACGGCATCCTCGCCTATGTCGACCGGCGCGCCCTCTCCGTCCAGTTCCATCCGGAATTCACGACCGACTATGCCCGTGCCCTGATCGCGGGCCACCGTCCGGGCGACCTCGACGAGACCGTCCGCACCCGGGCCCTGGCTTCCCTCGATGCCCCCGACGACAGCGCGCGCGTCGGCCGATGGATTCGACGATTCCTCGGCGATCCCGCTTGACAGGTTTGTCGAACCCCAGCGTGACGCTGCCCCTAGCAAGGGAATTCCACGGCCTGTCCCCGCTCTGCACAGGTCATCCACAAAGGGTTTGACCCCGGCTCCGCGAGAATGTTCCTGCTTTGTACTGGATAGGGACAAGGCCGATGACCGCAGCACAGATCGCCGAGATCGCAGCCATGAGCGAGGCCGAGTTGATCGCCCTGGCCTACGAGGAAGCGGTGGGTGGCGACGCACGCCGAGCCCTGCTGCAGGCCATCGAGGACATCCTGAGCCTGGAGACGAAGCTGGCGGTGGCCGAGCGGCGGATCTCCTATGGCTACGTTCGTGGTGCCGTTCCCGGTCAGGGCACCTGACATGGAGCGCCTGTGCGATGTCCGGGGCGAACGCATCGTCGTCGCGTGTCGTCCCTGTGGCCGGAGCGGGTCCTACGGCGTCGAGCGGCTGCGCCAGCGTTTCGGGCCGCATGCCTCGATGCTGGACGTGTACCTGGCTCTGACGCAAACCTGCCGGTTCCAGCGCGAGGTCGGAAGCCGGACGCCCAATGTCTACGGCATGACCTGCCGGGCCAAGCTCGACACGACGGGTGGCCCGACACCCGCAGGACTGCCGTCAAGGACCTGAGTCATGTGCAACCTCTACAGCCTGGTCACGCCCCAGGCGGAGATCCGCGCCGCCTTCGACGTCTCGGTGGATCGCGCCGGCAACCTGCCGCCGCTGCCGGGTATCTTCCCCGACCAGCGCGCCCCGATCGTCCGCGTGGCCCAGGACGGCACGCGTGTCCTGGAGATGTTCCGCTGGGGCATCCCGGGCCCGAAGCAGTTCGGCGAGCACCCGGTCACCAACGTGCGCAACGTGAAGAGCCCGCACTGGCGGCCCTGGCTGAAGCCGGAATACCGCTGCCTCGTGCCGGTCTCTTCGTTCAGCGAGTATGCCGACACCAAGCCGAAGAAGACACCGACCTGGTTCGCGCTTGATGAGGACCGGGCGTTGTTTGCCTTCGCGGGGATCTGGCGTCCCTGGACGGGCGTGCGCGGCACCAAGGCCGAGAATCCCGATCGGGCGGAGGAGGACCACCGGCTGTTCTCGTTCCTGACCTGCGAGGCCAACGGCGTCGTCGGCCCGGTCCACCCGAAGGCCATGCCGGTCTTGCTGACGACGCCGGAGGAGTGGAGCACCTGGCTCGCGGCTCCCACCGAGATCGCGCTGGAGCTTCAGCGTCCCTTGCCGGACGCGATGATGCGGATCGTGGCGACGGGGGCCCGGAAAGACCCATCGGAATAAGGCACCGGACGACATGAAGCGTCGCGGCTTTTCGTTTGATTAACTGAGCCAACAAACAAGCAGATCGCACCAAAAACGATCTGCGCTTGGCCGCGTTATCGAGCCATCTGGTCGTGAGTGACGAAGATCTACTCACGCAACGCCTGATGGCAGAAGCAAAAACTGCGATGATCCACCAGCTTGTTTATTACAGCCGCAACGTCGTCCTCGGCAACGACCGGGCGATGCTCACGAATTTGCGGGAGATCGTCGCCGCCTCACAGCGCAACAACAGCCGGGACGGGATCACCGGGTTCCTGATCTTCGACAAGACCTGGTTCATCCAGATCCTGGAGGGCGAGCAGGCGCAGGTGAGCGCGACCTACACCCGTATCGCCCGTGATCCACGCCATACGACGGCGACCATCATGGATGCGCGCAACAGTCCGAGCCGCTCCTTCCCCAACTGGACCATGGGCGGCGCCATGCGGACGCCCGAGGTGGAAGAGGTCTACCTGCAGCACGGCATCGGCAGCGCCATCGAGCCGACACGCCTGAAGAGCTCCCAGATCATCAACCTCGCCCTGGATCTCCAGGCCTTCGATGCCGCCAAGCGTCAGGCGCAGCGTCTCGCCAGCTAGACGCCGGCACCCGGCCGTCGACCGATCGTTTCCTCGAACATGCAAACGGCGCAGGGCCTGAAAGCCGCTGCGCCGTTCGTCGTGGTCGCCGAAGGGGGGGCAAGACGGCGACCACCCG
The DNA here is from genome assembly GCF_979256535.1 of Methylobacterium sp. AC690. NCBI lineage: Bacteria > Pseudomonadati > Pseudomonadota > Alphaproteobacteria > Hyphomicrobiales > Methylobacteriaceae > Methylobacterium > Methylobacterium sp. AC690. The sequence goes on along the minus strand of NZ_CEEDOX010000019.1, from coordinate 57,024 downwards.
TGTGATGGCCCCAAATTCCGAGCGCGGATGTGCGGTCCAGCACGATCGGCAGGTGCGTTCGCCGGACACGGCAGCGGCGCTGGCCCGTCGTGCGGCCGTCAGCGTGCCACCGCCGCCAGTGCGCCGCGGCGTCGACTTCCGTGCATCCGGCAGGCTAGGGAGGGTTCAATCCAGCAATCGGAGTTTGGCATGGCAGGTGAAGCGCAGCGCCCTCAGTCGCGATTGGCCCTGGCCCTGACGGTGGCCTGCGGGATCCTCGTCGCCGGCTTCGGGACCATCGGCTGGCGCTGGTACGCTTACGTGACGGCCGGCGCCACGCCCTACGACGAGGTGGGCATCGAGGTGAACCGTCGCCTGCCCGCATCGCTTCGGACCTGGGGCTGCGAGCGCATCAGGGATCGATTTCCTCGCGCCGCCCCACCCTACGGCTGTCAGCCGGGACAGATCTGACACGGACGTGTACGAGCAGTGCACACCCGCCGCGCAGATTTGAATTGCGCGATGCCCGTGATCGGAACAGCCATGCGCCACTCTCGACTGCTCGCCAGCCTCTGCCTCGGTCTCGCCCTGCCTTGCGCAGCGATGGCACAACCTGCGCCCTCCCCCGCAACACCGGCCCCGGTCTCCGACCCGGCCACCCTGAAGGCGGCCCGCGAAGTGGTCATGCAGATGCAGGGCGATCGAAACGCCCTCCTGAACGCGATCGCGGCCCCCATGGTCGGAATGATGCAGCAGATCGGGGTCAAGCAGCAGGACCAGGCACAGGCGCTCGTGCAGGAGGTCGTGATGCCGACCCTGTCGGCGCATTACGACGAGCTTCTCGACATCCAGGCGCGCAGCTTTGCCGCGGCGCTCGGGAAGGACGACCTCCAGGCGATCGCGGCGTTCTACGCGACGCCGGCCGGCAAGCGCCTGGTCACGGCGCAGCCGCAACTCGCCCAGGCCCAATTGGCCGGCACTCAGCAGTGGATGCAGTCCGTGATGCCCGAGTTGCAGGGCAAGCTGGCCAAGGCGATCCAGGCGCATGGCTGGACCACGAGCGGTCAGCCGAAGGCGCGCTGATCCGCAAAGCCCGCCGTCGGGATCGAGGAGGAACAATTTCATGACGCGCGATGACAGCGGCGCCCAGGATCGTCGCGAGACGAAGGCCGCCAAACATCTGGAACGGGCTCGCGCCGGGGGTGAGGCCCGGGCCGAATACGACGCGACCCAGCAGGCCACCGAGGACAAGACGGCGCGGCTCAAGGCCCTTCGACTCGCCAAGGAGAAGGCCGACAAGGGCTTGTAGCGACCCGCGCGCCCAGGAGCCGTTTCAGCAACGCGCCTTCGCTCTGCGGCGACGGGGCCTCAATGGCACCAGGGCGCAGCACCGCACCAGCGCATCGCCCTCTGGTCGACCGAGCCGGTCGTTTCCGGCGCGACGCGTTCTGACGCCGCGACGATCGGCTGACCCGTCCGGTTCGCATCGACGAGCCGCCCGCCGACGAACCCGCCCACACCGAGAGCGGAGAGCCACAGGATCAGCCGGCCGGTCTTCTTCATCGCGCGCTTGGTCATGCCGCCGAGCGTGCGACGGTCGCGGTTAGCGGAACCCTAACAGGCGCGACCCGGACGGTTCCGGGTCTCCGTCCGCACCGCGAGATCTGACGGTGCCTCGAAACGAAAGCGCCCCGAGGATGTCTCCTCGAGGCGCGTTGCGACGAAAGCGGCCAGGTGATCGGGGCTGGGGACGCTCAGGCCGAACCGAAAAGTCCCGTCGATCCTAGTAGGAGCCGAACTTGTAGTTCAGGCCGGCGCGGACGACGGCGAACTCGGTGTCGCGCACCTGACGGCCGCCGCTGACCAGGACGACGCCCGGGCTGGTGGTGGTGACGACGTTGCCGATGTTGTTGACCGCGAAGGCGCCGTTGTTGCGGTTGCCCTGGTCGAGGTTCACGTACAGACCTTCGATCTTCAGCGTCACGGCCGAGGAGCGGAAGAAGTTCAGGAACGAGTCGGTGGGGAGCGCGTACTCGATACCGCCGCCGGCAGCCCAGCCGGTCTGGAAGTCGTCGCGGCTGGAGTTGGTCAGACCGAAGTCGCGACCGCCGCCCGAACCGTAGGCGAAGCCGCCGGTGCCGTACACGAGGGTGCGGTCGAAGGCGTAGCCGAGGCGACCGCGGACGGTGCCGAAGTAGTCGAGGCCCGAGACGCCGGCCGGGTTGAAGACCTGCTGGGCGGCCAGGGGGCCGGTGGCCGAGAAGCGGTTCCGCTCACGACCGAAGTCGACGTACTGGGCGTCGGCTTCGATACCGACGACCACGCCCGAGCCCGGGGTGAACTGGTAGTTGTAGCCGACCTGGCCACCGCCGACGAAGCCGTCGTTGCTCTGGCCGTTGCTGAAGGCGATGGCGGCCGTGGTGCCCGGCAGGACCAGAGTGCTGGCGCCGTTGACGCCGATGACGGTCGGCTGGCTGTTGCTGGAAGCGTCGAAGCCGTAACCGGCGTTGAAACCAGCGTAGAAGCCGGTCCAGGTGAACACCGGCACCGGCACGAACACCGGGGGCGCCGCGCGGCGCGGAAGGTCGGCGGCGGAGGCGGCGCCGGCGAGAAGGGCCGTGGCGGCGCTGGCGAGGAAGAGGGTCTTGATCATGGTGGGTCTGCCGGTGAAATCTGCCGCGCACTCTCGGTGCGGTGTGAAGACACCTTAGCGACAGGGCAGACTTGGCGACTAGTGCAGATGCGCAACACCCAGATCAGATTGATGAAGCGCCAGATGGTCTAAGACTGCGTTAGGGTTTTACTTACCATGTTATTTGCGATCGCTCTAACGCCCATTCACCTGTTCGGTTCCCGAAAAACATTCCACGAGGCGAGACGCCGCAGGCGGTCGATCCGTGATCTGACGTGCGAATGAGGTTCGGTCGGTGTGTGGCGCCGGTTCGCGCGTCGGCCGGCGGGTCGTTCGGGGCTGCCGCCGGCATCACCGGCCTCGGGCCAGCGGCGTCAGGTGATCCAGCGAGGCCGCGTGCACCAGCGGCGGCGGTGCGCCCTCGGGGGCCGCCATCCCGACGCGATCGTGCCAGTAGGTCGGCAACCCGACCGCAGCCGTCCCAACGAGATCGTAGGCCGAGCCGGCAACGAACAGGCAGCGGGACGCATCGACGGAGAGTTCGTTCAGGGCAAGGCGATAGGGGTGAGGATCGGGTTTGTAGAATCCCGCCCGCTCGGACGTCACCACCGTGGTGAAAGGGACCCCGACGCAGTCGGCCGCGATCCGTCCCAGGCGTTCGGAGCAATTCGTCACGATCCCGAGCGGTATGGACTTGTCCGAGAGGTCCCGCAGGGTCTGCACCACGCCCGGCCAGGGTCTTAGTTCGGCGTAGCGTTCGGCGAGCTCGGCCGTCGCGCCGCCCGGCAGTCCGACCATCCCCGCGGCTTGGGCAACGAGGTCTTCGTAAGGCCGGTAGCGCCCCGTACGATAGGTGATCCGCAGGTACTCGGCGCGCCAGCGCCGGCCTAAGTCCTCGCTTCCGGCCACGGAATTCCAGAGCGACCAACTGTCCAGGAGGGCGGTCAGCAGATCGAACAGGACGGCATCATGGCGCTGCTCTGGCATCGCGGGTCTCCAAGTCGTTGCCGTGCTTCGAGAAGGCATTCGTGCGGGACGCTGCCCTCACGTGGTCCGGGCGGCGATCGCCTCGATCTCCACGAGATAGCCGTGGTGGAGTTCCGGCACCGGCACGACGGTGCGGGCCGGCTTCGCCTCCCCGAAAACCTCGGCGTAGATCCGGTTGAAAGCGGGCCAGTTCTCGACGCCGACGATATAGGCCGTGACCCGCAGGGCATCCTGCGGTCCGCATCCCGCCTCGCCCAGGATGGCGAGGACGTTGGCGAGAGCTTGCCGAACCTGCACGTCGAAGGGTTGATCGGCCGTATGCGTCCCGTCCGGGCGGGCGGCGAGCTGTCCCGAGACGAACACCAGATCACGCCACGCAGTCGCATGAACGTAGTGCCCGGCCGGCGCCGATACGGCGGACGAAGCGATGCGTGCGATGGGATCGGTCATGATGCGGGTTCCTACCAACCATTGATGCGGGGCCAGACCGCCGAGACGCGGCCGGTTCCGTCGAGGACGTGGTAACGGTCGTGCTGGGCGCCCGTGGCGCAGGCATGGTTCGGCAGGACGCGCAGCCGTGCCCCGATCGGCAGATCGGGGAGCGTGGCCTCGGATCCGCGCCGCACGGCGATGATGCCGTGCTCCTGGTTGGCGTCGGCGACGATGAGGTCCGGGTAAGGCCGGCCTGCGAGGTCGCAGACGACACCGTACCCTTGGTCCACGGCCTGCTTGGCCGTCCCGCGGTCGCGCGACAGCGCCATCCAGCCGGCATCCGTGATGATCCAGCCCTTGGACCGCTGGTGGCCGATCACCGTGGCGAGCACCGAGAGGGCGATATCGGCTGGATCCACCGAGCCGATGCCGGCCTGGTACAGGTCGCCGAACATGAAGACCCCGGCGCGAACCTCGGTGACACCCGTCAGGTCCCGCGCGGAGCGGGCGGTCGGGGTCGAGCCGACACTGACGACCGGACAGGGCAGCCCCGCCGCGCGCAGGGTCTCGGCCGCCGTCACGGCCGCCATGCGCTCGGCCTCGGCCGCTGCGGTCAAAGCCGCCGGATCATGCAGCGCGTAGCTGTCACCCGCATGAAGCAGGACACCTCGCAAGCCCGCACCCCCGGCCACCAGGCGCCGGCCGATTTCGACGAGCAAATCTGCGTCGGCCGGGGCCACGCCGGAGCGGTGGCCGTCCGCATCCACCTCGATCAGGACGGGAAGCGCGTCGCCGAGGGATCGGGCATGGGCGGCGACGGCCTCGGCCTGCTCCAGGCTGTCGAGGATGAGGGCGAGATCGGCCCCCTGGGCGCGGATGGCCGAGACGCGATCGAGCTTGGCCGGCGCGATGCCGACGCCGTAGACCAGATCACGCACGCCCCCTTCGGCGAAGTACTCCGCTTCACGCAGGGTGGAGACCATGGCGGGGCCGTGCGGAGCCGTCATGGCGATACGGCCGACGTCGAGGGATTTGGCGGTCTTAAGATGGGGGCGGAACGTGACGCCGAGCCGCGCCAGGCGCGCGCGCAGGTTCTCAACGTTGGCGCGCAGCTTTGCCTCGTCGAGCAGCAGGCAGGGTGTCTCGAGCTGGTCCAAGGCCGTCCCGTGCTTGACGGGGGGCGTCTGGCGGAACGTGACGTCCGGCATCGATGGGCTTGCCTCCTACGCAGGTGCGAGACCACACAGAGCACGGACGATGGCCGACCGCCATTAACGCCCGCTGCATTTCGGATTAAGTTCGGCCTGAATGCTGACGACCGATGACCTTCGCTTCTTTGCGGCCATCGCCAGGGCATCGTCCCTGGCGGCGGCCGCGCGCGACCTGAACGTCTCTCCGCCGGCGGTGACCCAGCGGCTTCGTGCCCTGGAGGCCCGGCTTCGCGTCCATCTCGTCGATCGCTCGGGGCGGCACCTGACGCTGACCGACGAGGGCGAGTTGCTCGCAGGACGCGGACGCCAAGTCCTGGAAGGCCTCAGCGAGATCGACGACGCACTTGCCGAGCGCCGCGGCGCGGTTCGGGGCCATCTGCGCATCGTCGCACCGCTCGGGTTCGGCCGCCGCTACGTGGCGCCGGTGGTCGCAGCCTTCCAGGCGGAGCATTCGGAACTGAAGATCGACCTCGTCTTATCCGACCGCCTGGGAGGGGCACCGGGCAGCAGCAGCTGGGACCTGGCGATCCACGTCGGCGACCGAGAGAACACGGCCCCGGGTCTCATCATGCGCAACCTCGCCCCGAACGCGCGCTGGGCCTGCGCGGCTCCGAGCTACCTGAGCCGTCGCGGGGTGCCGGAGACACCGGGCGCGCTGCGCGCACATGCCTGCATCGCCTTGCGCGAGAACGATGAGGACGTGACCCTGTGGCGCTTCCAATCGGCGAGCGCCGCTGAGGAGCGCATCCGAATCGAGCCCGATCTGGCCAGCAATGACGGCGAAGTCGTGCGCCGTTGGGCCCTGGCGGGGTGCGGGATCATCGTGCGCTCCGAATGGGACCTGGTCGACGATGTCCGGGCGGGTCGGCTGGTTCGGCTTCTGGAGAGTTACAGGCTGCCCGCGGCGCCGGTCGTGGCTCTGCTCGGCGCGCGTCGCCAAGCGCGTGCGGCGCGAACCGGACGCTTCCTCGATGCACTGCAGCGTTCACTGGAGCCCGTGCCTTGGCGCTGAACCGATCCCGCCTCGCCGAACCGGGGCGGTATCGGTGTGTTCATCCAAGATACCAGCTGGACGTCGCCAGCTATAGATCCCTAACGGATCGCCACCGTGATGATCAGGTTGGGCCTCCGATCCAGAGACATGGCTCCGATTACGCGCACTCTTCGCGCGCCCTCTCGCAGCGGGCGCCGGAATCGCGCGTTCCACCTTCGGAGGCAACCGAATCGTCCTGATCAGGCGCGTGACGGACGATCGAGGCTGGCGCCGACGCCCCCGTCAGGCGCGCCGAACGCCCGAATGATCCACGGCGCACGAAGCGGCCGCATCCGCTCAGCCAGGACGACCGCACCGTCGCAACGCCCGATGCCGTCGCGTCGTCACCCGAGGAAGCGATCCTCAGTGAGGCCACGCGGATCGCACAGATTTCGATCATGGAAACGATCTGCTCGTGCAATCTATTTGTTGGATGCACGCTAGGAATGTAATATCCTTGATTTGCTGATCGACGCTTGATTGCTGCCCAAGGATCGACGATGCACATGTTGCAGGGGTGCAAAACGCGAAAGTAGCATTATTACTGACATGGACGATCAACAAATTGATTTTGTCGAGTTAACTACCGACATTGTGTCGGCGTTTGTATCGAACAATCCCGTCCGTCCCTCAGATCTGCCGGACCTGATCCGGAACGTCCACGGGGCCCTCAACGGCCTCGCCAACGTCACGGCTGCAACCGCATCCGAGATCGAGGTCGAAAAGCCCACGGCGGCGCAGATCCGGAAGTCGGTGACACCAGAGGGCATCGTCAGCTTCTTGGACGGCAAGACCTACAAGACGCTGAAGCGCCATCTCAACACCCATGGCTTGGACCCGTTCAACTATCGGGCTCGTTTCGGCCTGCCGGCCGACTACCCGATGGTCGCTTCGGAATACGCCGCACGTCGATCAGCGCTGGCGAAATCCATCGGCCTCGGCCGCATCGCCGACCGGAGCGATGACGAGCAGCCCAGCGCGAAGGGTCGACACAAGGCGGCATGATTGCAGGGGATTGGCAGCGGCCTGCGAAGGATCCTTGGTCATGCGATCCGTCGTGGGCCTGACCGCTGACCAAGTCGCTCGTACCAATCGTGCGCCATCGCAGGTGATTTTTCGAACGTCAGAGCGGACCGATCAATCCGGGCGTGGCGCCACTCGCGAGGCGCCACGCCGTAGCGGTTCCGGAATTCACGGCTGAGATGCGCCAAAGTTTTGAACCCGTGCTCGCTCGCCAGGCGGGTGATCGAGCGGGTTTCGAGCGGATCCGCGAGCGCCGACCGGATCGCCTCCAACCGCTTCTCCCAAACGAGGCGCATGACCCCGCCAGTCCGCTCGAAGGCCCGATACAGCGACGTCCGTGACGTCCCCAGGCGTTCGGCAAGCCATCCGGGTGAGAGGCTGGATGAGGGGAGATGCAGCTCAATCAGGCGCTCAGCCATTTCCACGACCCCTGCGTCGAGCTCGCTCCCTTGCAGAACGTCCGACGCAGTGGAGCCGTCGAGCAAGCGACGCACGAACCCGGTCAGCTCGGCCGCGACCTCATCCGCGTCGGCGATGCGTGTCGCGGGAAGATGGCGATACAGCGCGTGAAGGCGCGCGAGCAGCAATCTGTTGCGCTCCTGATCGAAGAACATCGGAATGCGCCTCAGATCGACATCAGCCAGGAGCCGGCGAGGGACGGTCAGCCCGATCGCGCTGGACCGAGCCCCGCGCGCATCGAGTTCTCGGCCCATATCGGCGGCCATCACCCTGTTCCGCTGCTGCATCACCGCGCAGCCTGCGATCTCGCCTGTCAGCCCTCCCGAGACGTAGAGCATGAAGGTCAGGTGATCCGGCGTCACCGCTGCGTGCCGACGGTCCCGGATCATGTGTTGCGGGGTGAAGACCATCCGGCTGGCGAGGATGTCGCCGAGCATCGTGCAGGAGAGATTGCCGCGCGGTGGCCCGGCCCCCTCGCACTGCTCGACCCGAATGATCGGCGCCATCAGATCCCGCCATGCCGCAAAGGCGTGAGCCGGAGAGAGATGGTCGGTGTTGAAGTTCAGGGTCGGAACGATGGTCATGCGGTCCGCAAAACCGAGGATCTTCGAGGTGTTTCAGCCCTAAGAGAGCGTAGCCGAACAGTCACGCCTTTGCGTTCAAATCCCTTGGGAATGACGGGACTTTGTCCAATCCCGGACGAGTTGCCGACCAAGGTTTGGCACACGAGAAATCCGAGCACTGGGAGTCGAAAGAGCACGGCCTCGTCCGAGGCTTACTGCGGCCATCGAACCGTACCTCGGCTCCAGCAGGTGGCCAGACCGGGTTGGCCTTTAGCTTGCGTCAGATTGAACCTCGGCGGCACCGCGCTGCGACGCCTTCAGTGGGCTCCCGCGACCCGGGCACGCCACAAGCGGGAAGAACACAGGCCTGCGCGTTCGAGCAGGAAGAGGTTCCGGGGCTCGCCGCCCTACGCCCTCACGCTTCCGCTACGCCACGCGCTGCCACTTGGCGGCGTTGGCCCGCAGGGTCTCCAGCTCCGCACGCAGCGCCTCGATCTCGGCATGCAGATCGCCGGCGTCGACCGCCAGCTCGACGCACTGGTCCTGCGCCTCCGCGAGCTGCGCCCGCAACAGGGCGTTCTCCGTTGCGAGTTCGAGGACGAGCATCGCATCGGCAGTGCACGGCTTATCGCTTGTCACGGCACCTCACATCACGGTCGCCCGCCACGGGGCGGACGGCGCGGGACCCTGGCCACAACAAAGCTTGGCCGCAATCACTCATTCGCCACACCACGGGTTCGATGGGCGGCCAAGCGCTCAGCGCCGCACCGCGCCAACCGCCCGGGCCTCGTCTTCCGGGGACGATGCGCTGTCTGGCCCAGCCATCGGTGCGGAGCCGATGATCATCGCGCGAACCAGGGTGGGGGTCGATCCACGCACGGCCCGCCGGGAAGTGCCCCTGGGTGTTGCGGCGCTTTGCATACCAGCCCCGCAACCGTAACCATGACGCCCCGCAGCGATCGGCGTAGGGAAGCCCCCACGCTTCCTCCCAAGCGCGAGACCGACTTCCCCCGCCACGGCGCAATCCGTGGCGGGTTTTTTCTGCGCCCCTGAAACTTTCGACCTCCGTCGACCGTACCGCGCCCCGACCGCGCGAAACGATCAGGGAGAGAAGCGCTTGCGAGATAAGGGCGGCGAGAGGAGCAAGACGCGATTTGATCCGGCGCGGTTGTATCGTGCCATCACGCGGCACACCGACGGCCGCATCATCCATGTCAGGGATTTTCTCGCCGACAGCGACGCAGAGGCGATCCTGATCGTCACCGCACGCGGCAGCAACATCCGCACCGATCTCTGGAGCATTCGTGGACTCGTCCGGCGTTTCGGTTCGCCAGGGTCAGAGCCTGCAACACGACCGGCGTCGTCTGGCCGAGATCGTCCCACCCAGGACGGCTGAATCCGCGCATGCCGAGCGCAGCCGCTGCTGGGCGTTCTCCGCGAAACGTTAACCGTAACCTCAGCTTGACCGAAACGTGATGAACTTGGCGGCTCGGCAGGCATTTCAACAGCCTGGGTCAACTGGAGCGGGTGAATGCCGAAGTATTTCATCGACGTCGCAGAGGGCACACATTTTATCGAGGATGAGGTTGGGACCATCTTGCCAGACAGAGAGTCGGGCCGGCAGGTTGCCCTTCAATCCCTCAGCGACATGATCAAAGAGGATCTTCCGACAGGAGAGAACCAGACGTTTATTGCCACCGTGCGAGATGAGCAAGGTGAAGAGTCATACTGCGCCAAGATCACCCTGTCCGCGCGAAGTAGCACACCGCTCACATAGCGTTCGAGCGCATGGCAAATTACGATCTGTACACAGCCGTTTGCCCCGCCCCAGCGCAGTCTGAGGCGGGTTTTCGTTGAAAGTCGGCGCGAGACACGGGAAGTGGACCGAACAAAACGCCGCACCGGGCATTCACGAGTCATCTGAAACGACTCGGAGCAAGCGGATGCCGCGGTACTTCGTCGACGTTGCAGCGGGACAAGATTTCGTCGCAGACGAGGAGGGCAGTGTTCTCCCGGACCTTCAAGCCGGCCGCTGTCTGGCAGTCCGTGCCCTGTACGAAGTCGCCGGAGAGTGCGGCTTGGACGGTGACGATCGCACCTTCACCGCCATCGTCCGGGATGAGGACGGAGAGACCGCTTACCGCGCGTGCTTGACGCTCACCGAAGATCTCCAGACGGGGGTATGCTGACCGGCGCACCGCATGCAGGCCGGATCGGCGTTCCACACCGCGCCCGAGGGCAATCCGGAAGAAAGTCCGCCCGGTCATCGTGGTGTTGCACGGATCCTGCAAGCGATGCAGCGAGCCGCCAGAATGGTTCTGGCCGGCGTTTGTCCTTACCCGAGGACTCCACCTTCACCCGCCCGGCTCCGGCCGCGGCGGGTTTTTGTTCCGTGACGCCGCCTTCGCGCACATGGCCGGCGCAGGGCGCTCGAACGTTCATCGTCTTCATCCGTTGGTCTCGAACAAAGACCCTGGAGGAAATGATGCCTGAAAATCCGCAAGATCCGCTGGACGTCCCCATGGATCGGGTGCTCACCAGGAATGGCGGGAGCAGTTCAGAAGGCTCTGAGCCGAAGGGCGAGGTCAATCCGAAGGAATTCGGCATCGAAGGTCGCCACACGCAGGACACCGTCGATCCGGCCGAGCGTCTGCCGGAGGATCCAGAGGAGCAGAACGACCTCGCCTGATCCAGCCTGCCTATAGGGCCTGGCCGTCGTCGTGGCGTGCCGGGCTTTTCGTGTCCCCCCACGCAGCAGGCACCGCACCAGTCAGCGACCGCCCGGCGGCGCAGGCTTCTCAACCCTGCGCGCTTGGTCGCCGGGTCTGCGCCGAGGCGAGGCAGCGCGAGGCCGCCCCGCCTTCACATGTGCGTCTCAGGCCGCCCGAACCGTGGCCAGGAAGCGGTCTACCTCGGTGCTGAGGTGCTCGGACTGGCGCGAGAGCTCCGAGGCGGCGCCCAGCACCTGGCTGGCGGCCGCGCCGGTCTCCTCGGCGGCACCTGCGACGCCCGAGATGTTGCTCGTGACTTCGCTGGTGCCCATCGCCGCCTGCGCCACGTTGCGCACGATCTCCTGGGTGGCCGCTCCTTGCTCCTCCACCGCCGCCGAGATCGAGGTGGCGACGCCACTGATGTCCTGAATGCGCGCCGCGATGCTGCCGATCGCGGATACAGCACGCGCGGTCGAACCCTGGATCTGGCTGATGTGCCCGCCGATCTCCTGCGTGGCCCGCGCCGTCTGGTTGGCCAGCTCCTTGACCTCGGCGGCCACCACCGCGAAGCCCCGGCCCGCCTCGCCGGCCCGCGCCGCCTCGATCGTGGCATTCAGCGCCAGCAGGTTGGTCTGCCCGGCGATGGAAGTGATCATCGTCACCACGTCGCCGATGCGCGCCACCGCCGTGTTGAGTTGCTGTACGAGTTCGGCGGTCTCGGCGGCTTCCTGGACGGCGCCGTGTGCCATGGTCGCGGAGGTGCTGACCTGACGGCCGATCTCCTGTACCGAGGAGCCGAGCTCCTCGGCCGCGGCCGCCACGGTGTTGACGTTGGAAGCGGCCTCTTCCGCCGCGGCCGCCACGCTGGTCGTCTGGTTGGCGGTCTGGGTGGCGGTGCCGGCCATGCTCTGGGCGGTGGCCTGCAGCTCGGTGGCCGAGCTCGTCACCATGCTGATGATGCCGCCCACCGCGCCCTCGAAGCTGTCGGCCATCGCTCGCATCGCCGCCTTGCGTTGCGCCTCGGCCCCGGCCCGCGCCAGCACCGTTTCCTCCTCCAGCGCCCGCATCCGGATCAGGCCGTCCTTGAACACCTGAACGGCGTCCGCGATGGTGCCGATCTCGGTCCGGGCGCCCTGGTGCGGGATGGTCACCGCGAGGTCGCCCCCCGCCAGCGCCTGCATGGGCTGGACCACCGCGCCGATGCCCCGCGTGACGCCGCGCACGATCAGGGTTGCAGAGACGGTGGAGAGGAGGACGCAGAACGAGATGGCGATAACCCCCCAGGTGCGGGTGGTTTCGAAGACGGCCTTGCTCTCGGCCTGAGCGGCCGTGGCGCCCTCGTTGTTCATGGCAACGAGCTTGTCGAGGGCCACGGAGGCCGCACGGCGCGGGATGATGCCCTTGCTCTCGTAAAGGGCATAGGCCTGAGTTTTCTCACCGGCACGCGAGAGCTCGAGAATGGACCCGCGCACGCCTTCGAAATTCCGGGCCTCACGCGTGAAGGTCTCGTAGAGCGCCCGCTCCTCAGGAGAGCCGATCATGGGCTCGTAGGTGGCCTTCTTCTCGTCGAGCTTCTTGCCGAAGCGCTCCATGTCTTTCTCGATGCTGGCAACGAGCGCGGGGTCGGTGGCCTGCGTGTGGCGCAGAACGAGGGCGCTGGTCCGTGCGGTGAGCGTATCGATCTCACCCAGCACGCGCATGCTCGGCAGCCAGTTCGTCTCGATGTTGAGGGCCTGCTCCCGCATGCGCTGCGTGCCGAACACGCCCAGCAAACCCAATCCGATGGCCAGCAATGTCAGGATGGAGAAAGCCGCAACAAGCTTGGCGCGGATGGAAAGGTTTCGGAACGACACGATGAGCTCCCAAAGCTGCGAAGCGAAAAGTCGAAAGCAGCTGGAGGAGCATCATCACGGAAAAGTGTTAAGCAGGCGCCTCGTGTGATCGCAAAATACGAGATGGCTGCCTGACCAATCGAGCGTTCGAAGTCGCACGATTGCTTCGGTGCGCTGAAGCGTATCTCGCGGATACGTCGCGTCGGCGAACTGCGTGCGCGCGTCAGAGAGCCATGAGACCGGAGCGGCCCCGCGGCCCGAGGCGCTGCCGTCGCCGGATCGGATTGTTCATGCCTTTCATTGTTCATGCCGTTCGATGCGGAGGCCCCGTCGGCAGGCGAAGGGGCATCAGGGGCAGCCCGCCAGCACCGCCGGGATAGCAGAGCGCAGGCGTGAGTACCCACGCGTGGATCGCGGCCAGGCCGCCTCGTCCCAGGCCCGGCGTACGCGCCGGCAGCCGTCCGGCAGGACCGTCGCCGATGGTCCGACGGGGGCCCAGGCCGTCAGGACCGGCAGGTCGCCCGCCCATCCGGCCTCGACCGGGCCGGCCGGGCACCCGAAATACGCTCCGGCCCGGGCCAGGGCATCGGCCATCGCGACACTGTCCGCGGACCTGACGCGGTCGGACGCCCCATCCGCATGGGCGATCAGCCCGCCGACGCGCATGACGGTCGCGCCGCCCAGGGGCAAACTCTCCGGGTGCAGGTCGTCGAGATGCAGGAGCAGTGCAACCTGCCCGGACGGCGGGGTATCGGCCGGGGACAGGGGGCGCTCGCGCGGCGGCATCGGCTCGTCGAGCGCATCCGGGTATTCGTCGAGACCGGCGGGATCGTAACGGCCCTCGGTATACCGGCGAATGTTCTCCGCCCGGGCGACGTAGTGCTTGCCCCGGGTGTGCAGGCCCGCCACCCAGCGCCACGACAGCGTGTTGCTCGCCGGATCACCGTCGAGGAGATGGCGCATGAAGAAGTCCGCCCCGAGTGCCCAGGGCAGCCGCAGGGTGAAGATCCAGATCGAGGCGAACCACATTCGGGCGTGGTTGTGGAGCCACCCGGTCTCGACGAGATCCCGGGCCCAATCGTCGAAGCCCGCGATCCCGGTGCGCCCCGCGATGGCCGCCTCGTAGGTCCGGCGCAGGCCGGCCTCCGCGGCGAGGCGCTCGTGGCCCGCGGCGGCCAACGCGAGTGCCTCGGTCCAGGCGGAGGGGTGGGTCTCCAAGTGACCCTTGAAGTAGGTCCGCCAGAAGACCTCCGACACGAACTTCTCCGCGCCACCGTCACCGAAAGCGCGGTCGGCCGCGGCTACGACCTCGGCCTCGGTGATGAGGCGACGACGCAGATAGGGCGAGAGCGCCGAAGTCGTCGGTGCGTGCTCAGTCCCCCGATCGGTGTTGCGGTCGGCGGCGTAGGAGGCGCCGGCGCCAGCGAGGAATTCGGAGAGGCGATCGAGCCCGGCGGCGCGGGTCATGGGAAAGCTGCGGTCCATGCCGCTTACCTAGGAGCCTGGGCGAACCAGCGGATGCGACCCATTTCCCCTGCGCCAGAAGGCTGCTCGAGCCGAGCCCCAAGCCCGCCGCTCCTCGGTGCCTTACCGCCCGACCCGCGGCGGCCGCTCGGATCCAGACCTTTGGCCTGTACGCATGACGGCGTTATTCGCGGCCAAGAGCTGCAAAGCAGACCTGCCGGAAACCACCCAACCCGGTCGTAGAGTGGACAGACGGTTCCGACTTAATGACGCCCGATACGGCGATCTTCCTTCTCCTCGTGAAGTGGGCGGAGTGAGAGATCCCGGTTCTCATGGGAGGCGTGCTAGAAGCGTCCATGTCTTCAGGCGAAACCCCTTCGACCGTTCCCCACAGCCCTGACACCGCGTCTACGAACGTCGCTTACGCGTTGCTGACCTTCACCGCGCTGATCTGGGCCGGCAACGCAGTCGCGGGCAAGTGGGCGGTCGGTCAGGTGTCACCCTTTGCCCTGACCAGCCTACGCTGGCTGGTTGCGTGTATCGCCTTGGTGCCGCTCGCATCTCGTCCCGTATCTCGCGAGTGGCGCCTCCTCCTGCCGCGTTGGCGCTTCGTCGTCATGATGGGCGCCTGCGGCTACACTGCCTTCAACGCACTGTTCTACGTGGCCGGGACCCATACGAGCGCCACCAACCTGGCGATGATCCAGGGGGCGATCCCCGTCATCGTGCTGCTCTGCAGCTTCCTTGCTTACCGGACCCCCGTGAGGCCAATGCAAGCCGTGGGCGTGCTCGTCACGCTGCTTGGGGTCGCCGTAGCCGCAACCCACGGCGATTGGGAGATCCTGCAAACCCTGGCTTTCAACCGAGGCGACCTGTTCATGTTCGTCGCCTGCCTGTTCTACGCCGGCTACACCGTAGCCCTACGGGCGAGACCGGCGGTTTCAGGCCTCACGTTCTTCACGGCGATGGCTGTCGCCGCTTTCCTGACCTCCCTGCCGCTCGCGGCTGCAGAGTGGATCAGCGGTCATCTCGTCTGGCCGACCCGAGAGGGCTGGGCCATCGTCGTCTATGTCGGACTTGGTCCCTCTCTCGTCTCGCAACTCTGCTTCCTACGCGGGGTGGAGATGATCGGCCCGAACCGAGCGGGCGTCTTCGTGAACCTCCTGCCGGTGTTCGGCGCCCTATTAGCCGTGGTGCTGGTTGGAGAGCCGTTTCGCCTCGACAATGCCGCTGCGCTCGTGCTCGTCCTCGGTGGGATCTTCATCGCGGAACGCCTCGGAACTCGTCGGCGGGCCGCGTAATCACCTTCCCCTCAGATCGGGCAGGTCGATGCGAGAAACAAAATCCAGCGGGCCGAGGTGAGCACACCCGACTTTCCGGCCAGATGCCTTCGGATCTGCGGGTGGTAAGGTCCGCGGCACGCTTGGATGGCACGCCACGAAAATCGCGTGGTGCCGGAGGAGAAGCACGATGTCAGATCTCGCGACCCTACGCAGGCTCTCCGGTCTCAGCACGGAGCCCCCGTCCCTCAAGGACTCGGCCCTCGTGATGATCGACTTGCAGGAGACCTATCGACGAGGCGTGATGCGCCTCGAGGGCGTCGAGCCCGCTCTTCGGGAAGCCGCTGCCCTGCTCGCGCGGGCGCGGGGCGCGGGTATCCCGATCATTCACATTCAGCACGATGCCGGGCTGGGCTCGCCTTACGACATCACGACACCCATCGGTCAGATCAGCGCCGAGGTGGCCCCTAAGGGCCGCGAGGCGGTGATCACCAAGGCCTATCCGAACGCGTTCGTCGGGACCGATCTCCAGGCGCAGCTGGAAGCGGCGGGGGTGAAGGACGTCGTCCTGGCAGGCTTCATGACGCACATGTGCATCAACTCAACGGCGCGCGGCGCCTTCAGCCTCGGGTTTCGACCCACCGTCGTTGCCTCGACGACGGCAACACGCGACCTGCCTGCTCCTGATGGTTCGGTTGTTCGAGCCGCGCAGCTTCAGGTGGCGAGCCTGGCCGCACTCACGGACCTGTTCGCCGTGGTCGCTGGCAAGCAGACCGATCTCCCTGATTGAGGGTCCCTCGATACACGGACGTGGCATTGAAGCTCCGGTGGAAGTCCTCTTTAGACCGAAACCCACAAGACGGTTTTCCGCCAAATAAATCGTGGAAGCTGACCTGCCGTCCTCGGAAGCAGTCAAGAAATGTCGCCCTTTGCTCCGTCATGGCTGACCACGGCCGCAGACTTACCGCCTGCTCCGAGGTTCTTGCCGCAACTTCCGGTAACGCCAGACGTCTGGGCCGCCGCTTCCCTGGGCGGCCCAGACACGGTCAGTCCTTCGACCGATAGGCATGCGGCCTGACGGACACCTCATCGGCCCGGGCGTAGCCGCCGTCCTTGACCTTCGCGATCCACACCAGGGTGTGCCCTCGAACGCCTTCGCTGAAATCGTCCGCGAAAAGGTTCGTCACGCGATGGACGATCTCCTCCGTCCGCGCGGCTGAGCGCCGCCTCGGGAACTTCGATGTTAGCGGACGGCATCGTTCAGGCTCGTGACGGCGTGGTCGAAGCGGTGCTCGGCCTCGGCGTTACGCAGAAAGGCGACGCGCTGCACGAGGATCTCACGCGGCGTGGGCTGCTGCTGGAAGAGCGCCATGACCTCGTCGATGAAGTCGGCCAGCGGCAGATAGCCCTCGCGGGTGGCCTGGCCCGGCGTCAGATCGGTTTGTACCGCCGGAGGCACCAGTTCGATCACTTCGATCCTACCCTTCAGAGCCTCTCGCAGGGACACCGTGTAGCTGTGAATGGCGGCCTTCGTTGCCGCGTAGGTGGGTGTCGCCGTCAGGGGAACGAATGCCAGTCCAGAGGACACATTGATCAGCGCCGCATCAGATTGACCGAGCAGATGTTCGATCAGGGCATCCGTCAGCCGGATCGGGCCGAGCAGGTTCGTGGTGATCGTTGCCTCGGCATCAGAGAGGTCGCGAGCTTGATCCAACGCCTCGAAGCGCATGATCCCGGCGTTGTTGATCACCACGTTCAAGGTCGGGTGCTCGGCCACGATCCGCTTCGCGAACGCGGCGATGTCTCTGGCATCCGCGATGTCGAGCGGCATCGCGTGCATGCGCGGCCGGCCGGTGGTGACCCGTTCCAGTGCCTGCACTCGGCGACCGACGACGATGACGGTGTTGCCTAAATCGTGGAAACGATGCGCGAGGGCCTCACCGATTCCGGAGCCGCCTCCGGTGATGAGGATGGTGTTGCCTGAGATTTTCATGACGGCGACCTTCGTTGTTGTCGCCTCAGAGAGTATGGACCACACTCTCCACACTGAAGTAGGCACCGAAAAGATTGGTACTTACCAAAAGGAGAGCGTCGGATGCGTGGAGCTGCCCCTGACCCCAGGATTGAGGTGCAGCGGCGTGAGCCGATCCCAAACGAGATCGATCCGGCGATTGAAGCTCTGGTCAACGACATCATCGCCAAGGTGGCCGACAAGTGGACCATGCTCATCCTTGAAGCCTTGGACGAGCACGGCACGCTACGGTTCACCCAACTCGGCAAGGCAGTAGGACGCATCAGCCAGAAGATGTTGACGCAAACAGTCCGGCAAATGGAGCGAGATGGTCTGGTGCGTCGGACCGTGCATCCGGTGATTCCGCCGCATGTGGATTATACGCTGACGCCGCTGGGGCAAAGTTTGGGAGCGGCGTTCTGCGGTGTGTGGATCTGGGCGGAGACGCATCACGGCGAGATCGAGCGCGCACGTCGCGCGTTTGCGGCGGGCGAATCGCATGACGTGTCCGCCTGCGCCGAAGGGTCTTGAAGATCATGGGACCGCCGTCAGCAGTGCGCCGCCACAGGGTTACCCTGCGAGAACAGACGTTCGGCTGCGCCAGAACCCGTCCAAGTTAGCTGTTTGGCCTGCTTGGCAGCGCCCCATCCTGTGCATTGATTCGTAAGCCGGCGGAGCAGCAATGCTCGCTTCAATACCTCTCCGTTCCTACGCAGATTGACCGAAGGGCACCTTGAGCAGCTACCGTCTCGTAAGCCGAAAGACTGTATATTTCGATATGATTTATTCGCGCTCAGAACTAAATAAATTTCTGAATAGCAATTGTAACGCTCAAGTAACTTACATATATTGTCACATCTCGTTCACAAGTCGTTAACCTATAAACTTCATGTGATGCCATCCGATAGAAGGGATGATCCTCGCCATCGAGGATAAGTCATGACGTTCACGCAGTTTGCTGACGGGATTTTGTTGAGGCGCCAGATCAGCCTGCTCGCTGGTGCGATTGCTCTCGCCGTGATTGGGGTGACCGCGGTAGGCTCGGCTCTCCTGGCGAGCAGGCAAGCGACGGAGATGGCCCAGAGCAACCTTGTACAGGTGGCGCGCTCGGTGGCTGACCGGCTCGATCAAGATATGGCCGAACGGTTACGCGAAATTCGCAATGTCGCAGCTCTCGAGGCGCTGCAGCCGCATTGGCTCGAGAATACCGGCAGCCTTCGCAAGGTCCTCGACCGTATGCAGGGAACACTCCCGGATTACGCCTGGGTTGGGTTCGCGGATCGCGATGGGCGCGTGCGCGCGGCCACGGGCGGTGTTCTCGAAGGGGCGAATGTCGGACAACGACCCTGGTTTCAGAACGGCATCAAACACGCGGCTGTCGAGGACGTGCATGCGGCGTCCATGCTGCAGTCATTGCTCAAGCCGCATGCGGATGGAACCCCCTTCCGGTTCGTGGATCTGGCTGCACCGGTCAGGGATGCATCTGGTCAGATCATCGGCGTTCTCGGCGTTCACCTCAGCTGGCGCTGGGCCGATGTCGTCCGGCGTGAGGTGCTGTCGTCCCGAAGAGCAGACCTGAAGGAGGACATCATCGTCCTTGATCGAGCAGGTCGTGTTCTCCTTGGGCCGGACCTCGGCGCAAGCCCCTTCACGGCTGACGAACTTGCCGCCGGATCCTTTTTTGCTCTGCGCCCGCAAGGCAATCAGGTAGCATCGGCGACGTCGACCCGCGGACGGGGCGACTATGCGGGGCTGGGCTGGATCGTCGTCGCTCTGCAGCCCATCGATACAGCGCTCGCAGGGGCCAATCATCTGGCTGTCCTCATCACCCTGCTCGGGCTTGGTGCTGCCCTGGTTGGGATGCTGGGGATACGGTCGGTGGCGGCACGGTTGAGCCGGCCTCTGTCGCAACTGACAGAAGCTGTCGACCGCGTGGGTCGTGAACCGAATGCGCGGATGACCGACCGCGTGCATGGCTCGCCCGAGGTTCTGCAACTGTCGGCTTCTGTCCGGTCTCTGCTCCGGCGCATCGGCACCGCCGAGGCGGATGCCCGTCACATCGAGGCTGAGGCGTCGAGCGCGGTGCATGTGGCTGAAGACCGCGTGAGACGCCTCGGAGCCGATCTCCATGCCATGCAGGTCCTGGCCGACACGGACGCCCTTACAGGCCTCCTGAACCGGCGAGCGTTCATGCCCTTGGCCAAGGACGCCATGAGCTACTTCAAGCGCTACCGCCGGGCGATCTGCGTCCTGATGATCGACATCGATCACTTCAAGCGCGTCAACGATCTTCATGGCCACGCCGCAGGCGACGAAGTCATCCGCCAAGTCGGCCGGATCATCAGCGAAGCGATCCGGACGACGGATAAGGTTGCCCGGTTCGGCGGCGAGGAATTCGTAGTCCTGCTCCGCGAAACCGACCTGCAGGGCGCAGCGATCTTTGCCGACCGGATCCGCCAAACGGTTGCAGACACCCTGTTCGCGCCGGGGGGCTCGTGCTTCAAGGCAACGATCAGCATCGGCATGGCCGAGGCGGAGACATCCGACGAGGACATCGATCGCACGATCGAGCGGGCCGATCGCGCGCTCTACGCTGCGAAATCAGGTGGCCGCAACTGCGTCCGGTCGTTTGAGACGTCGGCTGCCTCTGCGTTGCAAGTGGCGGCGTAGCAGTTGGTTGGTCTCGCGCCGTTCGCCAGCAGGGGGCCTTCGTTCCGACCTTCGAGCGGTACCTGTCCTCGATGGTCCGACGTCCGATTGTCCTGCTGCGCCGCTCGACGATCCACCACCGGAGGGGCGGCCCCATCCGTTCAGTAAGGTCGGCCACACCGTCGGCGCGTTTGCTGCCGTTGCGATGTGGCTCGGTGGAGCATGTCCGAACGTTGCCGCGCATTATGCAGCCCGCCCCTCAGAGTCGGCGAAGTCCATCGGCCTCGGTCGTCGCGTCGTGCACGGTGAGGACGAACCGTCGTCGGTTAAGGGCTGTCAGGCCGCGGGAACGCTGACCAATTGTCGATGTCCGAAGCCCTGCAGCCCTCACCGGCGCGGGGCTTTGACTTCCTCAAATCGGCTCATCATCAAGGCGACACGTCCCGTCATCAGGTCGCCTTCATGGGCGTGCCTCACACGGAAGGAGTTTCGAACACCGGCACCAGTGGTCAGCTTTGGTGCGAACCTTACGCCTCTTCCTCATCCTCCTCGCCGGCCTCGTGCTCTCCGTGCATGTGCATGGTGAGGACGTGCGAGGCCGTGAAGGTCGTTGCCTCGCTCAGGATGAGGGTCATCGTAGCACGATTGTAGGTGTTGGCCGTGTAGAGGCCGCTGTGGATCAGCAGGCAGAGCGTCATAAGGATCTCGCCCCCACATTCTTCCTCCGTTCCACCAGTGAACGCCAGGAGGTGCTCTTGCAGAGCACTTACCTTGATGGGACCGGCGAGATGAGCCGTGTGGCGAACCGCTTCCGCAAAGAGAGCAGACCTCCATTCCGCAGAGCCGATTGTGTGATCCTCAAAAGGTTCGGCAAACACGTTCACGCCGCTCGTTCCTCTCCAAGTGCCCTCGGGACGTATGCATCGCCTCTCTGAGTGACGAGGGGCATGGGTATCTCGCCGCACCTCCGTTCACCGACCTCGACCGCTCCCCTCCTGGGCGGAATGGAAACAGGCATGACCGCGCGCGGCTACCCCGGAACAGGCACGATCCCGACCACGAACGGCGTCGTGAATAACGAAGCGAACAAGGCCGGCCTGGAAAGCACATCCGTGAGTGGGGAACATCGAACAGGCGACACGATCGACAAGGTCGATCAGGTCAGTCGCGTGACCCTGCTTGGCGTGGCCGCTGCCGGGGCGGCCGTGATGCTCGGGGCATGTTGGTGCGTGGGCTGATTGCAGAGATGCTGCCGACGCGGGCGTCGTTCAGATTGAGGCTGGTAGGTCTCCGGAGCGAGCTGCTCGGATAAGCGGATCCGCAGGGAGAAACCCTATGTTCAAGACACTCACGCTTGGTACTGGCCTGATGGCTGCCAGTCTGTTCCTGGCATCGGCCCCGGTTTCGGCAACACCGCTTGGTGTTACGACGATGCCGGAAACTGCGACTGCTGTAGAAAACGTCCAATACGGATATGGCTATGGTGGCGGAGGATACGGGCGCCGCGGTTACGGGGATGGATATGGGCGCCGCGGCTACGGTGGCGGTCATCACTTCGGGCCGCGCTTCGGCGGCCGTCACTTCGGTTATGGTCGAGGGCGCGGTCACGGCTATGGACATGATCGCGGTTATGGCCGCCGCGGCTTCTACTAGAACCTCAAGGCGTCCCTCAAACCTGAGGGACGCCACCTGCGCGTCCCGCGGCCTGCTTGACCCAGACCTCGTCATCGTTACCGTCAACGATCCGGACGGACGCGGCATGATGCAGGGTCAAGCCCTCCT
The DNA here is from genome assembly GCF_979256535.1 of Methylobacterium sp. AC690. Lineage (NCBI taxonomy): Bacteria > Pseudomonadati > Pseudomonadota > Alphaproteobacteria > Hyphomicrobiales > Methylobacteriaceae > Methylobacterium > Methylobacterium sp. AC690. The sequence continues at coordinate 34,976 of NZ_CEEDOX010000019.1, read as the reverse complement.
CAGCATGCGCTTTGGCCGCTTCCAGGTCGCTCGGTTCTAAGCGTGAGCCGATCTCACCGTGAGCATCGTAGAATATGATACGGTACGTCATGCTCTGAGAACGTGTCTACTTGTTGGAGACATCTAGACCGACTGCGATAGGTGCGGAGAACGACAGTCTATCGACCTGAGCTCGCCACCCCCTTGCGAGGAGAGGGTGACGATCGGCTCGAATCAGCTACGGCCGAGTTGCTTGTGCATATCCTGAAGGAGCATTTGATGCTCCTTGATCTGACCGCGCATCAGCTTCGTCACGTTGAGGTTCTCGCGATCCTTGCCGGTCTTCAGGTAAGCCTCCTGGATCTCGAGCAACTGCTGATGCCCCTCGATCTGACCCTGCACGTACTCACGATCGAAGGCGGCTCCAGCCTCGGCCTTCTGAAGCTTCTCGACCATCGCCTTTCCTTTGGCGTCGAGGTTCGACTGGACAGTGTCGGCGGTCGGAGCCTTCACCTGCCCGCTGGCTGGCGTGCTCTGATCGCGCATCGACTTCAGCACGTCAGCGATCGTCTCCTGCTCGGCGACCTCCAGCTGCGCAAACTCCTTCACCTTCGGGTTCTGCGCTTTCTTGAGGGCGATCTGGCTGGTCTGGAGAGCCAGGAGACCGACGGTCGTGGTGTCGGCGGCGTGCTTGGCTTCCGCCTCGTCCATCGCCGCAGCCTTGTTGCCCGTCTTCTCGGATGCCGAACTCGACGGGTTCTGCTCGGATGCTGAGCCTGACGCATTCTGAGCGGCGGCCGGAAGCGCGATGCAAGGCATGGTAAAGGCCAGCGCGACAGCGCTGAGCGTGAGACGACGCATGAGATTTCCTCGTGTAGCGGATTGGCACGAGGCTCTCGCGAACGAAGACGCTCGTGAGATCCTCCTGATACCGCGCCAACCGAGCCCAGGCCGTCAGTGTTTCCGGATTTGTACCCGCAGGAGTTGAATGCGTCCGCGTAGCGCACCGGCGTCAGGGCAGCGTCTTCTCAGCGCCACGCCGCGCGCCAGCTGGCCGCCTACGCCTCGTCCTTTAGGCGAAACCTGCGCTCCCCGGAACTGTCGTTGATGCGAGTCCGCTCGCCGTCGCGCGCGCCGGGCAGGTGGTCGATTCGCTCACGACCGACCCAATACGCCTCGCGGACGCGCCACGAGCCTTGATCGGTCAGCTCGACCGCGAGCGCGGCGCACCGCTGATGGAGGCTCTGGACGCCTGCACCGCATGCTTCGGTCGGGGTGCCGTCGTGCCCGCCCGGGGTGGGCTCACCGAGAAACGGACTTGGTCGACGAAGTTCGAGATGCGCCGCCCGCGCTACACCACGCAGGTCGGTGCGCTGCCAACAGCGCGCGCTTGATCGCAACGGCTGCCTGCCCACGACGGCTTAGTTCGAAGGCTGCTCGACCGGCGTCGGCGACCGCAGAAAGATCAGCACGCCGCCCATAACGGACAAGCCGAGTGCGATGGCGAAGAGGAGAAAGAACCAACGAGGCATGCTGCCGGATAGCACGCTTGAGCGCACGGGTGGTGCGACGGGCATCAGTGGCATCGCGCCGCTGGGCCGGTCTTCCGATCCCCAGGGGCTGCCATTCACATGCTGATATCAGGAATGTCCTTGCCGGTGGCGTCGGGTGCAAGTGCCTCTTCGCCTTCCCAGGGCAGACTCTGCCAAGGCGGCTGGCCACCACGAGCCTCGTAATCCTCCCGTGACAGCGTGAGTTGGCCATGCTCGCCATCCTCCGCACGGATGCGCGTCGGCTGCGCCTGCTTCGGCAGGCACAGGTAGAGGCCCTTAAATGACGTCGCCATGTGTTCAGCCTTCCGATCCCCCATTGGCTGGAGCCGCGGGGAGGCATCTGCAACCGCTACTTCCGAGCTGCCATGAGGTCATGCGTCAGCACCGTCAGCTTGCCGATCAGACTCGTGACGTCAGCGCCCTTGCACGACCACTGCGTCCCAACGGCCTCGCCGTCTGCAGAAACCGAGACGACGGCCACCGAGCGCAGCTTACCTTCGCGAGCCAAGGCAAGCTGGTCCTGAAGCACCTCGATCATCGAGGCGATGTCCGCATCTGGACTGGTGAGCGCCACCCGTGGAGGGAACTGGACGACCTCAGCGCCATTGGACTGCCCTTTGTTGCTCATAGCGGCTCTCCTGCGCTGGTCTCGATGACGGAGGCATGCGGGAGGCCTTTGCGCGGAGTGTGGCAGCTTGTCCGTAACGTCGATCGTTGTGCGCAGGGTGTGGCTCTAAAACCACTTCTGAAGAAGCCTGACTGGCGGACGCTTCCAGTCCCCCCTGAACCCGATCGCCATGGCGCTCAAGGGGAACGACGCGCGCCTACTCGCCCGAGCCGGATACGGGAAGGCCCCGCTCAGGCGTTGGCACAACGCCCAAACCACCGGTAGCGTCGGGGGGTGTCGCCCCAAGGCGCCGGAGGAGCGCTTCGTACGTCTGAGCGGCCGGTGAGTGCGGCTGAACCTCGTTCGTGCTGCCCAGGAGCTGCCGGACGTCCTCGACGAAGAGTCGCTTGGCTTCGCCTCCCTCTGGGACCGTTTCGAACAGCCGACTGATTGCGAGTTCGTACAGGCCCACGAGGATCTCGAGCTTATGGGTGTCGTCGGACATCTCTCGGCTTACCCTTTCTGCTCGGCCAACTGCGCGAGCCGCGTCACTCTCAGGCGCCCTGTCTTCTCGTTCCGTGTCCCGACCGGATCGACCAGAGCAGTCACAATCCGTCGCACTCCCCGCGTGCTGACCATCGTCTCGGATGGTGCAAGGCTTGCTCGGGAAGCCGTCCGACGCCGCAAGGTATCCGAAGAACCTGCCCTTCGAAGAACCGGCGCGGAAACGAATGGCGTAGCTGCTGGCAACTGCGCTCAGAGCGACCATCAAAGGTGAGTTGGATGTCCAATCGGATTGCACGCCGTTCGGTTCTCAGCGGAATGGCGGCCACCGGTGCTGTCGCCGCGTTTGGTCCCGCAAAATCTGCAGGCGCCTCCAGTTCGACGACTGCGGCCTCTGCAGGCGAACTTGCCCAGGCCATTCGCTCCAAGCAGCTAAGTTCTCGCGAGGTGGTCGAGGCGTACCTGAGCCGTATCCAGCGCATCAACCCCAAGCTGAACGCCATCGTCCAGCTCACTGCTGATTCTGCCCGGCGGCAAGCAGACGAAGCTGATGCTGCGCTCGCCCGCGGCGAATCAAAGGGTCCTCTCCACGGCGTTCCGATAACGATCAAGGACACCTTGGAGACGGAGGGCGTCATCTGCACGGGCGGAACGCTCGGCCGAACGCACTACGTGCCGAAGGCGGATGCAACGTCGGTTGCTCGCCTTCGCGCTGCCGGCGCAATTCTCCTGGGCAAGACCAATGTGCCGGAGCTGGCTGGCGCGCTCGAGACTGACAATCTGATCTATGGGCGGACCAACAATCCGTACGACCTTACACGGACGCCGGGCGGAAGCAGCGGCGGCGAGGCGGCCATCGTCGCGGCGGGAGGTTCGCCGCTCGGGCTCGGTACGGACGCCGGAGGCAGCATCCGCGTGCCGGCACATTACTGCGGTTTGGCGGCCTTGAAGCCCACGTCGGGTCGTGTTCCGCGGACCGGGCAGTTCCCTCGCCCTATGGGAGCCCGGAATTCGGTTTTCCATGTCAGTCTGATCGCCCGGAAGGTCGATGACCTCGCCCTCGCGCTGCCGATCATCGCGGGTTCGGATTTCCAAGACTACACCATCATCGATATGCCATTGCTCGACAGCCGCGCTGTGGATGTGCCGAAGCTTCGCCTCGCCTACTTTGACAATGACGGGACTCTTGCACCGACGCCGGAAATCGCCGCCGCGGTGCGCGCCGCTGCTGATGCACTCGCGAACTTGGGCGTAAGAGTCGAGGAGCGCCGCCCACCTGAGGCGGACCGCGCCGCAACGATCTACTACGACATGACCCGTGGTGATGGGGGCGCCGGGGTGCGCGCCTTCCTGAAGTCCGTCGGGACCGAACAGATCTCACCGCTCTTCGAGCAATCGCTCTCATCGCGCTCGGCACCCGCAATGGCCAGCACTACGGACGCCTTGGCCGCGTTCACGCGCTGGGATGCTTACCGCAACACCATGATGGGCTTCATGCGCGGATACGACGCCCTGCTGTCTCCGGTGCTGCCCAACGTCGCGCCGCACCATGGAAAGAGCTTCGATCCCACGCTGCAGACAGGAGTCGGCTATGCGCAGATGCACAATCTGACAGGATGGCCCACGGCCACCGTTCGCATCGGAACATCCCCCGAGGGCATGCCGATCGGTGTCCAGATAGCCGCGCGGCCGTGGCGCGAGGATATTGCGCTCGCCCTGGTACGATGCCTCGAAGAGAAGTTCGGCGGGTGGACGGCCCCGACGATCTGAGAATCGCCTTCATCCTCGAGCGCCCCTGCCGCGTGAACGATTGCGCCGCGCGCGCTGTATGTTCTCGACAAAGTCGCCCGGGATCTCGCCGAACGGCGCGAGGATTCGCGGCAGCCTCGCGTTCGCGGGTCTCGTCAGCGACAACCTTGACTGCGGCCGCGCCAGGCCTGCGCGCGCCATCGCTTCAGCCTTTTTCAATGCGCCACCCTTGGTCGGTGACACCACGCTTGCGCCCAGCACACAGGGATCGGCGTCTTGGGCATAGACGCGCCTGATCCGCGATGCGGAACAGGTCGGGCGCCAGGGACGAAGGTCCGTCCATCGCGGTAGGCAGGTGTTAAGGATGAGCCTGAACCGATGAGGAACATGCTCCGCCGTGGTGAGCTTCCCCCTGGTATGTCAGATCTGGAAGCGCTCATCGAACGCCTGAGGGCTGAACAGCATTTCTTGGTGCTGGAAGCGGAAGCGGGTGAACCACTCCCGTGCAGGGGTGTCCTGCAGCGGATCGCTGATTTCGAGGCCAAGATCCAGTCGGTCGAAGCGCTGATTGAAGATCGTTAAGACCGGCTTGAGCAGCAACGCTCCGCCTTCGCTGGACGCGGTTAGATGAATGTTGGGGCGGTTTCTACGAGACGGATGGGCGAGCTCTACCTTGCGGACCCTTGGAATGGCCGGAACAGCCATGCGAGACGGCCAGCTTCCTGATCTTCGACGTCGCTGATCTGATCGACGATCTGGCCGAGTGGCGCCGGCAACGCGACCTGGTACTTATCGAGGATGATGGCTGCGTCGAGCAACGCGTTGATGTGGGCCTTGGGAACCGGCTGCTCGACGGCCTGCGCTGCCAGCACCTGATCTGCGAGAAGCGTCGAGAGGCGCACAACCTTGGATAGCCGTTCGGGCGGACCTCCGTTTTCTGCTGTCATCTCAGGTTGCTCTCGCCGTTAGGCCTGACGTGAACATCCACCGTCCGCAGCAAGCGGACCAGCCCTGCACCAACCGACTCGGCACGACACCACCGCTCCAGATGGGAGGGTTCACTGGGACACCGCCTTCGGCGCAACCGAACAACTGTGGTCGAGTAGCATCTCGGCATGCGCCTCGGGGGAGCGATAGGCGAGCATGTAGAACCCCTTATCAGGATCGTTCGGCTCGCGGGCGATGATCGCGAAACTCGTCGAGCGCAGATCGGACGTACGCCACGGAAGCTGCCGCAGGGCAGCGAAGGGATTGAAGCCGTCCACCGCGGCCGCATCGATCCGCCGAACCATGAAACGCCCGCCCACGAGAGGCGTCGGAAACGCGGTCCAATTCTCCCGCAGGCGGAGGGAATGACGCTGTAGGGCAGCACGAACGGTCGGCCTGATGCAATCGAGATGGATATGGAGTTGGTCCTGACTCCGCCCACCCACGGAGTTCACGGCGAGGCCGACCTGCTCCACTAGCAATCGTCCTCCCAGAGCCGAGACCACATAAGACCGGGCGGCAAGCGCTGCTGTCCAGTAGGCGTTGCCGGCAGCTTGCTGAAGCTGCGGTGCTTCGAGGCCGACCACCGCGACGGTCGGCATGACAACGGTGTGTGTCGGCTGTCCGGGCGCCCGTAGGACGGCCGTTCCGGGACGATCCCCATCGCCCAGATCGACCGAAAGGCAGGGAAAGGCGCGGCCCGTGGTCTTTTTCGTGAGAAGACAGCCCTGCAGGGCGATCCAGAGAACGTCGCGGGAGGGGTTCAGGGTAGCCCGGGCCGGCGTGACAGCCGCTGCAACGCAGAGCAGGAGAGCCGGTAACCGGAACGCACCTTTCACGTCTCAAGACCTCTTCGTCGCGCAGCGCTCGCTACGCGAAGGCGGGACGGAGCCTGAAGCGACGGTAAATCATTGAAATGATTGGCGCACCCGACACGATTCGAACGTGTGACCTTTGCCTTCGGAGGGCAACGCTCTATCCAGCTGAGCTACGGGTGCTGACCGTGTCGTTCTGGTAGCCCATGCACGGGCTCCGCGCAACGGGTCGTGGCAGCCTTTCGGCTCAAAGGGATGTCCGCAAGGGCTTCGAAAGCAAAGGTCGCAGGTCCCAATCGGGTCGGGTTGATCAGGGTGCAAGGGCGCCGTTTGTGCGCTGAGATGCTGGGCAGATGCGAACACGGCTCGGCTGCGGCGCGGGGTGCGCGCCGTTCCTGTGGCGCGCCAAGATCGTCTTGCGGCAGCGCTAAGGTGGCGTCGGCGTTTCGCTCAGCTTTGCGTGGCTGCGAAGGCGCTCGCATACAGCCAGCGCGTCGCCAACGGCCGCGAAAGCAGCGGTGTTGTCGAAGATGCACCAGCACTCGCGCCCGTGCACGGCGTCGCCTTGCAGGCGTCCGGCGAGGGCATCCAGAGCGCTGGGTGGATAGGCCGAGTAGTACATCTTCGGTGAGCCATGCAGGCGCTCGTAGCGCAGACCATGCCAGCCGCCGGGTTCGCCGGCGCCGGGCACTGGGGACGGATCAGCTGCGACGCGCGCGATACACAACTCGGTCAGCAGCGCATCGACATCGTGCGCGAACCAGCTGGCGTGCCTCGGCTCGCAGACGATGCTGCCGCCATGACTGTCTCGGAAGGCCCGCAGGAACCCAGCGCTCGTATCTCGGTCGAAGCGGAGGCTCGGCGGCAGCTGGATCAGGAGCGGGCCAAGCTTGGGGCCGAGCCCGGCGACCTCGCCGAGGAATTGGCGCAGCAGCCCCTCGGCTCGATCGAGCCGCTGCTCGTGCGTGATCGTGCGCGGAAGCTTGACGGCGAAGCGAAACCGTTCGGGCACGGAGGCCGCCCATCGCGCATAGGTCCCGACCCGGTGGGACCGGTAGAACGCAGTGTTGATCTCAACGGCATCGAAGCGCTGCGCGTAGCGCTCCAGATGGCTGCCGGATGCGGGGAACGCATCGGCATGGGCCTTCGGCACGCTCCAGCCGGCCGTCCCAATCGCGATCACGCTGTTCGAGCCCCCAACCTTGAAGAACGTCTCGGGCAGGGTGCGCGGGCGCCGGAGGCGGCGCAAGCCGGCGCCTCGCGGAACGATGGGGCCATGAATCGCGTCAGGCCCTGGAACATCGGCCGTCCTTGCCAGTCCTGATGGTGCAGCCCACCTGCCGGCCGTGCCCATCAGCGGAGATTTTCCTTGTCGACCAAAACTCGGATCTACACGTCGCCATCGGCGTTCCCGAACCCTCAGCGCCTTCGCCTCTTCCTGCACGAGAAGGGCATCACCGACGCCTTCGAGGAGGTGATCTACGATATGGCCCCCAAGGGCGAGCAGCGCGGCTGGCGCCACCTCAAGATGAACCCGTGGGGCGAGACACCGACGCTGGAACTGCCCGACGGCAGCTATCTCTCGGAGTCGTCCGCGATCGTGCGCTACCTCGATGCACACCATGAGGGCCGCAGGATCACCGGCGAAACGCCCCTCGCTCAGGGGCTCGACGCGATGTGGGACAATCGCGTCTGGGTGCAGATCCTCTACCGGCTGACGACGCTGTTCCACGTCTCGCATCAGGGTCTCGGACCGAAGCTGGAGCTGACGAGCAACCCGCAATGGGGCGAGCATTGCCGCAAGGAGGCCCTGGCGCACGCCGCCCTCGTCGATCGACACCTGGCCGAAGGACGCGAATGGCTGCTGGGCGGCGAGCACCCGACCTTTGCCGATATCACCCTCTGCACGGCCATCGCCTTCTCGAAGTTCGGCCCCGTAGCCACGCCGCTCGACGAACGGTTCGAGCAGCTCGACGGATTCTGGCAGCGCTGGAAGTCTCGCGACAGCTTCCGGAAGGCCTATGCCGATGGTGGCGGCCTCGAGGAATTGGCACAACTCACTCCGTAGCCTCGGGCCGATGCAGGACGCGTCCCGGTTCCAGCCGGAATGCGTCCTGATGGGGTTTAGTCGGCGAAACCGGCGAGGACGACCTTGCCCTTCGCCTCCCCGCTCGCGATGAGCGGATCAGCGCGTGCGATGTGTGCGGCATCGATCAAACCGAAGAAGTCACCCGGCGTGGTGCCCGACCTGACCTGACCCCGCCCACCCGGCCGCCTGCCACAGTGCCGAGATGCGGCGCTCGCCATGGCGTCCGAACTTGGACGCCGGGGCCATGCTGGCGCGGGTCAGCGCATCCTGGTTGGTCAGTACCGCCGGCACGAAGCGTTGCATGCCCCGAGGCTCGCCGAGGATCCGGCAGGCCTGGCTCGCGTCGCGACGGATCCGGCGCATGACATCCCGGGACCATGCAGTCCGAGACCATGCAGATGGTGGAGCGGGGCTTGAACTGGGTCGCCAACGATCGCGTCGTCCGGGTCTGTCAGGCTCATCCTGAGCCAGACAGACGCTTGATTCCTGTCTTGGCGTTTGTCTTTTCGGGACAACCGCTTCTCGCTTATTCCTGACAAGCTCTCGGCAAGGCGCTCGCGTCCCAGCGATCGAGGTGCGGTTCGATGCCCCGGCCGGCGACGCGCATCCATCGCAGATCGAAGACGGGACGCAGCGTGCACGCAAAGCGATCCTTCGATCGAGCCTATTCAACCACGGCACGAATTTCGCTTACGCCTGCTTGGGATGATCGTCGACCCGGGCAGGATCGGTATCGCCCAAAGTCTCCGTAGCCCTTCGAAGCGGCGGTTGGACCCGCAGTTCCAAGGGTCGGGCCGCCGCATTCGGAAACGCGCCATAGGAAAGGATGATCGGCAGAGCGACAACCACGCAGAGCAAATCGAGACATCCCAGACCGCTGCCGTATCGATCGACATCCGAGCCAACCCGAGACCGACCTGCGACGCGGCGCGATGCCCGCGCCAACACATCTTCAGCACTTCCCCGGTCGAGGAACCCTGCGTTCTGAAAGAGGCCGATGCAGAATAAAGGGTCACACAGAGTAAATTGCTCGCGGCCTTTGCCAAAGACAATAATAGATCAACACCTGCGACTTGCAGCACAACCCCAACCACAAGGGCATCGAAGCCTGCTCTAAGTCGTTATGCGGCCAGGTCAAAAACAGGTCTCATCCTGCACCTCTGATCGGGTGAGGCATGGTTGCCATCCCGCCAGGGTCAATACGTCAACGCGACTGCCCGACATGCGATTCGAGATAAACCCGATCGGCCGTCCGGAAGACTGGAGAGACGTCCGATCTACCGCCCTTTGAACAAATCGCGAGCAGATATCTAGGATTTCGAAGAGCTAATTCGTACCGACTGGAGTGTAAAATGGCCAATACTTATGCGCCTGTCCCTGCAAGCGGCAATCAAGACATCAATGGATTGCTGGCAGGCTTGCGCTGGACGAACACCGATATGACGTTCAGTTTTCCCACCGATCCTGCCCAGTACGAATACAGAGGCGAGAGGGATTTAAACTTCCAGTCTTTCAGCGAGCGGCAAAAGGAAGTTGTCCGAGAGATGTTGAGTTCTGTCGCCTCAGTCGCAGATCTCTCTTTCACCGAGGTCGACGGAGGGGCCGGCGATTTACGTTTCGCCATGTCGGATATGCCCCCAAATGCGTGGGCTTACTATCCAGGCAATGGCCCCGATGCCGGCGACACTTGGTATAATACGGTAGGGTTCGACGACCCGGTCGTCGGAACCTATGCTTTTTCTGCGATGCTCCATGAAATCGGGCATGCGCTGGGCTTCAAGCACGGCAATGAGCCCGGTGTATTCGGGGCCATGACCTATGAGCATGATTCAAGCGAATACACGATCATGGCCAAATCCTATGTCGGCTCAGATGGAGGGTATGCCGAAAACGAGCTCAACGGCTTTCCTCAATCGCTGATGATGTACGACATTGCCGCGCTGCAATACATGTACGGAGCGAATTATGACGTCAACGCAGGCGACAATCGCTACCAGTGGAGCCCCGATACTGGCCAGCTCTCGATCGATGGCAATGGATTCTCCATTCCGTTGGAAAATCGCCTGTTCATGACGATCTGGGATGGGGGAGGAAATGATACATACGATTTCTCGAATTATGGGACAAATTTGAGTATCGACCTGTCTCCCGGAAAGTGGACGGTAACCTCCGTCAGTCAACTGGCTCAGCTCGGAGTAGGTCATCCGGCGGCTGGCAATATTGCCAATGCCCTCCTGTATGACGACAATACCGCGTCTCTCATCGAGAACGCCATCGGCGGAGCGGGCAACGATACGATTGTCGGAAACAGCGTTGACAATGCGCTGGCCGGTTGTTTGGGCAACGACACGCTGACCGGCGGTGCCGGGAACGACCGCCTCGACGGCGGCCTCGGCGCCGACACGGTGGCGGGCGGCATCGGCAACGACACCTTCGTGGTGGATAGCATCGACGACAGTGTCATCGAGTCGACCAGAGAGGGCACGGACACCGTCCTTGCGGCGATCTCCTACGCGCTCAGCGCCAACGTCGAGAACCTGAAGCTCACGGGGATGGGCACCATCGACGCCACCGGCAATACGCTGGACAACGTCCTCATGGGCAACGCGGCCACCAACACGCTGTCGGGCGGCGCCGGCGATGACTGGCTCTACGGTGGTACCGGCGACGATACGCTCGACGGCGGCACCGGCGACGACCTCATGATCGGCGGCATGGGCGACGACACCTACGTCGTCGGCGCGCGCGGTGATCTCGTGGTCGAAATGACCAGCCAAGGCATCGACACCGTGCGGTCCTCGATCAGCTACACCCTCGGAACCAGCCTCGATGCCCTGACCTTGACCGGCACGGCCGATCTGACGGGCACGGGCAACGCCCTCGGCAACACCCTGATCGGCAACGGTGCGGACAACGTCCTCGACGGCGACAGCGGTAAGGACGTGCTCATCGGCGGGGGCGGCACCGACACCTTCGTGTTCCGCCCGGGCGAGACCAACGGCGACAAGGTCATGGACTTCAACGACGCAGGTGCGTCGGCGGGCGACCGCCTGGCGTTCTCCGGCTTCGGTCCGGGCGCCACGCTGAGCCAAACGATGGGCACGGACGTCTACACGATCACGGCGGATACCGACCTTTGGGGGGAGTTGAGCGAGACGTTCCAGATCGCCGGCGTGACCAACCTCGACCTTATCGGGAGCCTGAAACACGACGTGTTGCTCGTCGCCTGAGGACCAGACTTGAAACGAAGACAGACCTACGGCGCGCCCGCGCCGCAGGTCTGCTCCGGTCGAGCGGCCTGGGGAGCCGCGCTTTCCGAGGCTCACGGCGAGGGCAGCGTCGACTTCATTCGTTGGGATCGCCCAGATCGGCAGAATTGTCCCTGCATCACGGGTCCGCGCGCAGGCGGAGCCGACCGGACCGTCCGTCCAGGATACCGCGCGATGGATTGTCTCTCGGCTCTCCCCGCAACGTCAGGCCGGTCAGGGCGGGGATCGAGCGAGAGCCACCATGCCAAGGTCGTCGATCGCCCGCTTTTCGCGGGCCGCACACCGAGATGAGACGGGTCGAGGCGCACCTGGGCGCTCGGGCCGAATCGCGATGGCTAGGGGAGCCGAGTGGTGCGGGCGGTCGGAATCGAACCGACACTCCTTGCGGAACCGGATTTTGAGTCCGGCGCGTCTACCAGTTCCACCACGCCCGCAGCATCCGCGTCATCGCACACCTTCCCGGTTTCGGCCAGAGGGGTTTTCTTCGCAGTGCGGTCTGCGAGCGCTCGCCAGGAACGGCGCCGTATGGTCAAAGGGCGCCGCCCATCCCTTCCAGCCTTCCCGGACCCCTCATGATCCGTCGCCTCTACGAGTGGATCCTCGCGCTCGCGGGCAAGCCCTCCGCGCCCTACGCCCTTGGGGCGGTGGCCTTTGCCGAGAGCTCGTTCTTCCCGGTGCCGCCGGACGTGATGCTGGTGCCGATGGCGGTGAGCCGGCCGGACCGAGTCTGGTTCTATGCCCTGATCACCACCCTGGCCTCCGTGGCGGGCGGCCTCCTCGGCTACGCCATCGGCGCCCTGCTGTTCGACTCCATCGGGCAATGGGTGTTCCGGGTCTACGGCTTGTCCGACAAGGCCGCGACCTTCCAGGCCTCCTACGCCGAGTACGGGCACTGGGTGATTCTGCTGAAGGGCCTGACGCCGATCCCGTTCAAGCTCGTGACCATCACCTCGGGCTTCGCCCATTACGACCTGTTCTGGTTCGTGGTGCTGTCGCTGCTGACGCGCGGCGCCCGGTTCTTCATCCTGGCGGGACTTCTGGGCCGCTACGGCGTTCAGATCCGGGGGGTGCTCGACCGGCACCTCAACGTGGTGGCGGCGATCTCCGTCGCCGTCATCATCCTCGGCTTCGTGCTGTTCAAGGTGTTGCTCTAGACCAAGGTGATTGTAGACAGATGGACTACGCCTCGCTCCTGCGCCTGCGCCGCACCGCCCTCCTCCTGCTCGTCGGATCCGTAACGACGCTCGCGGGAGCCTGGTATTTCCAGTGGGGGCTCGGCTACGTGCCGTGCAAGCTCTGCCTGCAGGAGCGCATTCCCTACTACGCGGCGATTCCGCTGGCGGTCCTGGGCCTGGTCCTGCCCGCCTGGGCCACCCGTCTCGTCCTCGGCCTCGCCGCCCTCGGCCTCCTCTATGGAGCCGGGTTGAGCGTCTATCACGCGGGCGCGGAGTGGAGCCTCTGGGCCGGCCCCACCGATTGCGGCGGTGGCGCGGGCGCCAATCCGGCCGCCGTCGGCGATTTTCTGAACGCACTCCAGACCACGCGCGTGGCCGATTGCTCCACGGCGGCCTGGCGCTTGGCCGGGATCTCTCTCGCGGGCTGGAACGCGCTCATCGCCTTCGCCCTCTCGTCGATCGCCGGGACCGCCGCGCTGAAGCGCTGAGGCTCAGTGCCGGTCGTCGGAGGCCGGCGGGAGGGGCGCCACCGCGATGCCCTCGTCGACGAGGGCGCGGGCCTCCTCGAGGCTCGCCTCGCCGTAGATCGCACGGGTCTCGGTCTCGCCGTAATGAATCCGCCGGGCCTCCTCCGGAAAGCGTGCCCCGACATCATCGGCGTTCCGCGTCACCTCCTCGCGCATCGCCCGCATCAGGGCGCGCAGGCGCTGCTCGGGCTCGGTGAGTGCCAGTTGCGGCGTCGCCGGCGGCTTGGCGGGAGACGCGCCAGCCTCCGCGGGGGTCCCGACGGGGGCCGGAAGCGTGCGAGGACCGCGATCCATCCGGGCGACCGAGGGCGCCATCATGCTCTTGCTGACCCGGACCGAGCCGCAGACCGGGCAGGAGACCAGCCCGCGTGCCGCCTGGGCGTCGAAGGAATCACTCGACGGAAACCAGCTCTCGAAGCCGTGCTCGGCCTCGCAGACGAGGGTGTAGCGGATCATGGGTCAGGGTTTTCGGAACGCGTCTGCGGGCGGTGTCAGGAGGCGCGCCCCACCCGCTCGATCGTGAAGGGGCGGGCATGCTCCAGGGTCGGAATGCGGGCGCGGGCATCGGCCACGCGGGCAAGATCGATCTCGGCGAGGATCACCCCCGGCTCGGCTCCGTCGGCGTCGGCCAGGATTCGGCCCCAGGGATCGACGATCAGGGAGTGACCGTAGGTGTCGCGTCCATCCTCGTGGTGTCCCCCCTGCGCGGCCGAGATCATGAACGAGCCGGTCTCGATGGCGCGGGCCCGGTGCAGCACGTGCCAGTGCGCCTCGCCCGTCTGCCTGGTGAAGCAGGCCGGCGCCGTCAGGACGGTGGCGCCCGCCTCCGCCAGGGCCCGGTACAAGGCCGGGAAGCGGATGTCATAGCAGATGGCGAGGCCGATGGCCGCCCAGGGCGTGTCGGCGATCACGGCGCAGGCGCCGCCCGTATAGGTCGCCGATTCGCGCCAGCGTTCACCGTTGGGCAGGTCGACGTCGTAGAGATGCAGCTTGTCGTAGGAGGCGGTGATCGCTCCCTCGGCATCGATCAGGAAGGCGCGGTTGGCGACCTTGTCGCCGTTGCGCACGGCGAGCGACCCGATCTGGAGCACGAGGCCGCGCTCACGGGCGACGTCGCGCAGCGCCGCCAGCGTCGGGTCGTTGTCCTGGGCCGTGACCTTCTCGAACAGGCTCGCCTTGCTGCGCTCCACCAGAGAGGTCATCTCGGGCGTCTGGACGTAGTGCGCCCCGGCATCCGCGGCCGCGCGGACCAGGGCCACGGCGGCGTCGCGGTTGGCGAGCGGATCGCGGCCCGAGCGCATCTGTACGCACGCGGCCGTAAATTTGGTCGCGTCGTTCATGAGGCCACCAGGGCGTCGAGCTTGCCGGCACCGTTCAGGGCATAGAGGTCGTCGCAGCCACCCACATGGGTGTCGCCGACGAAGATCTGCGGCACGCTCGTACGGCCCCCGGCGCGCTGGACCATGGTGGTGCGCGCGCCGGCCGTCCGCTCGACGTCGATCTCGGTGAACGCGATGCCCTTGTCGCGCAGCAGGCTCTTGGCCGCCGAGCAGTAGGGACACCACGCGGTTGTATAGATCGTGACCGGCTTCATCGTCGAAACGCCCCATCCCAATCCGTACAGCATATAGGCGAGCCGGCGGGCTCTTCCTACTGCCTCGATTCGGTGAGGGCGCTGGCGTTTACGCTCAGGCGGCCAGAAGCTTCTCGACCTCGTTGACGAGGTCGCGCAGATGGAAGGGTTTCGACAGGACTTTGGCGTCCTTCGGGGCCTTCGAATCCGGGTTCAGAGCCACGGCGGCGAAGCCCGTGATGAACATCACCTTGATGTCGGGGTCGAGCTCGGTGGCGCGACGCGCCAGCTCGATCCCGTCCATCTCGGGCATCACGATGTCGGTGAGCAGCAGCTCGAAGGGCTCCTCGCGCAGGCGATTATAGGCCGACAGCCCATTGTCGAACGACAGCACGTCGTAGCCGGCGTTCTGCAGCGCCTTGGCCAGGAAGCGGCGCATGTCGTTGTCGTCTTCCGCCAGGAGGATCTTCATCGAGCAGCGTCCCGTACCTTTGATTCGACGTGTTCTTTCCACAAAGCACCGGCTTGGTAAACAGAACGTTGCCAGCCCGACGGGACGGGGTGTCCAACGGCACCCAGAGCGGCCTTGCGACGCCTCCGTCCTGCTGGACAGGCGAGTTGGCAAACCGCAAAGTGAGTCGATGCGTTGTCCCGTCCGCACCGAGGCGCCCGCGCCGCGATGACAGAGCCGTTCCAGACCCCCGAAGCGTCCGGAGCGGCGGTCTTCGATCCGCCCTTCACGGTGGACGAGCCGACGGCGCATACCCTCCCCTTCGTCTTCAACACACCGCATTCCGGCGCGGTGTACCCACCCGCCTTCCTGGCCGCCTCGCGCCTCGACGGGCTCGCGCTGCGGCGCTCGGAAGACGCGCACGTGGACCGGCTGTTCGCCCCGGTGGTCGATCTCGGGGCCCCCTTGATGCGGGCACATTTCCCGCGCGCCTTCCTCGACGTGAACCGCGAGCCCTATGAGCTTGATCCGCGCATGTTCGACGGACGCCTGCCGGCCTTCGCCAACACCCGCTCCATGCGGGTGGCGGGCGGCCTCGGCACCATCCCGCGCCTCGTGGCCGACGGGCAGGAGATCTATCGCGGACGGCTGCCGGTGGAGGTCGCGGTCGAGCGGATCGAGACGCTGTACAAGCCCTATCATCGCACGCTGCGCAGCCTGATCCAGCGCACCGCCCGCCAGTTCGCCCACGCCATCCTCATCGACTGCCATTCGATGCCGTCGTCGAGCCTCGGGCGCGACGAGGCGGCGCGGGCGGACATCATCCTGGGCGACCGCTTCGGCACGGCCTGCGCGCCGATCCTGATCGACGCCTTCGAGCACCACCTGCGCGCTCGCGGCTACCGCGTCCTGCGCAACAAGCCCTACGCGGGCGGCTTCATCACCGAGCATTACGGCGAACCGAACGTCGAGCGCCACGCCCTGCAGATCGAGATCAACCGCAGCCTCTACATGAACGAGGCCTCCCTCGCGATCACGCCGGGCTTCTCGGAACTCGTCTGGCACCTGCGCAGCGTCGTGGCAGCCGTGGCCGCCGAGGTCCAGGGCCTCGCCCCCTCCCGGATGGCCGCTGAATAGGGGCATCCGACAAGAAAGATTTGGCAGCGGCCCGAAAAGATTTGCCGCTCGCATGCGCGAAAGTGACGGTTTTGCCGGCCCCATCCGGGCGAAGTCCGGTTAGAGGTAGCCCAGATTGTGCGCGTACCTATAATGCAGGGACGCCGCTGCCGCACGAGCCAGAGCCCATGACGTCTCGCATCCCCGACTTCGCGACCGTTCCCTACGCGGCCGATGCCATCCCGGCTCCGGTGCCGCCCACGGGCGAACCCTGGATGACGCCCGAGGGCATTCCGGTGAAGGGCGTCTACGGCCCCGAGGATCGCGACGGCATCGAGTTCCTCGACACCTACCCAGGGGTGGCACCCTACCTGCGCGGTCCCTACCCGACGATGTACGTGACCCAGCCCTGGACGATCCGGCAGTATGCCGGGTTCTCCACGGCGGAGGATTCGAACGCCTTCTACCGGCGCAACCTCGCCGCCGGGCAGAAGGGCCTTTCGGTGGCTTTCGACCTTGCCACCCACCGCGGCTACGATTCCGATCACCCGCGTGTCTCGGGCGATGTCGGCATGGCCGGCGTGGCGATCGATTCGATCTACGACATGCGGACGCTGTTCTCCGGCATCCCGCTGGACGAGATGACCGTCTCGATGACGATGAACGGCGCGGTGCTGCCGATCCTCGCCCTCTACATCGTCGCGGCCGAGGAGCAGGGCGTGCCGCCGGAGAAGCTCGCCGGCACGATCCAGAACGACATCCTCAAGGAGTTCATGGTCCGCAACACCTACATCTATCCGCCGGCGGGTTCGATGCGGATCATCGGCGACATCTTCGCCTACACGTCGAAGAACATGCCGAAGTTCAACTCGATCTCGATCTCCGGCTACCACATGCAGGAGGCCGGGGCGACGAACGACCTCGAGCTCGCCTACACGCTGGCGGATGGGGTCGAGTACATCAAGGCGGGTCTGGCGGCTGGCCTGACCATCGACCAGTTCGCCCCGCGCCTGTCGTTCTTTTGGGCGATCTCGACGAACTTCTTCATGGAGATCGCCAAGATGCGGGCTGCGCGCCTGATCTGGGCCAAGCTCGTCAAGGAGTTCGAACCGAAGAGCGACAAGTCGTTGCCGCTGCGCACGCACAGCCAGACCTCGGGCTGGTCGCTGACCGCCCAGGACGTGTTCAACAACGTCACCCGGACGTGCATCGAGGCGATGGCGGCGACGCAGGGCGGCACCCAGTCCCTGCACACCAACGCGCTCGACGAGGCGCTGGCCCTGCCCACCGACTTCTCGGCCCGCATCGCCCGCAACACGCAGCTCTTCCTGCAGCAGGAGAGCGGCACCACCCGCATCGTCGATCCGTGGGGCGGCTCCTACTACGTCGAGAAGCTGACCCAGGACATCGTCACCCGCGCCTGGGAGCACCTGCGCGAAGTCGACGAGCTCGGCGGCATGGCCAAGGCCATCGAGGCCGGCATCCCGAAGCTGCGAATCGAGGAGGCCGCCGCCCGCGCCCAGGCTCGGATCGATTCCGGCCGCCAGACCATCGTTGGCGTCAACAAGTACAAGCCCGACGACGATCGCGCCATCGAGCTGATGCGGGTCGACAACGGCAACGTCCGCACCCTGCAGATCGACAAGCTGAAGCGCCTGCGCGCCGAGCGCAGCCAGGCCGACGTCGACGCGGCGCTGGCCGCCCTCACGGCCGCGGCACAGGGCCAGGGCAACCTGCTCGAACTCGCGGTCAGTGCGGCGCGGGCCAAGGCCACGGTCGGCGAGATCTCGGATGCGCTGGAGAAGGCCTGGGGCCGTCACCGGGCCGAGATCCGCTCGATCTCGGGCGTCTACAAGCGGGAGGTGGGTGGCATGTCGCCGGTGGTCGAGACCGTTCGCAAGCTCGTGGAGACCTTCGAGGAAAATGACGGGCGCCGCCCGCGCATCCTCGTCGCCAAGATGGGGCAGGACGGCCACGACCGCGGCCAGAAGGTCATCGCTTCCGCCTTCGCCGATCTCGGCTTCGACGTGGATATCGGACCGCTCTTTGCGACTCCCGCCGAGGCGGCGCGGCAGGCGGTGGAGAACGACGTCCACATCGTCGGCGTGTCGTCGCTGGCTGCCGGCCACCTGACCCTGGTGCCCGAGCTCAAGGCGGCGCTGACGGAGCAGGGCCGCGGCGACGTGATGATCGTCATCGGCGGCGTGATCCCACCCGGCGACTACGACGCCCTCTACGCCGCCGGTGCCTCGGCGATCTTCCCGCCCGGCACCGTCATCGCGGAGGCCGCCGTGAAGCTGATCGAGGAGCTGAACGGGCGGCTCGGCTACGCCGCCCGCCAGGCCGCGGAATAGGACGGTCCAGCGGGCGGTCCGTTCGCCCGCTGTGGCAGTCGGACGACAGCTCCGGCCCTCGACAAGACGCGTTAACCGACCGGTTACCATGACGACCTAGCGCCTGCATCGAGTGCGGCGCGCTTCTGCGCCGACCGGGCGCGGACCATGATTGTCATCGAGTGGGCTCAGATCGGCTGGGCAGCAGCGAAACCACATCTCGACCTCTTCGGAACCCTCGGCCTGCTGCTGGGATTCGCCGCCGGGATCATGCCGCATCGCCGCGGGATGCTCCTCGCCTCCGCCGGATGCGCCACCGCGTTCGGCCTTCACTATCTCCATCTCGGTGCACTCACCGGCACGGCCATGTGCGCCATCGCCCTCCTGCAGAACCTGGTCTCGGCGCATGCGATCGGGCCGCAGAGCCGCGCTCCCTGGGTCGGCCCCCTCTTCGCCGCGACAACCCTCGTCGCCGCCGGCCTGACCCTGGCGACCTGGAACGGCGGTCCCTCGGCCTGTGCCGGGCTCGGGGCCCTGCTGGCGACGGCCGCGCGCCTCCAGGGCGACCCGCAGGGTATGCGGCGGCTCTTCCTCGGCGCCAGCCTGTGCTGGGCCTTTCATAACGCCCTGGTCGGCTCGGTCTTCGGGCTCACCTGCGACCTGCTCACCCTGTCGGGCCTGACGCTCGCGCTGATCCGCCACCAGCGGCGGCACCCCGCATCGCAGGCGCTCCCCGCCGCCTGAGGTCATACCGCGGCGGTCTGCTCCGTCCGCCCGCGATAGGACAGGGCCTCCGCGAGGTGGATGCGGCGGACCTGGGCCTCGCCGTCGAGGTCGGCCAGGGTGCGGGCGACGCGCAGGGTCCGGTGGAAGCCGCGCGCCGAGAGCCGCATGGTCTCGGCGGCCGACCGGATCAGGGCGGCGCCCTCCGGGTCCGGCGCGGCGACGGCCTCGATCACCGGCGACGGGCAGGTGGCATTGGTGAACGTCGCGTCGGGATCGTAGGCCGCGTAGCGCGCAGCCTGCAGAGCGCGGGCGGTCGCCACGCGCGCCGCCATCTCGGCCGAGCCCTCCGAGGGCGGTGGCAGGATGAGGTCGGCGGCCGTCACCGCCCCGACCTCGATGCGCAGGTCGATACGATCGAGGAGCGGCCCAGAGATCCGCGCGCCGTACTGGGCGATGCAGCGCTCGTTCGGCCCCCTGCGGCAGGCGTAGCCCGGCTCCAGCGCCTGCCCGCAGCGGCAGGGATTCATCGCCGCGACCAGCTGGAAGCGGGCTGGGTAGGTCACGCGGTGATTGGCCCGCGCGATCATGATCGTCCCGGTCTCCATCGGCTGGCGCAGGGAATCGAGCACCTGGGGCGTGAACTCCGGTAATTCGTCGAGGAACAGCACGCCGCCATGGGCGAGCGAGGCCTCGCCCGGACGGGCATTGATGCCCCCGCCGACCAGGGCCGCCATGGAGGCGGAATGGTGGGGCTGCCGGAACGGGCGCCGGTTCGAGAGCGCGCCGCCCTTCAGTTCGCCCGCCACCGACTGGATCATCGAGACTTCGAGGAGCTCCCGCGGCGCCAGTGGCGGCAGGATCGAGGGGAGGCGCGCGGCGAGCATCGACTTGCCCGCTCCCGGTGGCCCGTTCATCAGCAAGTTGTGGCCGCCGGCCGCCGCGATCTCCAGGGCGCGCTTGGCCCCCTCCTGACCCTTGATGTCGCGCAGGTCCGGCAAGGGGGCGCCCGGCACGGCCACCGCCGGCTCCGGCCGGGCCATCACCTGGGTCCCCTTGAAGTGGTTGGCGAGCTGAATGAGGGAGCGCGGCGCCAGCACGTCGAGGTCGCCGCCGGCCCACGCGGCCTCGGGCCCCGTCGCGGCCGGGCAGATCAGGCCTAGGCCGAGGGCACTGGCCGCCATGGCGGCGGGCAGGACGCCGGACACGGCCGTGATCGTGCCGTCGAGGGCGAGTTCGCCGAGAACGCAGTAGCCCGCGAGCGCATCCGCCGGCAGGGCACCGATGGCCCCCATCACCGCCAGGGCGATCGGCAGGTCGTAGTGCGAGCCCTCCTTCGGCAGGTCGGCCGGGGCAAGATTGACGGTGATGCGCTTGGCCGGCAGGGCGAGGCCGGAGGCGATCAGCGCCGACCGCACGCGCTCCCGGGATTCCGCCACGGCCTTGTCGGCGAGGCCCACCACCGTGAAGGCGACGATGCCGGGGGCGATCTGAACCTGAACATCGACGGCCCGCGCCTCGATGCCCTCGAACGCCACGGTGGCGACGCGCGTGACCATGCTGGACCGATCCTGGGGCGGAAAGATCCGGCGACCCTAGGAGGCACCGCACTCGGACACAACCTCTGGGCGCAGCCATCGTACGACGTCGGCAGGAACCTCACCCAGGCTGAGTGGTTCGACTGGGGTCAGAAACATTTCTCAACACAGCAGGGAGACACCATGTCGATCAAGCTCACGGGCCTCACCGCCCTCGCTCTCGGCCTCGCCTTTACCGGATCCGCCTTTGCCGACCGGAAGCCGACCCCGGAAGAGCAGACCAAGATCGAAGCCGTGCTGAAGCAGGAAGGCTTCACCAAATGGAAGAAGATCGAGGTCGAGGACGACGAGATTGAAGTCGACGACGCCATCGATGCCAATGGGAAGCAGTTCGACCTGGAACTCGACCCCAAGACCTTCGCCATCGTGAAGCGCAAGGCCGAGTAGTTCACGATGCTCATCTGGGGCGGACCACCGAATAGGCCTCGCTTCGACGTTCAGCCCTGACGGGTGAAATAGGTGCCGGCCGGCGCGGCCGAGCCGGCACCGCTCGGATTGAGCGCGCGCCACTGCGTCAGGACGGCGTCGCCGCCCCGGTGCATCTCGAACAGGTTCAGGCCGACATCGTAGAGCCGCGTACCGTAGGCGTTGACCGTGCGACCGTCGCCGAAGGTGTGAAACGCAACGGACACGCTCTCGGCCGTGCCGCTCGCCTTGCAGACGATGGTCTCGTCGGTCTGGAAGCCCTCGATCCGCAACAGACAGTCACGGTTGCCGCGTCCCGGAGCGATGTCGAGTTCGTAGGTGACGACGATCGGCGATCCGCCGACGGTGCGACCAGCATCGTGCTCGTAGAGATAGCGCCCCGCCCAGGCTCTCGGCGCCTCGGGCGCAGCAGATGCCGCCATCAGGCCCGCCACGAGGCACGTGGATACCATCAGGCTCAAGCCGAACCGCCGCGTCATCGGCGTCTCCCTCTTGGACGATACAGATCAGGGGGCGGACGTTGGCGCAGGGATCGGGCGATTTGCGGGCACGCCGCGGGCTGTCGCGAGCCGCCCTCCGAGGCGGATTTCGCTCGGAATACCCCGCATTCGCTTGGAATACCCCGCATTCGCTTGGAATACCGAAAATCTCCGTGGAATACCCGGACTCCGCGTCGAGACCCGGACTCCGCTTGCATCCGTCGCGCGCGGCAGCCATATAGCGCTCGGGAGGTTGGCGAGGGACGTTTCACTCGCCAACCGGGTCAGGTCCGGAAGGAAGCAGCCCTAACGAGACCGAGCGGGTCTTCGTCCAGCCTCCCACCTCGATCGATGCCTCGGGCTCGCGTGGCGGCACCCTCCGACCGGAGCCGCACCAACCCAGCAAGGCGGCATGGACGCGACCTCCGGTCCTCTGAGCGACGCCGGGCTCCTGCCCGGCCTTCCCGAGCCGACCCCGGCCGCCACACCCTATCGGGTGCTGGCGCGCAAGTACCGGCCCCAGAACTTCGACGATCTGATCGGCCAGGGCGCCATGGTGCGAACCTTGGCCAATGCCTTCGCGGCCAACCGCATTCCCCAGGCCTGGATGCTCACCGGCGTGCGCGGCGTCGGCAAGACCACCACGGCCCGGATCCTCGCCCGCGGCCTGAACTACGTGCGCGACGGCCATCCCGATACGGGGCCCACCATCGCGATGCCGGAGCTCGGCCGGCACTGCCAGGCCATCATGGAATCCCGGCACATGGATGTGCTGGAGATGGATGCCGCCTCGCACACCGGCATCGACGACGTGCGCGGCATCATCGACGGCATCCGCTATTCGCCGGTCTCGGCCCGCTACAAGGTCTACATCGTCGACGAGGTCCACATGCTCTCGGAGAAGGCGTTCAACGCCTTCCTGAAGACCCTGGAGGAGCCGCCGCCGCACGCCAAGTTCGTCTTCGCCACCACCGAGATCCGCAAGGTGCCGGTGACCATCCTGTCCCGCTGCCAGCGCTTCGACCTGCGCCGCGTCGAGGCGGAGACCCTGGTCGGGCACCTCGGCCGGATCTGCGCCGCCGAATCCGTCGAGGCCGACGCGGAGGCGCTGGCGGCGATCACACGGGCGGCCGAGGGCTCCGTGCGCGACGCGCTCTCGCTCCTCGACCAGGCGATCGCCCACGGGGCCGGCCTCGTCAGCGCCCAGAGCGTGCGCGACATGCTGGGGCTGGCGGATCGCGGCCGCATCGTCGACCTGTTCGAAGCGGTGATGCGCGGCGACATCCCGGCCTCCTTCGCAGAGGTGCGCGGGCAGTACGAGGCCGGCGCGGATCCGGCCGTGATCCTGTCCGACCTCGCGAGCTTCACCCACCTCGTCACCCGCCTGAAGCTGGTGCCGGAAGAGGCCGCCGCCGACCCGACCCTGAGCGAGGCGGAGCGGTCGCGCGGACGCGACTTCGCCAAAACCCTCTCGGTCCGGGTGCTGTCGCGGGCCTGGCAGATTCTCCTCAAGGCGATCCCCGAGGTGCAGACGGCCACCCGGCCCCTGGCGGCGGCCGAGATGGCCCTGGTGCGCCTCGCCTACGCCGCCGACCTGCCGACCCCGGACGAGGCCCTGCGCCAGATGAAGGCCCAGGCGCTGACGGGCCCGGCGGCGACCACCGGTGCCGCGGCCCCGTCCCCCGCCGAATCCCCGTCCCTAGCCGTGCAGTCCCCCGCCGTGGCCCCGTCCCTGGCCGTATCCCCGTCCCCGGGGGCCACCATGGCCGAGGCCCGCCCGGCCCTGTCGCCGATCCCGACCTTCTCCGGGGAGCCACCGCCGCGCCCTGCCCTGACCATGGCGGCCCATGGCGGCGGGGCGCGCCCGGCCTTGGCAAACCCGGCCTTGGCAAACCCAGCCTTGGCAAACCCGGCCCTGGCAAACCCGGCTCCGGCGCCGCAGCCCGAAGCGCCGCGCCTCCTCCGCTTCACCGACGTCGTCGCCCTGGCCGATGCCAAGCGCGATATCGGCCTGAAGATGGCCCTGGAGCGCGAGGTCCACCTCGTGCGCTTCGAGGAGGGCCGCATCGAGTTCCGCCTCGCCGAGGGCGGGCGTCAGAGCATCGCCAACGACCTCGCCCGCGCCCTGGATGCCTGGACCGGCCGGCGCTGGATCGTCGCCCTGTCGAAGGAGGCCGGCGATCCGACCCTCGACGCGACCGCGCGCGCCGCCACCGAGACCCGCCACCAGAACGCCGCCGCCCATCCGCTGGTCCGCGAGGTCCTAGCCCGCTTCCCGGGCGCGCAGATCGTCGACGTGCGCGACAAGGCGCCCGAGGGGTCGCCGGCGATCGAGGCCGCGCCCACCGGGGAAGCAGAAACCGACGAGCCCGACGACGAGGCATAGCCTCCGGGGCCGTGGCGCCCCAGATGTGATCCATCCCAATTCCGGAACGAGAGAGGGCAGACCCGATGCGCGACCTCATGGGCATCATGAAGCAGGCCCAGGCCATGCAGGAGAAGATGGCCTCCCTGCAGGACGAGCTCGACACCGTCGAGGTGTCCGGTGCGTCGGGCGGGGGCGCGGTCCGGGTGACGATGACGGCGAAGGGCCTCGTGAAGGGCGTGCAGCTCGACCCCGCCATGCTGGTGGCCGACGAGCGCGAGATCCTCGAGGACCTCATCGTGGCCGCCGTCAACGATGCCCGCGGCAAGGCCGAACAGGTTGCAGCCGAGCGGATGGCCGAGCTCACAAAGGGCCTGCCGATCCCCCCGGGCATGAAGCTGTTCTAAGTCCGTCAATCCGGCAATTGAGCAACATCGATCACAATTTGGTCGTTGAAGCGTTGCCATAGAGCCGGCGGAGTGGAACGTTGGGTCTCCAACGTTCTCCCGCCGGCCGGATCATGAACTTTGATGCGCATCTTCCTCGGGTTACGCCGATACAGCCCAAGGCTGTACCGGGACGCTTGAGGGACATTGCACCCCTGATCGTCGGCTTTCTACTCCTGATCGCAACAGTTGCTGCGACAGCCAGCCTGGTTGCGGAGCAGGATGCGAACCGAGCCGAACTGCGTCGCAGCGTCCGCATTCGAGACGCCATCTTCACCCTGTATTCCGGCATCCAGGATGCCGAATCGGGTCAGCGGGGGTTTCTCCTCTCGGGCGACGAGATTTACCTCAAGCTCTACGAGGAGGCCGTCGCGAGGACGCCCGGTCGCCTGTCCACCATCGCGGAGGCCGTGGCACGCAATCCCGGCATGGCGGCGATCATCGCCCGGCTGAGCCACGCCGCCGAAGCCAAGGTCGCGGAAATGCAGGAGACCATCGTCCTGCGCCGCGCCGGCCAAGTCGAAGCGGCCCTGGCGCGCATGCGCTCCGGCGAGGGCAAGCACCTCATGGACGAGGTCCGCACGCTCTTCGGGGAGGCCCAGGCCGACAATTACAGCCGCCTGATCCGCCGTCAGGAACAGGCGGGCGAGGCGGCACGCCAGGTGCAACTCGCCGTCGCGGCGGCCGTCATCCTGGTGGTCGTGCTGGGTGCCTA
The DNA here is from genome assembly GCF_979256535.1 of Methylobacterium sp. AC690. Taxonomy (NCBI): domain Bacteria; kingdom Pseudomonadati; phylum Pseudomonadota; class Alphaproteobacteria; order Hyphomicrobiales; family Methylobacteriaceae; genus Methylobacterium; species Methylobacterium sp. AC690. Next base: position 9,497 of record NZ_CEEDOX010000019.1, on the reverse strand, counting down.
CGTGGTGATCGATGCGGGCCAGCGGCATCAGCGCACACTCCGTGCCCACGCCGCCCTGCAGGAAGCGAACGCCTCCCTGATCGAGGCCGCCGCCACCCGGGACATGCTCGAGGACCGCCTGCGGCAATCCCAGAAGATGGAGGCCCTCGGTCAACTCACCGGCGGCCTCGCGCACGACTTCAACAACATGCTGGCGATCATCATCGGCAATCTCAGCCTCCTCAAGCGGCGGCTGGAGCGCGGAGAGCATGCGGTGGAGCGCTACGCCGAGCAGGCCCTCAAGGGCGCCGACCGGGCAGCGACCCTCACGCATCGGCTGCTTGCCTTCGCTCGCAAGCAGCCCCTGGCCCCGGAGGCCATCGCCTGTAACCGTCTCATCGCCGCGATGTCCGACCTGCTGCGCCGCAGCCTCGGTGAATCCATCCGGATCGAGACCGTGGCGGCCCCCGACCTCTGGACCACGCAGGCCGATGCCAACCAACTGGAGAACGCGATTCTCAACCTGGCGGTGAACGCCCGCGACGCGATGCCGAAGGGCGGCCGCCTCATCATCGAGACCGACAACGTCCATCTCGACGAGGCCTATGCCGCCCAGAATCCCGGCGTTCCGGCCGGCCAATACGTCCTCGTGGCCCTGACGGACAGCGGGAGCGGCATGCCGCCCGACGTTGCCGCCAAGGCGTTCGATCCGTTCTTCACGACGAAACCCGTCGGACAGGGCACCGGCCTCGGTCTCAGCCAAGTCTACGGCTTCGTTCGCCAGTCCGGCGGGCACGTGGCGATCTATTCCGAGCCCGAGCGGGGAACGACGGTCCGGCTCTACCTGCCGCGTCATTTCGGTGACGCCGCCGAGATGGAGCGCGTCACGCCGACGATGCTCCCGGAGGGCTCGGCCCGGGAGGTGATACTGGTCGTCGAGGACGAGGACGGCGTGCGCGACCTGGCCGTCGAGGCCTTGCGCGACCTGCGTTACACCGTGATCCATGCCGAGGGCGCCAAGGATGCCCTGCAGATGCTCGACACGCATCCCGAGATCGCACTACTCTTCACCGACGTCGTCATGCCGGAGGTCAACGGCCGCGAACTCGCCGAGGCCGTCCACCAGCGCCGGCCCGATCTGCCGGTCCTGTTCACGACGGGCTATACGCGCAACGCCATCGTGCATAACGGGCTCGTCGACGCCGACGTGCAGTTGCTGGCCAAGCCCTATACGCTGGAGCAGCTGGCCCTGAAGGTGCGTCAGGCGATGGTGCGCGAGGCGGCCTGAGCGATCCTGCCCGGCACGCCGGCGTGCCGAATGCCCGGGCGGAGGCACGATTTACCCCGCCATCAACCGGTCTGCAGCCGATAGCCTCGCATTTCACCGATTGAAGTCGGGCTGTCTTAACGGATGCCCGTGTCTGCTGACGGCATGGATGAGCATCGCCACGCCGTTCGAGCCTCGACGCATCTGTCCGGTCGTGTTGCCCTCGACGGGGCATCGGCCGAGACGACGCCCTGCCTCGTGCGAAACCTGTCGCCCATCGGGGCACGTGTCGCGTTCTGCTCGGAGGTCGAGGTCCCGGACAGCTTCGACCTCTTCCTCGATCCGGGCGAGACCGCCTACCGGGCGCACACGATCTGGTCCAGCGGCAACGAAGTCGGCGTCCTCTTCCGCGAAGCGCGGGAGAATGCCCCCGAGGTCCTGTGCGACGATGCGCTGTGCGGCGAAGATCCTGCGACCGGTCCGATCCCGAAACCGTAGCGCCCGCATCGGACTCCGTGCCGGGACGCGGACGCTCGCGCGCCGCGCCCCGGAAGGCGAGCGCTCAGGCGGCCGCGGAGCGCACCGGTTCGGCAGCGCGGACATCCGCGTCCACGTGGGCGGCGAAGCGCTTGAAGTTCTCCTGGAACATCGTGACGAGGCGCGTCGCGGTCTCGTGGAAGGCGGGCTTGTTGGTCCAGGTCTCGATCGGAGAGAGCACCTCCGTCTCGACGCCCGGGACCGCGACGGGCACCTGGAAGCCGAAATAGGGGTCGCGCCGGAACTCGACATGCGCCAGGGAGCCGTCGAGGGCGGCCGTGAGCAGGCGGCGCGTGACCCGGATCGGCATGCGGCGCCCGGTGCCGACGCCGCCGCCGGTCCAGCCGGTGTTCACGAGCCAGCAATCCACGTCATGATCGGCGATCAGGTCCCGCAGCAGGTTGCCGTAGACGCTGGGGTGGCGGGGCATGAACGGTGCACCGAAGCAGGTTGAGAACGTCGCCTCGGGTGCGGTCAGCCCCCGTTCCGTGCCGGCAACCTTGGCGGTGTAACCGGACAGGAAGTGGTACATCGCCTCGGCGCCGGTCAGCTTGGCGATCGGCGGCATCACGCCGAAGGCATCACAGGTGAGCATCACGATGTTCTTGGGATGCGCGGCACGCCCCGTGGCGCTCGCATTGGCGATGAAGTCGAGCGGATAGGCGCACCGGGTGTTCTCGGTGAGCGAGGCGTCGTCGAAGTCCGGGATCCGGGTCTCGGGGTCGATCACCACGTTCTCCATCACCGTGCCGAAGCGCTCGGTGGTGGCGTAGATCTCCGGCTCGGCATTGCGCGAGAGGCGGATGGTCTTGGCGTAGCAACCGCCCTCAAAGTTGAAGATGCCCTCCTGGCTCCAGCCGTGCTCGTCGTCGCCCAGGAGCTGGCGCGAGGAATCGTTGGAGAGGGTGGTCTTGCCGGTGCCGGACAGGCCGAAGAACAGGGCCGAGTCGCCGGCCTCGTCGAGGGCCGCGTTGGCCGAGCAGTGCATCGGCATCACGCCGGCCTTGGGCAAGATGTAGTTCAGGTAGGTGAAGACCGACTTCTTCATTTCGCCGGCATAGGCCGAGCCGCCGATGAGGACGAGCTTGCGCGCGAAGTCGATGGCGATCACCGTCTTCGAGCGGCAGCCGTGGCGGTGCGGCTCAGCCTGGAAACTCGGCAGGTCGATGATCGTCAGCTCGGGCACGTAGCCCGCGAGCGACGCGCGATCCGGCCGGATCAGTAGGTTCCGGATGAACAGGGAGTGCCAGGCGAGCTCCGTGTACACCCGCGCATTGACGCCGTGCGAGGGGTCGGCGCCGCCGCGCAGGTCCTGGGCGAAGAGCTCGCGACCCTCCGCATGGGCGAGGAAATCAGCGTACAGGGTCTCGAACTGCTCGGGCGTGATCGCGCCGTTGTTGTCCCACCAGATCTCGTTCTCCGTGGCGGCGTCGCGCACCACGAACTTGTCCTTGGGCGAGCGGCCGGTGTGAGACCCGGTGGTGGCCACGAAGGCGCCACCCCGGGCGAGCTGGCCCTCGCCACGCGCCAGAGCCTCTTCGTAGAGGCGGGGAACCTCGAGGTTCCAGTGAACCGCCTTCAGGTTGCGCAGCCCGATGGCTTCGGAACCGTGCGCTGCATTGAACGGGCCAATATTCATCACGCTCATCTCTCCTCGGGCACCTGATCGCGTCGCCCCCATGACGGGAGCCCTGCCGGCTCTCCGTATTCGTTCGGATCTCGAGCGTCCGCGTGGTTGGTCAGGTCCACCGCGCGCAGGTTCACCGCTCGAGTTCCGCGCCTCTCCTGAATAGAGACGGCACCGTTGCCGTCAATCCGCCTGTTGGCCAACAAAAAGTCTTACATGACCAGGATGAACACCCGAGCGGCCCCGTGAACCGGGCCGGCGCGACAAGCTTTTCGGCGCGTTTCCGGAACGCTGGGGGCGAAATTCCGGGCCGGAAACCCTATGTCAGGCGGTACGGAACAGCCGGGCGCGCCGGAGCTGCACCGTCTCATCCGCCTACCGCTCCGCCGTCCGCCGCGTGGGCGTCCCCACCGTCACGAGAATTTGCGTCCATGGCACAAGCCGTCGCCGGTCCCGAGATCGAGCGCCTGATCCAGCTTCTGGCCCGCATGCCGGGCCTGGGGCCCCGCTCCGCCCGCCGCGCCGCCCTGCAGCTCATCAAGAAGCGCGAGACGCTGCTGGCGCCCCTGGCGGACGCGATGCGGGTGGCGTCGGAACGCATCGTCGTGTGCCAGGCCTGCGGCAACGTCGATACGCGCGATCCCTGCACGATCTGCTGCGACGCGGCGCGCGACCCGGCCACCCTGGTGGTGGTGGAGGACGTCTCGGACCTCTGGGCCCTGGAGCGCTCCGGCGCGGTGACGGCCCGCTACCACGTCCTCGGCGGCGTACTCTCGGCCCTCGACGGCGTGCGGCCCGAGCACCTCAACCTCGACAGCCTCGTGGCCCGCGCCGCCGACCCGGCCATGCGGGAGATCATCCTGGCTCTCAACGCCACCGTCGACGGGCAGACGACGGCCCACTACGTCACCGAATCCCTGAAGGCGCACGGCCTCAAGGTGACCCGCCTCGCCCACGGCGTCCCGGTCGGCGGCGAGCTCGACTACCTCGACGAGGGCACCCTCACCGCCGCGATCCGCAGCCGCACGCCGTTCTGACGCCGGAACCCGCAGGCCTGGTATTTGACCGGCCTCCGGTGCACCCGTATCTGCGGGGGCTCAAGGCCGCCGCCCGCCCCGCACCCGTTTCAAGTCCGATCGCCCCATGACCATCCGCCCCCTCGTGATCCTGCCCGATGCGCGCCTGCGCCTTGCCTCCGCGCCGGTCGGCCCCGTGACCGACGAGATCCGGACGCTCGCCGCCGACATGCTGGAGACCATGTACGACGCCCCCGGCGTCGGCCTCGCGGCGATCCAGATCGGCGTGCCGAAGCGGATCGTCACCATCGACACCTCGAAGGACGAGAACGACCGCCAGCCTCAGGTCTTCCTCAACCCCGAGATCGTCTGGGCCTCGGAGGAGAAGCGGATCTACGATGAGGGATGCCTGTCGATCCCCGAATTCTACGGGGAGGTCGAGCGGCCCGACCGCGTGCGCGTCCGCTTCCGCGACCTCGACGGCCGGGAGCAGGAGATCGAGGCCGACGGGCTGCTGGCGACCTGCATCCAGCACGAGATCGACCACCTCGACGGGGTGCTGTTCATCGACCACCTGTCGAAGCTGAAGCGCGACCGGGTGGTGAAGAAGTTCGCCAAGGCGGCCAAGCGCGGCGACGTCTGAGACCGGGTGCGGGGGGAGAGCCATGCGCGTCGTCTTCATGGGCACGCCGGACTTCGCCGTGCCGACCCTGGCGCGCCTCGCCGCCGACGGCCACGCCATCGCGGCGGTCTACACCCGTGCGCCGGCCAAGGCCGGACGCGGCATGGCGCTCAAGCCCTCCCCCGTGCAGGCGATGGCCGAGAGCCTCGGCGCGCCGGTGTTGACGCCCACGAGCCTGAAGGGTGCGGAGGCCGCCGGGACCTTCGCCGGCCATGCGGCCGATGTCGCCGTGGTGGTCGCCTACGGCCTGCTCCTGCCTCAGGCGATCCTCGACCTGCCGCGCCACGGCTGCCTCAACCTGCACGGCTCGCTCCTGCCCCGCTGGCGCGGCGCGGCCCCGATCCAGCGTGCCGTGATGGCCGGCGACGCGGAGAGCGGCGTCGGCATCATGCGCATGGAGGCCGGCCTCGATACCGGCCCCGTGGCGCTGGAGGCGCGGATTCCCATCACCCCCGGCATGACGGCCGGACAACTCCACGACGCGCTGATGCCGCTCGGCGCCGACCTCATGGCCCGCGCGCTCCGGGATGTGGAGCGGGACGCACTGGCCTTCACCCCCCAGGCTCCGGAGGGCGTGGTCTACGCCCACAAGATCACCAACGACGAGGCCCGGATCGACTGGACCCGACCGGCCCACGCGGTCGCCAACCACGTCCAGGGCCTGTCGCCGTTCCCCGGCGCCTTCTTCGAGGCGGATTTCGGCAAGGGGCCCGAGCGGGTGAAGGTGCTCTCGGCCGAGGCCGTGCCGGGCTCCGGCACCCCCGGTACGCTCCTCGACGCCGAGGGAACGATCGCTTGTGGCGAGGGTGCCGTGCGCCTGTGCGCAGTGCGGCGCGCCGGAAAGGGAGGCGTCAGCAGCGGGGCCGAGTTCGTGCGCGGCACCCACCGAACGCCGGGGACGCCGTTGGCATGACCGCACCGGTTCACGCCTGATGCCGCGCTACAAGCTCGTCATCGAGTACGACGGCAGCCCGTTCTGCGGCTGGCAGCGCCAGACCGCGCAGCCCTCCGTCCAGGGCGCGATCGAGTCGGCGGTCAAGCGCTTCTCCGGCGAGGTCGCGGGCCTCACCTGCGCCGGCCGCACCGATACCGGCGTCCACGCCACGCATCAGGTGGCTCATCTCGACCTCGAACGGGCGTGGCGCACCGATGTGGTGCGGGACGCGCTCAACGCGCATCTGCGCCCGAACCCGGTGGCGATCCTCAGCGCCGAGATCGTCGACGCCGATTTCAACGCGCGGCACTCCGCCACCCGCCGGCACTATCGCTACCGCATCCTCAACCGGCGCAGCCCCCCCGTGCTCAACCGCGCCCATGTCTGGCAGGTCCCCTGGCCCCTCGACGTCGGGCTGATGCGCAACGCGGCCGCACGCCTCCTCGGGCTGCACGACTTCACCGCCTTCCGGGCCGCCGAGTGCCAGGCGAAGAGCCCGATCCGAACCCTCGATCAGCTGGATGTCGCCGTCCTGCCGATGGGCCTGCACGACGAGATCGTGGTGGCGACGTCGGCGCGCGCCTTCCTGCATCATCAGGTCCGTTCGATGGTCGGCACCCTCATGCTGGCCGGCGCCGGCCGTATCAGCGCGGACGACGTGAGCGAGATCCTGGCAAGTCGGGACCGCAGCCGCTGCGGGCCCCTGGCCCCCGCCCGCGGGCTCACTCTGGTCGGCGTCGATTACGGCGATCACACAACCGTGCGTTAAGAATTCCCTACTTTAAGTTGATACGACGGCAGGAAACCTGATGATCCGTCGCGTCCGGTGCAATTCGCATCGGGGCGATGGAATTTGCCGTGACGAATCCTCCTGTTCATCTGCTCATCCTCGGCGCAACCGTCTTCGCTGCCCTGTCGCCCTTCATCTTCATCGCAATCCGCGAAGCCGTGAAGCGCCAGAGACAGGAGATCGTCCGGGACTTGGCGGCCGTCTTCGACATTGCGGGGCCTTCGAGCCAACGTCTGATCCCATCCTTCGAATTCGTGAAGTACAAGTACTTCGTTGGCCGACCCAAGCTGTTTGGAAAAGGGGGATCGCCCGATTCATCGGACGGATCTCTGGATATTTTTGACCGATCGCGACACCGGGAGGACTTCACGACAACAGCCTGGATCCTCGGCAGCATCGCCTTCAGCGTGCTGGCGGCAGTCGCTGTGTTTCATACCCTCTCGCTGCTTGCGACGCTTCTGTGCGCCACGGGGTCGGGGTTCGCGTGGCTGGATGGCACCTGTCTGACGAACCAGGATCGGACCGCGGTCTGGCTGTTCGGCGTCTGTGCGGCCTTCGCCGGCAGCTACCTCACGGCGCTGCGCAACCTGTACCGAGCGATCAAGAACTTCGACCTGAGCCCCGCGACCATCGTCGGCGAAACGATCAAGATCGTGATTGGCATCGTCCTCGCGCCGATCCTGGTGGTCGGCCTGCTGCGGTTTGGGACGAGCCTCGCGGAAGCCATCGCGACGCTTGAGGACCCGATGCGTTCCCCGCTGGTGCTCGCCCTGGCGATTACCGGCTGTTTCGTCGCCGGCATCATGCCCGACGTCGTACTGCGCAACATCCTCCAGCGCGATAAGCTGAAGAACTTCAAGCGGGAGGAACGCGAGGTCTTTCGCGCCTTCAAGATTACGCCCGTGGAGATCATCGACGGTATCGACAGCGAGATCCGTGTCCGTCTCGACGACCACCACATCCATTCGACCCAGAACCTGGCGGCCGCCAACCCGCTGATGCTGTTCGTCGAGACGCCCTACGGGGTTTATCAGATCATGGATTGGGTCGCGCAGGCGCAGCTCTGTTGCTCGGTCGGGCGCGAGCGAGTCATCCGGCTCTGGCCCCTGGGCGTGCGGACCCTGTTCGACCTCGAACGGCTGGCCGCGCCGAGCGCGACGCGCAACGAGGCTCTGTTGCTCGAAGTCGGCCGCATCATCCTGGGCGCGCCCATGATCGACGCGGCAGCGGACCGGCAGGCCGCCGTCGACCTGGTCGTCGCCAGCATCGAATTGCGGCTCGACGACCCCCACGTCCAGCGGTTGCGCCAGATCTTCATCGCGGTGGGCGACCGCCTCGGGCCGGACTGCCGGCGTTTCCGAGCCCAGCCCGCGGGCGCGTCCGGCAACGCGACCTGAGGGGCCAAGGCCACGAACACCCGCGTGCGGTCGCGACGGACGGGCTAGCGCCCGGCGAAATACGCCGCCAGCACGCGGGTGTAGATCGCCGTGAGCCGGTTCAGGTCCGCGACCGGCACGCACTCGTCGGTCTGGTGCATGGTCTGGCCGACGAGGCCGAACTCGATGACCGGGCAGGCCTCCTTGATGAAACGCGCATCCGAGGTGCCGCCCGTGGTCGAGAGCACCGGGCGGCGGCCGGTCTCGGTGGCGATGGCGCCGGCGACGAGTTCGGTGAAGGCGTCGGGCTCGGTGAGGAAGGCGGGTGAGTTCGAGGGCAGCAGTTCGAGGCTGTAGCGTACGCTCCGGCCGGCCGCCGCGTCGAGACGGGCCCGGATCTCGGCGCTCAGGGTCTCGGCGGTCCAGCGATCGTTGAACCGGACGTTGAAGGTGCCGCGCGCCTCGGCCGGGATGACGTTGGTGGCCGTGTTGCCGACGTCGAGGGTGGTGAATTCCAGGTTCGAGGCACCGAAATGCTGGGTGCCGGCATCGAGCGGCGCGGCGAGGAGCGCAGCGGCGAGGCGCAGGAGCCCGGGAATCGGATTCTCGGCGAGGTCCGGGTAGGCGACGTGGCCCTGGCGTCCCTGCACCGTCAGCCGGCCCGTGAGCGAGCCGCGCCGGCCGATCTTGATCATGTCGCCGAGCACGTCCGGGTTGGTGGGCTCGCCGAGGAGGCAATGGTCGAAGCGCTCGCCCCGGGCCCGGGCCCATTCGAGGAGCTTCACCGTGCCGTTGATCGCAGGCCCTTCCTCGTCGCCGGTGATGAGGAAGCCGATCGATCCCGGAAGATCCGGACCGGCCACGTCGAGGTAGTCGAGGACGGCGGCCAGCATGCAGGCGATCCCGCCCTTCATGTCGACGGCCCCGCGCCCGTACAGCACCCCGTTCTCCACGGTCCCGGCGAAGGGGCCGTGGCGCCAACGGGCGACATCGCCGGGGGGCACCACGTCGGTGTGACCGGCGAACAGAAGGCAGGGCGCCTTCGTACCGATGCGGGCGTAGAGGTTGTCGATGTCGGGCGTGCCCGGTTCGGAGAAGCGCGGGCGCTCCACGCGGAACCCCGCCCCCGCGAGGATGCCGGTGAGCCAGGCGAGGGCGCCTCCCTCTTCCGGGGTCACCGAGGGGCAGCGGATCAGGCCTTGGGCGAGGGCGAGGGGGGAGCGGTCGAGGGGCGCGTTCGGCACGGGCGGGACTCTCGCGTGATGTCCGGGTGCGGACGGCCATAGGCG
>NZ_CEEDOX010000018.1:0-117327 GCF_979256535.1 Methylobacterium sp. AC690 | reverse complement strand
CCGCCCGAGGCCGCCGCGCCGCCCCCCCGCCCGGAGCACCTCGCCGACCTCCTGCGCCTCGTGCGCATCGGCCACGTCCGCGGCATCGAGGCGAAGCTCGCCGAGATGGAAGGCGGACCCGCGGCACCGACCGCCTTCATCGGGCAGATGCGGGGGCTCACCGCCGCCCTCGACCTGCGCCGCGCCCGAGCGGTGATCGAGGGTTTGCTGGAGCCCGCCGATGGCTGAGGCGCAGCGCGATACCGTCCTGGTGGTCGACGATTCCCCCGAGACCCTGAGCTTCCTCACCGAGGCGATCGAGCGCTCGGGCGCCACCGTGCTGGTGGCGGTGGCGGGCGACCTCGCCCTGGCCCTGGTCGACGAGATCACCCCGGACGTGATCCTGCTCGACGCGGTGATGCCGGGCATGGACGGGTTCGAGACCTGCCGCCGCCTCAAGGCGAAGGGGCACCTCGCCCACGTCCCCGTCATCTTCATGACCGGGCTTTCGGAGACCGAGCACATCGTGAAGGGCCTGGAGGCGGGGGGTGTCGACTACGTCACCAAGCCCATCGCGCCGGACGAGATCCTGGCCCGCATCCGGGTCCATCTCGCGAGCGCCCGCGCGGCACAGAGCGCCCGAGCCGCCCTGGACACCACCGGCCGGACCCTGTTCGCGGTGGACCGCGACGGCACGGTCCTGTGGGGCACGCCCCAGGCCGCCCGCCTGCTCGGCGGCTTCACCGAACCCGGTGCCCCCTTGAGCCTGCCGCCGCAGGGCGCCGCCTGGCTCCGGGGCTGCCTCGCCGGCACGGGCGCGCCGGCCCTGACCCTCGGCGATCGCGCGGGCACCGCCTATACCTTCAGCTTCATCGGCGGCACCGGCGACGAGATCCTGCTGCGCCTGTCGCGCGACGGCACCGAGGCGGGACTCGAACGCCTGCGCCTGCGCCTGCGGGTCACCGGGCGGGAGGCGGAGGTGCTGCTCTGGCTCTCGCGGGGCAAGTCGAGCCGCGACATCGGCGAGATCCTGGGCCTCAGCCCCCGCACGGTGACGAAGCACCTGGAAGGCATCTACGAGAAGCTCGGCGTCGAGAACCGCACGGCCGCGTCCGTCATCGCCGCCCGCCACCTGCAGGACCTCGACTGAGGGGCGGCGGGCCGGACCCCGCGCGGGTTCGGAGACGGCGTGGATAATTCCCGCTCGCCCCCTCGCTTTGGCGGCGCGACACCCGATCTAGGAGGGAGGTCAGGCTGGGAGCTTCGCGATGAACTGGATGACGTGGTTGGTCGGCCGCTGCGTGGACCTCACCGAGCGCGTCGTGCCCGGCCTCGATCGGCGCGAACCCGGACGGCCGGGCGCGCCTCCGTCCCTGCGCGGCCGGGTGCGCGGCTCGGGCTCCGAGCCTACGGTGATGCAGCCCGGGGCCGGCCCGCGCCCGGACTGATCCGGCGCGCCTTGGCCTTTCGCGCCTTGGCCTTTCGCGCCTTGGCCTCGCCCGACTTGGCCTCGCCCGCCTTGGCCTTTCGAGACTTGGCCGCGCCCGCCCCTCAGGCGAGGGCGCGGGCCGCGGCGCCGGCCTTGCGCACCGAGGCGTCGACGTCGATCGCGGCGGCGGCGATCCCGTCCATGTTCTGACGCACGACCTCGACGCTGCGGGCGGCGTTCTGCATGTTGACCGTCATGTCGCGGGTCACCGCGGCCTGCTCGGTCACGGCCGAGGAGACGCTCACCGAGATCTCGCTGAGATGGCCGATCGTCCGCGCGATGGCCTCGATCGCTGTGACGGCCTGGTTGGTGGAGCCCTGCACCGCCGCGATCTGCGTGCCGATCTCTTCGGTGGCCCGGGACGACTGGTTGGCCAGGGCCTTCACCTCGGCCGCGACCACGGCGAAGCCGCGCCCCGCCTCGCCGGCCCGGGCCGCCTCGATGGTGGCGTTGAGCGCCAGCAGGTTGGTCTGGTCGGCGATCGTGCGGATGACCGAGACCACCTCGCCGATCTTGTCGGCGGCGGAGGTCAGCCCGGCGATGATGCCGGAGGCCTCCTGGGCCCGCACCACCGCCTCCTCGGACGCGGTCCTCGCCTCGGACGCGTGGCGGCTCAGTTCCTCGATGGAGGCCGAGAACTCCTCGGCGCCCGCCGCCACCGCGTGGACGTTGCCGGAGGTCTGGGCCGCCGCCTCCGCCGTGAGGGTGGCCTGATGGCTGACGTCGGAGATCGAGCCGGTGATGATCCCGAGATCCTTGTCGATCGCCTGCTGGCCCTGGTGGCGGCGCAGCCGGTCGGCGACCTGGGCGGTGACGTCGCTGGCGAACTTCACCACGGAGACCACCCGGCCGTCGGGTCCGAACACCGGATTGTAGGCGCCGTAGATCCACACCTCGCGGCCGCCCTTCGCCAAGCGGCGGAACTCGCCGGCCTGGTAGGCGCCGCCCGCCAGCGCGGTCCAGAAGGCGGCGTAGGCCGGCGTCGCCCGGTCCGCCGGCGCCACGAACTGGCTGTGGTGCCGGCCCTTGATCTCGTCGAGGCGGTAGCCGAGGGTCTCGAGGAAGATTGGGTTGGCGTCGGTGACGAGACCGTCCGGCGTGAAGTGGATCACCGCCTGCGACCGGTTGATCGCCGTGATCTGGCCCTCGAACGCGGCGTTGCGCGTGACCTGCTCGGTGATGTCCGTGGCGAATTTCACCACCTTCATCGGCTTGCCGCGCCGATCGAGGATCGGGTTGTAGCTCGCCCGGATCCAGATCCGGCCGCCGTCCTTGCCGATCCGGCAGAAATCACGGGCCTGATGCTCGCCCCGGCGCAGGCTGTCCCAGAATGCCCGGTAGGCTGCCGTGTCCCGCTCTTCGGGAGGCACGAACAAGCTGTGCGGCCGGCCACGGACTTCGTCGAAGGTATATCCGAGGAGGTCGAGAAAGATCTGGTTCGCGCTCTGGACAGTTCCATCCATCGCGAATTCGATGCGACCTTGCGATCGATCGAGCGCCTCGAGCGTTGCACGAAGACCGGACCCCAACATCGTTAGTTTCTTTCCCGGATACGTTTTCTGATATGCGACTATTCCAGTCACAGCCTGATGTGAGTAAATTTAGTTACAATCCATGAATTTGTCTTTAACGGCCAAAGAACCTGAAACGTCTTCGTAAAAAAGAGTTCGTGAAATCGCGCTGAGCGCTCTTGTATCGGGACGAGAGCCAAATTCGCTCAAAGCGCGCAGACCGCGCGATCCGACGCCTCCGATGGGTCGCGCCGCCGGCGGCGGCCGTTCACAACTCGCGGGGCGGATGAACCTTGGCCGACGCTTCATGCGTTAGGCCGTCATGATCGCACCGCACGGTTCGCACACCGCGCGGTTCGATCGTCGCGATGCCAAGGGGTCCGATGCCAGGGATTCCATTTTCCAGGGTTCCGATGACGCACCATCAGTCCGACCATCCGTTCTTCGCCGCGCCTCCGCGCCGGTCGGCCCGCCCTCGGCGGCCGAGCCGGACGCTCGCCGCGGCCCTCCTGGGCGCCGTCCTCCTCCCGGGAGCCGTCCTCGTGCCCGGCACCGTCCTGGCACAGGGCAGCGCCGCCGCGCCGACGGCATCGCTCACGAAGGTGGCGAGCTTCGACCACCAGGTGACGGGCGTCACCGTGTCCAAGGACGGGCGGATCTTCGTGAACTTCCCCCGCTGGACCGAGGACACCGAGGTGTCGGTCGCCGAGCTGAAGGACGGCAAGCTGGTGCCGTTCCCCGATGCGGCCTGGAACTCCTGGCGCAACGCCCGCAAGGACGAAGTCACGGCCAAGGATCACTGGGTCTGCGTGCAGAGCGTCGTGGCGGGCCCGAACGGCAACCTCTGGGTGCTGGATCCGGCCGCGCCCGCCATGGCGGCCCTCGTGCCCGGCGGTCCCAAGCTCGTCGAGATTGACCTGAAGACCAACCAGCCGGCGCGCACCATCGCCTTCGACGAGACCGTCGCGCCGCAGGGCTCCTACCTCAACGACGTGCGCTTCGCCCCCGACGGCAAGACCGCCTACCTGACGGATTCCGGCGCCAAGGGGGCCCTGGTGGTGGTCGACCTCGATAGCGGCCGGGCCCACCGGGTGCTCGACGGCGATCCGACGACGCAGCCCGACAAGAGCGTGACGGTGACCTATGACGGCAAGCCCCTGCGCCGGCCGGACGGACGCGGCGTCGAGTTCGCCGCCGACGGCATCGCCCTCTCCCCCGACGGCAAGACGCTGTACTGGCAGGCGATCAAGGGCAAGACGCTCTACAGCCTGCCCACCGAGACCCTCGCGGGGAGCATCACCAGCGCGCTGATGCCGACCGCGCTGGCCGACAAGAGCGTGTCGGGCCGCATCGAGACCGTGGGCGAGAACGGGCCGGCCGACGGCCTGATCATCGCCCGCAAGGACGGGCGGATGTACGTGACCTCGCCGCAGGACGATTCGATCAAGGTGCGCGACCTCTCGGCGAAGGGGAACAGCCTGAGCACCGTGGTGCAGGACAAGCGCCTGCGCTGGCCCGACACCTTCGCGGAAGGGCCGGACGGGACGCTCTACGTCACCACCTCGCACATCCAGGACTCGGCCTTCTACAAGCCCGACGCCCCGGCGGCCCTGCCGACGGAGCTGTGGAGCTTCAAGCCGGGGACAGCGGACGCCACCGGTTCGACCGCCCCCGCGCCGGCCGCGCGCTGACCCGTCCCGCGCCGCCCCGCCGACGGGGCGGCGCCCTCATCGCACCCGCAGCCCTCGAGGATCGATGCCGACGATACGACGACGCGCGCTGCTCGGCGGCGCGGGAGCGGTCCTCGCCCTGCGCGCCTGGCCGGCCGCAGCGGCCCCCATCGTCCGGGTCGACGATCCGCGGCTGCGCGACGTGCTCGATCCCGGCGCGGCGCTGCGCACGCTCTATGCGGGCGGACGCTGGTGCGAGGGCCTGTGCTACGCCCCCGGCCTCGGCGGCCTGATCGTCAGCGACGTCCGCGCCAACCGGATGATCCGGATCGCCGACGACGGCGGCGCCGCCGTGTTTCGCGATCCCTCGAACAACGCCAACGGCAACACCCTCGACGCCGAGGGCCGACTCGTCACCTGTGAGCATCGCGGGCGCCGGGTCGTGCGGCGGGAGCCGGACGGGAGCCTCACGGTGCTGGCCGACGCCTTCGAGGGCCGGCCTCTGAATTCCCCCAACGACGCCGCCCTGGCTCCAGACGGCGCGATCTGGTTCACGGACCCCGTCTTCGGCATCACCATGCCGGACGAGGGCCTGATGGCAATTCCGGCGCAAGCGGCGCGGCGGGTCTACCGGATCGATCCGTCCGGCCGGGTCGAGGGCATGACCGACGCCGTGGGCCAGCCCAACGGCATCGCCTTCAGCCCGGACGGGCGCCGCCTCTACGTCAGTGACACCAGCGCCTCCCTGAAGAACCCGGAAGGCGCCCGCACCATCCTGGCCTTCCCGGTGCTGGAGGGCCGGAGGCTCGGCCCCCCGAAGCCCTTCGCCACCGTGGAGGCCGGCGTGCCGGACGGCCTCGCGGTGGATGCCGATGGCCGGGTCTACGCCGCCTGCTTCGACGGCGTGCGGATCTACGCGCCCGACGGCACGCTCCTGGGGCGCATCGCCACCGCGACCGACGCCGCCAACGTCGCCTTCGGCGGCCCGGATGGCCGGCGCCTCTTCATCGGCGCGGGGGCCCACGTCCTCGCCATCGACCTCAGGGTGCGCGGCTCCGCCCGGGGCTGACCTGCCATCTTCCTCCCCCTCGCTCGTACCGGATCCCACCATGACGCTCGCTCGCCGTGACCTCCTCGCTGCCGGCATTGCCGGTGCCGGCTTCGCCGGGACGGCCGCCCTCGCCCGCCCCGGAGAGGCCGTGGCGGCGACGTCCCCGGAGGTCGCCACCCGCCGGGCGGCGGGCGGGCTCGAACTTGCGTTCACCGCCAACGCCCCCTCGACCCCCACCGGCCTCGCCATCTCGGCCGGCGGCCGGCGCTTCGTGATGATGCCGCGCTTCACCGCGACGGTGCCCTACACCCTGGGTGAGGTGCTGGCGGACGGAGAGGTCCGGCCCTACCCGGACCTGCCGACGAACCAGCCCGACCCAGAGAACCCGCAGGCCCGCCTGTTCCACGTGCCCAACGGCGTCTTCGACCGCGACGACACCCTGTGGTGCCTCGATGCCGGCCTGCCGGACGGCTCCGGACCGCCGGTGAAGGGCGGGGCGAAGCTGGTGCAGATCGATCTCTCCGAGAACCGCATCCGCCGGGTGGTCCCGCTGGAGGCCGGCATCACCCCGACCTCGTCGCTCAACGACCTGCGGGTGGATATCCGCGACGGCTACGCCCGCGCCTACATCACCGACCAGGGCCAGGACGGGGAGGGCGCCATCCTGGCCGTCGACCTCGCCAGCGGCCGGGTGGTGCGCCGCCTCGCCGGTCATGCCAGCACCAAGTCGCAGAAAGGCCTCCTCAAGATCGTCGAGGACCGTCCGGTGGTGCAGCGGAAGGGGGAGGGACCGCCGCGCCCGGTCCAGGGTGGGGCCAACGGCATCGCCCTCAGTCCCGACGGACGACGCCTCTACTACGCTCCGCTGATCGGGCGCCGCCTCTACGCGGTGGAGACCGCCGCGCTCCTCGATCCCGAATCCAGTGACGCGGCCGTGGCGGCCGGCGTCACGGATCTGGGCGAGAAGGGCATGACCGGCGGCCTGACCACGGATTCGAAGGACCGGGTCTACCTCGCCATGCAGGAGTTCAACGCGGTCGGCCGGCGCGACCCCGACGGCACCGTCACGCTCATCGCCTCCGATCCGCGCCTGATCTGGGCCGACACGTTCTGGATCACCCCGGATCGCTGGCTCCACATCTCGTCCGCCCAGGTGAACCGGCGTCCGGAATACAACGGTGGCAAGGATCTGCAGGCACCGCCCTATGCCATCCTGCGGATGCGAATCGACGCCGATCCGGCGTGAGGCGCGCGGATCCGCTTCCCGGGTCAGGGCCGAGCCGTTCCCCGGAATTACCCGCACCGGTTGCAACGCAACCTTAAGCTTTCGTTCCTAACCTGGGTGCGTTTAGGCCGCATCGGGGTGAGTCATGCCGCAGCGAAGGACCACGATCGACGCCATCCGCGGTCTGTGCCTGATCAATATCTTCGTAAACCACATCCAGGACGGCGCCATCTCGGTCGTGTCGCCCTCCCGGCTCGGCTTCTCCGACAGCGCCGACATCTTCGTCCTGCTCAGCGGCATCTCCATCGCCCTGGCGGCGAGCCAGGCCTCGCGGCGCCGGCTGCCGGACATCGTCGCCCACCTGTGGCGGCGGGCGGCCCGGATCTACGCCTTCGAACTGGTCATCGTCTTCGCGACGCTCGGTCTCCTGGCAGCCATCCTGGCCCTTCGCGGCGTGACGGGCGTGCACGCGCAGGAAACCGGCCTGTTGCGGGAGCACGGCTTCCCGAACCTGCTGGGCCACGCGCTCACCCTTCGCCAGACGGTGGGCTACTCGTCCGTCCTGCGCCTGTACGTGGCCCTGATGCTGATCGCACCGATCCTGTTGCGCCTGGCCGGGTGGCGGTTCTGGGCGCCCCTGCCGCCGGCGCTGCTGCTCTGGATCGCGGCCGGTCACTTCCACCTGGTGCTGAGCAACAGCCTCACGGGCGCGCCCTTCTTCCTGACGATCCTGCCCTGGACCCTGATCTTCGCTGTGGGGATCACGATCGGACAGGGCCTGGTTAACGGCGTCGCCCTGCCGCGCCCGCGATGGCTGACCGGCCTCGCCCTGGGCTATCTCGTCGCTTACCTCGTGCTGGCGGTGGTTGTCGTCCGTCTCTGGCCGGCGGCCGCCGACTGGGCCGCGACGCGCAACGACGCGTTCTGGCTCGGCGCGAGCAAGACCTACCAGTCGCCCCTGCGCGTCCTGCACGTGCTCGCCCTGGCCTACTTGGTGATGGCCCTGCCGCGGGCCCCGCTGATCCGCCTGCTGCACCAGGTGCCGCGCGACCACCTGCTGACCCGGCTCGGCCGCCGCTCCCTTCCGGTCTTCACCGCCGGCGCAATCGGGGCCATGCTCGCCAGCGAGGCGCTCGATCTCGCCGCCCTGTCCTGGAACGCCGCCTGGCTTCCCTTGCTGCTCCTGGAAGCCGGCATGATCGCGCTGTTCATCGGCATCGCCCTGCGCATCGGCGAGCGCCCGGGCCGGACGCGGCCCTCCCGCCCCGCGCAGCCGGAGGGTCGAGCTTCCCGGCGGGACCCTCAGGTTCCGACACCGGATCGCCCCGCCCTCGGCCTGCGGGAGCGCGCGGCGCTCGCCTGACGCCCTATTCCGACCAGCGCAGGGCCGCGGCGGCGGCGAGCGTTCCGATCACGCCCGCGATCAGGCTGAGAGCGCACAGGATGGCCAGCGGCGTGGTGAACGGGACGGTGCCGCCGAGGGCCGACTCGCTGGCCGAGACGCCGAAGATCAGCGTCGGGATCATCAGCGGCAGCACCACGACCGCCAGGATGAGTCCGCCCCGGCGGATCGAGGCGGTGAGGGCGGCGCCCACGGCACCCACGAAGGTCAGGGCCGGGGTGCCCACCAGCAGGGTGAGGGCGGTCGCCGCCATGGCCCGTCCGTCGAGGGCGACGAGGAGCCCGAACAGGGGCGAGGCCAGGGCGAGCGGCAGGCCGGTGGTGAGCCAGTGCGCCAGCACCTTGGCGAGCACGACGCCCTCCAGCGGGGCCGGCGAGCCGCTCATCAGGTCGAGGGAGCCGTCCTCCTCGTCTGCCTGGAACAGGCGGTCGAGGCCGATCAGGGTCGAGAGCACCGCGGCGAGCCAGAGGATGGCCGGGCCGATCCGCGAGAGCAGGTTGAGGTCCGGGCCGAGGGCGAACGGCACCAGGGCGACGATCATCAGGAAGAACACGAGGGAGAGCGCCCCCGAACCGCCGACGCGGGCGGCGAGCGCGAGGTCGCGGGCGACGAGGGCCCTGAGGGCGCGCATCACCACCAGACCTCGTCGGCCGCGGCCACCGGAGCGGCCTGCGTCGATGCAGCGGGCGCCTCGATCCGCAATTCCCGGGCGTCGACGAGGCCGAGGGCCTGGTGAGTCGCTGCGATGACGAGGCCGCCCGCCGCACGGTGCCGCGCCATCATTCCCGCCAGGACCTCCTGTGAGGCCGCATCGAGGGCGGCCGTCGGTTCGTCGAGGAGCCAGAGCGGACGTCGGCAGACCAGGAGGCGGGCCAGCGCGACCCGCCGGCGCTGGCCGGCGGAGAGATAGGCCACGGGGAGGCGCAGGGCGTGGCCGAGGCCGAGTTCCTCCAGGGCCGCCTGCGGGCTCGCGGTCGGTGCGCCGAGGAGGTCGCGGGCGAAGGCGAGGTTCTCTTCCGCCGTCAGCGGGCTCTTCAGCCCGTCGCGATGGCCGACCACGTGCAGGCACTCGGACAGGGTCGCCTCGCCGACCTCGCTCGCCGTGACGGTTCCGGCCTCGGGCTTGAGCCGGCCGGCCAGCACCGCGAGCAGCGTCGACTTGCCGGCCCCGTTCCGCCCGGTGACCATCAGCGCCTCCCCCGGCCCGAGGGCGAAGGACAGGCCCGAGAAGATGCGGCGGCCGGAGCGGCGGACGGCGAGGTCTTGAGCGGTCAGCCGCACGGGGTGTCCTGAATCATGAGCCTCATCGAACCGGCGACCGGCAGACGTCGCGGCGGTGGCCGATCTTGATCACGAGGATGCGCAGGGCGTCGTCCTCGATCGCGGCGATCACGCGAACGTCGCCGATCCGGTCTTTCCAGAAGTTGCCGAGCCGAGAGCCCTTCAGGGCTTCGCCAATGACACGCGGATCGTCCAGTGGCGAGCCCGGTCGCGCAGAAAACTCAGGCTGCGCTGGGCCGCCGCGTGATCGGCACGGGCGAGTTCGCGTTCCGCGGAACGCTCGAACTCAACCCGGCAGACCGGAGCGCAATAGCAG
Organism: Methylobacterium sp. AC690; assembly: GCF_979256535.1. Classification (NCBI taxonomy): domain Bacteria; kingdom Pseudomonadati; phylum Pseudomonadota; class Alphaproteobacteria; order Hyphomicrobiales; family Methylobacteriaceae; genus Methylobacterium; species Methylobacterium sp. AC690. The sequence continues at coordinate 107,403 of NZ_CEEDOX010000018.1, read as the reverse complement.
GTCATCTAGGGGAACGGCATCCCTCGCGCCGCTGCGGACCGCCGCGAGGCGCATCTCGGCGTCCTCAAGATCCTCCAGGTTTTCCAGGTGTTCGAGGTGTTCGAGGATGGCGTCCCCGGCGTGATCGTCCTAGCTCCGGCCCGTGCGCCGGGCCAACGCTTCCAGGCGGTCTTCGATCTCGGGCGGCAGGCGCAGCGAGCGCATCGGTGTCTCCATCGGATTGCCGGAGCCCAGCAGGGGGGCCTCGTTTGGCGAAGACGCGTCCGAACAGATCTCACCCGGTGTCAGGGCACCGGTAGCGGCCAGTTTCGAAGTGTTCTATAACGCGCGCAGGCTGCGCCGCGCGAGATTTCAGGGCGTCCAAATCGCCCTTCGCGCAACACCCTATCCGGGCACCCCCGGGGCGGCGCGCGCTTCATAGCGCTCCCAGCCGAACACGTGTTTTCGTGGCGCAGGTTATGCCTGCGCGTGTTCGACCAACCGCTCGCGAGGAATTATAACGCCGTGGCATCGCTCGACAGCTTCCAGTCTCGCCAGACCCTCACCGTCGGAGACAAGTCCTACACCTACTACTCGATCCCCCATGCCGAGAAGTCCGGCCTCGCCGACGCCACCGCGCTGCCCTTCTCGATGAAGGTGCTGCTCGAGAACCTGCTGCGCTTCGAGGACGAGCGCTCGGTCAAGAAGGACGACATCTCCGCCACCGTCGCCTGGCTCGGCAACAAGGGGAAGACCGAGACCGAGATCGCCTTCCGCCCCTCCCGCGTGCTGATGCAGGACTTCACCGGCGTGCCCGCGGTGGTCGACCTGGCCGCGATGCGCGACGCCATGGTGGCCCTGGGCGGCGACCCGCAGAAGATCAACCCGCTGGTGCCGGTCGACCTCGTGATCGACCACTCGGTGATCGTCGACGAGTTCGGCACCCCGAAGGCGCTGGCCGACAACGTCGCGCTGGAATACTCGCGCAACGGCGAGCGCTACACCTTCCTCAAGTGGGGCCAGTCGGCCTTCGACAACTTCTCCGTCGTGCCGCCCGGCACCGGCATCTGCCACCAGGTGAACCTCGAGTTCCTGTCGCAGACGGTCTGGACGAAGTCGGAAGACGGCACCGAGCTCGCCTATCCGGACAGCCTCGTCGGCACCGATTCGCACACCACCATGGTCAACGGGCTCGCGGTCCTCGGCTGGGGCGTCGGCGGCATCGAGGCCGAGGCCGCGATGCTCGGCCAGCCGCTCTCGATGCTGATCCCCGAGGTCGTCGGCTTCAAGCTGTCGGGCAAGCTGCCCGAGGGCACCACGGCCACCGACCTCGTGCTCACCGTGACTCAGATGCTGCGCAAGAAAGGCGTGGTCGGCAAGTTCGTGGAGTTCTACGGCCCCGGCCTCGACGACATGGCGGTGGCCGACCGCGCCACGATCTCCAACATGGCCCCCGAATACGGCGCCACCTGCGGCTTCTTCCCCATCGACCAGAAGACCATCGACTTCCTCAAGGTCACCGGCCGCGCCGACGACCGGATCGCCCTGGTGGAGGCTTACGCCAAGGCGCAGGGCATGTGGCGCGACGCGGCCACGCCGGACCCGGTCTTCACCGACACGCTCGAGCTCGACATGGGCGACGTGCGCCCGTCGCTCGCCGGCCCCAAGCGTCCGCAGGACCGGGTGCTCCTCGACGGTGCCAAGCCCGGCTTCGCGCAGTCGATGGAGACCGAGTTCAAGAAGGCCGCCGACATCGCCAAGCGCTACCCGGTGGAGGGCGCGAACTTCGACATCGGCCACGGCGACGTGGTGATCGCCGCCATCACGAGCTGCACCAACACCTCGAACCCGAGCGTGATGATCGGCGCCGGCCTCCTGGCCCGCAACGCCGTCGCCAAGGGCCTGCGCTCCAAGCCCTGGGTGAAGACCTCGCTGGCGCCCGGCTCCCAGGTGGTGGCCGAGTACCTGGAGAGCGCCGGCCTGCAGAAGCCCCTCGACGCCCTGGGCTTCAACCTCGTCGGCTTCGGCTGCACCACCTGCATCGGCAACAGCGGCCCCCTGCCAGCCCCGATCTCGAAGGCCATCAACGACAACGACGTCGTCGCCGCCGCCGTGCTCTCGGGCAACCGCAACTTCGAGGGCCGCGTGAACCCCGACGTGCGGGCGAACTACCTCGCCTCGCCGCCGCTGGTCGTCGCCTACGCGCTGGCCGGCTCGATGCAGATCGACATCACCACCGAGCCCCTGGGCACCGGGTCTGACGGCCAGCCCGTCTACCTGAAGGACATCTGGCCCTCGAGCGCCGAGGTGCAGGCGTTCATCGAGGCCAACATCACCTCGACCCTGTTCAAGTCCCGCTACGCCGACGTGTTCGGCGGCGACGACTACTGGAAGGCCGTCGAGGTCACCGAGGCCGAGACCTTCAAGTGGGATTCGACCTCCACCTACGTGCAGAACCCGCCCTACTTCGTCGGCATGCAGAAGACCCCGGCGCCGGTGGAGGACGTGGTCGACGCCCGCATCCTCGGCCTGTTCCTCGACTCGATCACCACCGACCACATCTCGCCGGCGGGCAACATCCGGGCGAACTCCCCGGCGGGCGCCTACCTGCAGGAGCATCAGGTCCGGGTGCAGGACTTCAACCAGTACGGCACCCGGCGCGGCAACCACGAAGTCATGATGCGCGGCACCTTCGCCAACATCCGCATCAAGAACCAGATGGTCCGCGACGCGTCCGGCACCGTGGTCGAGGGCGGCTGGACGCTGTTCCAGCCCTCGGGCGAGCGGATGTTCATCTACGACGCCGCGCAGAAGTATCAGGCCGAGGGAACCCCGCTCGTTGTGTTCGCCGGCAAGGAGTACGGCACCGGCTCGTCGCGCGACTGGGCGGCCAAGGGCACCAAGCTCCTGGGCATCCGCGCCGTGGTGGCCGAGAGCTTCGAGCGCATCCACCGCTCGAACCTCGTCGGTATGGGCATCGTGCCCCTGGTTTTCCAGGGCGAGATGTCCTGGGCCTCGCTCGGCCTCAAGGGGGATGAGACGGTCTCGATCCGGGGCCTGTCGGGCGACCTGAAGCCGCGCCAGACCATGATCGCCGAGATCATCTCCGCGGACGGCACGAAGCGGGAGGTCCCGCTGACCTGCCGCATCGATACCCTCGACGAGCTCGAGTACTTCCGCAACGGCGGCATCCTGCCCTACGTCCTGCGTTCGCTGGCGGCGTAAGGCTCCCCAGCCTCTGCGGACCGCGAGTCTGAGGCCTCGCCCGAAAGGGCGGGGCCTTTTTCCGTTCCAGAGGCCTTGAAAAACTTCACTCAGGTTAACAAATCGATGCAAATCAAACCTAGAGTTTGATTTGCATCGGAGGTCCCCGTTGGCCGCCGTGAATCGAGGAGCGAAGCGATGTCGGCGTTGTCTTACCCCTGCTACAAGATCAAGAAGGACGTTCGGGGGCATTGGTACTGGATCTACTACGCCAAGAACGGCGAGGAGATTTCCAAGAGCAGCGAGAGCTACGTGGCGAAGGCGGATTGCCTCCACGGCCTCAAGCTCAACAAGGCTTCGGGCAACGATCCGATCTACGAGGTCTGAGACGACGCAGTTGAGCCCTGCCAGGGCACGCCGCTGCGTCCCGCAGTAGCGTGCCCATCGCATCCGGCTTGACGCCACGGCGCGCCCGGTCGAAACCGCGAGGCATGACGATGCGCCCCATCCTCCTGACCCACGCGACGCTCTGCGACCCGGCCACGGGCCGCCAGGCGCCCGGCCACGTCCTCGTGCGCGACGGCCTGATCCGGGAGGTCGGCTGGGGGCCCCTCGCCGGGGTGCCGGACGAGGCCGAGACCGTCGATTGCGGAGGCCACGTCCTCAGCCCCGGCCTCATCGATCTGCGGGCCTTCGTGGGCGAGCCCGGCGCCGAGCATCGGGAAACCCTGGCCAGCGCCAGCGCGGCGGCGGCGGCCGGCGGCGTCACCACCCTGGTCTGCATGCCGGATACCAATCCGGTCATTGATGGGCCGGCCATCGTCGACTTCGTGCTGCGCCGCGCCCGCGACACGGCCAGCGTCCACGTCCTGCCGGCCGCCGCCATCACCAAGGGCCTCGCCGGTCAGGAAATGACCGAGTTCGGCCTGCTGCAGGAGGCCGGTGCCGTCGCCTTCACCGACGGCCTCAAGGCCGTGACCAATGCCCAGGTCATGCGCCGCGCGCTGACCTATGCCCGCGACTTCGGTGCCCTGCTGATGCAGCACGTGGAGGAGCCGGACCTCGTCGGCGACGGCGTGATGAACGAGGGCGAGATGGCCTCCCGCCTCGGGCTCCTCGGCATCCCGCGCGAGGCCGAGACGGTGATGCTGGAGCGCGACATCCGCCTCGTGCGCCTCACCGGCGCCCGCTACCACGCCGCGATGATCTCCTGTGCCGATTCGATCGAGATCGTGCGCCGGGCCAAGGCGGACGGGTTGCCGGTCACCTGCGGCGCCTCGGTGAACAACCTGGTCCTGAACGAGGGTGATATCGGGCACTACCGCACCTTCTGCCGGCTCTCGCCGCCCCTGCGCCACGAGACCGACCGCCTCGCCCTGGTGGCCGGCCTCAACGAGGGCGTCATCGACGTCATCGTCTCCGACCACAACCCGCAGGACGTCGAGACCAAGCGCCTGCCCTTCGCCGAGGCCGCGGACGGGGCGCTGGGGATCGAGACGCTGCTCGGCGCGGCCCTGCGACTGGTTCATACCGGCGACGTCACCCTGCCGCGCCTGCTGGCCGCCCTGAGCGCCAGCCCGGCGGCGCTCCTCGGACGACCGGCCGGACGCCTCGCAGTCGGCGCGCCCGCCGACCTGGTGCTGATCGATCCGGACCTGCCCTACGTCATCGACAAGCGCGCGCTGAAGTCCCGCTCGAAGAACTCACCCTTCGACGAGGCGCGCCTCCAGGGGGCCGCCATCCTGACGATGGTGGCGGGCCGCATCGTCTTCCGCGCCCCCGCCGAGACCGAGGCCGCCGCGTGATCACCCTGGATACCCTGCCCTGGACCCTGCTGCTGGCCGCGCTGGCGGGAGGCTACCTTCTCGGCTCGATCCCGTTCGGATTGATCCTGACCCGCTATGCCGGGCTCGGCGACGTGCGGGCGATCGGCTCCGGCAACATCGGTGCCACCAACGTGCTGCGCACCGGGCGCAAGGGTCTCGCGGCCGCGACGCTGCTGGGCGACGCCCTGAAAGGCACGCTGGCAGTGCTCCTCGCCGGCCGCTTCGGGCTGGAGGCGGCCCTCGTCGCCGGCCTCGGCGCCTTCCTGGGGCACCTGTTCCCGGTCTGGCTCGGATTCAAGGGCGGGAAGGGAGTGGCGACCTTCCTCGGCGTCCTCCTGGCGCTGAGCCCCCTCGGCCTCCTGGCCTTCGCCGCCATCTGGCTCGGCCTCGCCTTCACGCTGAAATACTCCTCCCTCGCGGCCCTGGCGGCCTCGGGCCTGACGCCCCTCGTCCTGTGGGCCCTGGGACAGCCTGCGGTTGCAGGCCTATTTCTCCTGCTCGCCATCCTGCTATGGTGGAAGCACGCGCCCAACATCCGTCGGCTGATTGACGGGACCGAGGGGCGCATCGGGCAGAAGGGCTGAGGCCCGTCGCCCGCTCCGGGAGGGGAGGGCGATGCAGCTCACCGATGCCCAGCGTCTCGACTGGCTGCGCCTGATCCGCAGCGAGGGCATCGGCCCGCGCAGCTTCCGCACCCTGGTCAACCGTTTCGGCGGCGCCGGCCCGGCGCTGGACGCCCTGCCGAACCTCACCGGCCGCAGCGGCCGGCGCATCACGCCGCCGAGCCGGGCCGAGGCCGAGGCCGAGCTCCACGCGGCCGGTCGCCTGGGCGCCCGCCTGGTCGCCCTCGGGGAGGCGGACTACCCGAAGCTGCTGCAGGCCGCCGATTCGGCGCCGCCGCTGATTGCGATCCGGGGCGAGGCCGCGATCCTGAATCGCCCGGCCATCGCCATCGTCGGCTCGCGCAACGCCTCGGCCGCCGGCCTCGCCTTTACCGAGCGCCTCGCCCGCGGGCTCGGCGACGCCGGTCTCGTCGTGGTCTCGGGTCTGGCGCGCGGCATCGATGCCCGCGCCCATCGGGCCGCCTTGGCGCCCGGCACCGTGGCGGTGCTGGCGGGGGGACAGGATCGGATCTACCCGGCCAGCCATGCCGCCCTCGTGGAGGCGATCCTGGAGGCGGGCGGGGCGGTGCTGGCCGAGATGCCGATGGGATGGGAGCCGCGCGGCCGCGACTTTCCCCGGCGCAACCGCATCATCTCCGGCCTCGCCTACGGCACCGTCGTGGTGGAGGCCGCCCGCCGTTCGGGCTCGCTGATCACCGCCCGCTTCGCCCTGGAGCAGGGCCGCGAGGTCTTCGCCGTGCCGGGTTCTCCCCTGGACCCGCGGGCGGAAGGCACCAACGACCTGATCCGCCAGGGCGCGACCCTGGTCTCCGACGCCACCCACGTCACCGACGTCATCGCCCCGCTGCTGGCGGGCGGCGCCGATGCGCGCAGCGTCGAGGCCCTGGCCGTCGACCGGCCGGACCTCGCCGACGCGCCGATCTTCTGGGACGAACTCGACGTCGACGGCATCGTGCTGCCGCTCCCCGCCGAAGATTTCGCCCCACCGGAGCCGACCGACGACCGCGCCCGTCTCATCGCCTATCTGAGCCCGACCCCGATCGGGACCGACGAGCTGGCGCGCACCGCCGGCCTCAGCGTCCGCGTCGTCCAGACCACCCTGCTCGAGCTGGAGCTCGACGGGCGCATCGAGCGCCACGGCAGCGGATCGGTGTCCCTGGTGGGGTGAGGGCCGTCAGACGGGTGCCCCCGAGTCCTTCGGGACGGCGGCGTTCGGCGGCGCCCGCTCCAGGCCACGGACACCGCATCAGGCGTCGTCGTCGTGCTCCTCCTCGCCCAGGGCGCGACGCATCTGGTCGAGGCAGCCCTGCAGGATGTAGGCGGCGGCCAGCATGTCGACGACCTCGCCGCGCTTGGCCCGCGAAGCATCCGCCGCGATGAGCGCGCGGGTGACGGCGGCGGTGGAGAGGCGCTCGTCGCAGTAGAGGACGGGCAGGGGCAGCAGCGGCTTCATGTTGCGCACGAAGGAGCGGGTCGACTGGACCCGTGGGCCCTCGCTGCCGTCCATGTTCAGCGGCAGGCCGATGACGAGGCCGCCGACGGCATGCGTCTCGCACAGCATCCGCAGGCGCGCGACGTCCGGGGTGAACTTCACCCGCCGGATGGTCTCCAGGGGCGAGGCGATCTGGCGCCCGACATCCGACAGGGCGAGCCCGATCGTCTTGGTGCCCAGATCGATCCCGATCAGGCGGGGACCGCCCTGCGACGCCTCCGCGAAGGCCCGCATCTCGGCCTCGTCCATGTTCGTCGCTCTCCCGTGCCGGCGCCCGTCCTGCGCGATCCGGCCCCGGCCGGCAAGGGGCTCCTGGCGGATCAGTGCAGGCCGGTCGAACCTTCGGTGCCGTCGCCGACGAAGCTGGCGGGGAGGGGCTCGGCGCCCATGCCGAGGATGCCGCGCACGGCCGCACCCTGGCTCCGCCGCATCAGGTCGACGAGGTCGGCCCCGCCGAAGCGCACCGATTCGAGGTCGGCGCCCAGGACCCAGATCTCGTACTCGTCGCCTCCCGGCACCACGTCCCAGAACAGGAACTCGCCGGCCTCGGAGCGCCCGAAGAAGCCGGCCCGCTCGATGACGGTCGGATCGTCGCCCTCGACCTCGAAGCGATGCTCGGGACGGTCGCCGAGGACGGAGGCGATGCTGTGGGCGATCAGCTCGGAATGGGCGACGAGGTCCGTCTCGGGTGCCTCGCTCGGGACCGCCACCCGGAAATAGCCGTTGGCGAGCCCTGCCCCGAGGCTCCGGCAGAAGGTGCGATAGCTCTCGGGCAGGCCGTAGCCGAGCTCCGCCTCTGCCCGGTCGAGGGCCGCCTCGGTGGCGACCGGCCCCGGCGCACAGGGCGAGAACACCGTCTCCCACATGAATCTGATCTCCGGCTCGCCGTTAACCCTAAAGAAACGTTGTCATAGCCTTGCGGGGACCGGATCGGCCAGAGCAGGGTTAAAGAACCGTTAAGACGCTGAAAGCCGACCGCATGCCCCTGCCGCCCCGCGCGACCACGCCCGCCCCACGCCGGATGCCCCTGCGGCACAAGCTGATGCTGGCCCTGGCCTGCGAGATCCTGCTCGTCGGGTTCCGGCAGGCGGATCGCGGGCCGGCGCGGGCCGGGATCCTGATCGAATCGCCGGTGCTGCCGCATCACGCGATCGCCTGAGACGCCGGGGTCGCGTTCCCGATCCGGTACGCGCTTGGCCCCGCCGTTGCGAGCGCGGGAAGGCGGGTGCTATAGCCCGGCCCGACGCTCCATCGCCCGCGGAACCCCGCCGGGCTTCGGATGGGGCCCTGAGGATCTGAAGACAGCATGTCGGTCGACGCAACGACGGTGAGGCGCATCGCGCACCTGGCGCGCATCGCGGTGAGCGAGGATGAGGTCGCCCCCCTGCAGGGCGAGCTGAACGCGATCCTGGCCTTCGTCGAGCAACTCGGCGCGGTCGACGTGACGGGGGTCGAGCCGATGACCTCGGTCACGCCGATGGCCATGAAGAAGCGCGAGGACGTGGTCACCGACGGGGCCAAGGCCGACGCCATCGTGGCCAACGCGCCCGAGACCGAGGACCACTACTTCCTCGTGCCGAAGGTCGTCGAGTAGGCGTACGCGCCGCCGACCCCCGAACCCGGCCGCCCCGAGGGACGGTCCGCCCGGCGCCCGAACGGCGACGGCGGCGGTGCCCCGGGACCCACCAGGACGAGCGCCCAGGACTCTCCCACCCATGACCTCTCTGAACGAACTCACCCTGGCGGAGGCCCGTGACGGGCTCAAGGCCAAGGACTTTTCCGCCACCGACCTGACCCGCGCGCATCTCGACGCCATGGAGAAGGCGCGGGGGCTGAACGCCTACCTCGTCGAGACGCCGGACCGGGCCCTGGCCATGGCGCAGGCGGCCGACGGGCGGATCGCCTCCGGACAGGCCCGTCCGCTGGAGGGCATTCCCCTCGGGATCAAGGACCTGTTCTGCACCGAGGGCGTGGCGACCACCGCCGGCTCGAAGATCCTCGAGGGCTTCACGCCCGCCTACGAATCGGCCGTGACCGCCAATCTCTGGCGCGACGGCGCGGTGATGCTCGGCAAGCTGAACCTCGACGAATTCGCCATGGGCTCGTCCAACGAGACCTCCGCCTACGGCGACGTGGTCTCGCCCTGGCGCCGCGCCGGATCGGACGCCAAGCTGGTGCCGGGCGGCTCGTCGGGCGGCTCGGCGGCGGCGGTGGCCGCCCATCTCTGCCTCGGCGCCACCGCGACCGATACCGGCGGCTCGATCCGCCAGCCCGCCGCCTTCACCGGCACCGTGGGCATCAAGCCGACCTATGGCCGCTGCTCGCGCTGGGGCACGGTGGCCTACGCCTCCTCCCTCGACCAGGCGGGCCCGATCGCCCGGACGGTGCGCGACTGCGCGATCCTGCTCGCTTCGATGGCCGGCCAGGATGCGCGCGACACCACCTGCGCCGACCTGCCCGTGCCGGACTTCGAAGCCGCCGTCGCCCGCGGCGTGAAGGGGCTGACCATCGGCATTCCGAAGGAGTACCGGGTCGAGGGCATGTCGGCCGAGATCCAGGCGCTCTGGGACCGGGGCGCCGCCATGCTCCGGGACGCCGGCGCCACGGTGCGGGAGATCTCGCTGCCGCACACCCCGTACGCGCTCCCGGCCTACTACATCGTCGCACCGGCGGAGGCCTCCTCCAACCTCGCCCGCTACGACGGCGTGCGCTACGGCCTGCGGGTGCCCGGCAAGGACATCGCCGGCCTCTACGAGAACACCCGGGCCGCCGGCTTCGGCCGCGAGGTGAAGCGCCGCATCATGATCGGCACCTACGTGCTCTCGGCGGGCTACTACGACGCGTACTACGTGCGCGCCCAGCGCATCCGCACCCTGATCAAGCGCGACTTCGAGCAGGCCTACGCCTCCGGCATCGACGCGATCCTCACCCCCGCGACCCCGTCGGCGGCCTTCGGCATCGGCGAGAAGGGCTCGGGCGACCCGGTCGAGATGTACCTGCAGGACGTGTTCACCATCACGGTGAACATGGCGGGCCTGCCCGGCATCTCGGTGCCGGCCGGTCTCGACGCCCAGGGGCTGCCCCTCGGGCTCCAGCTCATCGGCCGGCCCTTCGACGAGGAGACGCTGTTCGCCGCCGCCCAGGTGATAGAGGACGCCGCCGGGCGGACCAGGCTGCCGGCCGCGTGGTGGGCATGAGGCGCGCCCGATGACGGTCCCGGTCTATCCCTTCGACGTCTGGATCTGGGCCGCCTTCGATCCGGTGCTGATCGCCATCGCCTTGGTGATGGGCTGGAAGTCGGACCAGTTCGTGAAGGTCATCCTCGTGTCGCTGATGGCCTTCGCGATTTCGGTGCTGGTGTCCTGGGCCGTCACCGCGATCGGCATTCCATGGCCGGCGCCGGTGAGCCACGACGGGCCGACCTTCTTCCCCGTGCGCTGGATCGCCGGCTTCCTGTGGGGCACCGTGGGCTTCCTGGCGCACCAGCTCTACCGCCTGCGCGCTTGACCGCGCCGGCGGGCCCTTCCACCTTTTCCGGCGCGCAGCCGCGCCACGCACCCCTTCCGGCGCATCCCCGCGCCCCGCAACGCTGAATTCGGGCCATCATGACCGCTGCCGTGAACCCCAAGAAGCTCATCAAGGGCGGCCTGCACGACTGGGAGGTCGTGATCGGCATGGAGATCCACGCCCAGGTCACGAGCCGCTCCAAGCTGTTCTCCGGCGCCTCCACCGCGTTCGGCGGCGAGCCGAACGACCACGTCTCCCTGGTGGACGCGGCGATGCCCGGCATGCTGCCCGTCATCAACCAGGAGTGCGTGGCCCAGGCCGTGCGCACCGGCCTCGGGCTGAAGGCGCAGATCAACCACCGCTCGGTGTTCGACCGGAAGAACTACTTCTATCCGGACCTGCCGCAGGGCTACCAGATCAGCCAGTTCAAGGACCCGATCGTCGGCGAGGGCGAGGTGCTGGTCGATCTCCCCGACGGCGAGTCGATCACCGTGGGCATCGAGCGCCTGCACCTGGAGCAGGATGCCGGCAAGTCCCTGCACGACCAGAACCCGACCCAGAGCTTCGTCGACCTCAACCGCTCCGGCGTCGCCCTGATGGAGATCGTCTCGCGGCCGGACCTGCGCTCGTCGGAGGAGGCGCGCGCCTACGTGACCAAGCTGCGCACCATCCTGCGCTACCTCGGCACCTGCGACGGCGACATGGAGAAGGGCTCGCTCCGCGCCGACGTCAACGTCTCGGTGCGGAAAGTCGGTGACCCGCTCGGCACGCGCTGCGAGATCAAGAACGTCAACTCGATCCGCTTCATCGGCCAGGCGATCGAGACCGAGGCCCGGCGCCAGATCGCGATCATCGAGGATGGCGGCACGATCAGCCAGGAGACCCGCCTGTTCGATCCGGGCAAGGGCGAGACCCGCTCCATGCGCTCGAAGGAGGAGGCGCACGACTACCGCTACTTCCCGGACCCGGATCTGCTGCCGCTGGAATTCGACCAGGCCTACGTCGATGCCCTGGCCGCCGGCCTGCCCGAGCTGCCCGACGCCAAGAAGGCGCGCTTCATCGAATCCTATGGGCTGTCGCCCTACGATGCCGGCGTGCTCATCGCCGAGCGCGCCTCGGCCGACTACTTCGAAGCGGTGGCCAAGGGCCGCGACGGCAAGGCCACGGCGAACTGGGTCATCAACGAGCTGTTCGGGCGCCTGAACAAGGAGGGCCACAGCATCGAGTCCAGTCCGGTCTCGGCCGACCAGCTCGGCGCCATCGTCGACCTCATCGGCGAGGGCGTGATTTCGGGCAAGATCGCCAAGGACCTGTTCGAGATCGTCTGGTCCGAGGGCGGCGATCCGCGCCAGATCGTCGATGCGCGCGGCATGAAGCAGGTCACCGACACCGGCGCCATCGAGGCTGCCGTGGACGAGATCATCGCCAAGAACCCCGACAAGGTCGCCCAGGCCCGTGAGAAGCCGACCCTCCTCGGCTGGTTCGTTGGCCAGACCATGAAGGCGACCGGCGGCAAGGCCAATCCGGCGGCGGTGAATGCGCTGCTGAAGGCGAAGCTCGGGATCGAGTAGCGATCGGGCCTGTATTCCGCGCGTCGGACAGCCGCGGCCGGAACCGTTTGGCGAACCAGCCCGTCCGGCTTGTCGATGCATGCATCGTCCGCTGAGAGCGCGTGCTGCCTTCGGGCGCGGGACCGGCCTTCCTCAGCGTGACGGTCGCGGTCCGTCGGCGCCCGAACCCTGGCTCAGATGCTCCCGCGCATGGGTCGAGCCGCTCGCGCGGAAGCGCAGCGGCGACGCGTCGAGATGAACGTTCTCGTGGGATTTCGGCGCGACGCGCGCCAGCCTGTGTTGAGAAAACTGGCGGCGGAAGCGGCCGAGGTGGGGCTTGGTGCATGTCTGAAGTCGTGCCGTGATGGCCGCTTCTGCGCCCCGGAGACCGCTTCCGTCCCGTAATTCGCGTGTGCGCTGCTCAACGTCCAGGTCGAATCAGCCCTGGATGATCGCCGCAGCCGCCTGCTGGGGTGGAGTCATTCCAACATCTCCTGCGTCCGGTCGGTCGTGATCGTTATCCGATCAAGGCCTCCTCGTTGCTTGAGCTGTGCTTTGCCGTCGAAGCACCACATCAAGGTGCGACCGGATCGTGGATGCGTCAAGAGCCTATTTGCATGATTTCGCGACTGTATTCATTCCCATCGCCACGGCCTTAAAATATCCTGTCGCGGCAGTCGCTTGGGCGCGGCTGCAACCCCTCGCCATGGCGCAACAGCCTACGGGGTGGGGGCCGCGGATCCGGTGAAGCGGCTGCGCAGGCGTGCGAGCCAGTCCTGCCGATGCGTGCCGGGCTCGCCCACCGAGATGGTGGCGGTCATGCCGGCGACCAGGGTGACGCCCTCGGGCACCGCCTCGATGCGGATGCGCACCGGCACCCGCTGGGCGAGGCGGACCCAGGTGTAGACCGGGTCGACGTTGGGCAGGCCCTGGGTGCTCGCGGTGGCGTTGGCGGTGCTGATGCCCAGGGTGATGCTCTCCACCGTGCCGCGGATCAGCGGGTCGTAGCCCAGAAGCTCGGCCGAGACCGGATCGCCCACGTGGATATGGGCCATCTTGGTCTCCTCGAAGTACCCGTCGATCCAGAAGGAATCGGTGTCGATGATGGCGATGTTGACCGTGCCGGTGGTGGCATAGTCGCCAGGGCGCAGCAGGAGGTTCGTAACCCGGCCATTCACCGGCGAGCGCACCTGGGTGCGCTGAAGGTTGGTCTTGGCTTGAGAGAGCTGCGCCTTGGCCGAGGCCACCGCCGCCTCGGCGATCTTGGCGGTGCCCGCATATTGCTGCTTCTCCTCCACCGAGGTCGAGAGGGTGGTCAGCGCCTCGCGCCGGGCGGCCTGGGTCCGCTTGACCTGGAGGTCGGCCTCCCGGTTGTCGAGCTCGGCCTGGGCCGAGGTCACCGAGACCTCGAAGTCGAACGGGTCGATCACATAGAGGATGTCGCCCTTCTTCACGGTCTGGTTGTCGGCGACGCGCAGCTCTGTGATCTGGCCCGAGACCTGGGGCGCCACGCTGGCGACCTGCACGCGCACCCTTCCGTCGCGGGTCCAGGGAGCGGTCACGTAGAACTGCCAGACCAGGGCCGCCGCCACGAAGGCGCAGGCCAGGATGAGTCCGGTGATCAGCAGGCGCAGCACCCGGCGCCCCCAGCCGGGCGCGCGGGGGCGGGTATCCGGCGCGGCGGCACGGGGGCGGCTGTCGGAGCCTGTGGCGGCGGTCTCGGCGGGCGGGTCTTGAGCCATGGTCACAGGAACACGATCAGGAGAGCGAGGAGGCAGACGTAGAGGCCGGCCTCCGCCAGGGGCGGGTTGGCGACGTAGCGGGCGATGCGCAGGCGCGCGAAGATCAGGCGCAGCCCCACGAGGATCGCCAGTGCGCCGGCGGCGTAGGCCACGAAGGGCGAGAGCATCACGCCGCCGAGATCGAGGTCGCTGCGCATCAGGCGACTTGGATGCCGAGGCGCCGCAGGAAGCGCCCCTGGCCCTCGGCAACGTGGGCAGCGGTTGCGAGGTCGCTCACCGCTCGGGCCAGGTGCAGGCGCGTGGCCGGATCGGCCTGTCCGCCGGCGGCGAGAAGGGCCGCAGCGGCCTCCCGCATCCGGCCGACATCGACGCTCGCGAGGGCCGCGCCGGCCCGGCCGGCGACCGACGCCAGGGCATCGTCCCGGGCGAGACCGCGCAGCTGCGCCTGGGCGCGGGCGGCGGCCGACTCCATCCGGGCGAGGTCGAAGGCGCGGTCGAGGTTCGCCCGGCGCACGGCGGCACTGCCCGAGCTCCAGCGGGCGAATTGCAGCAGACGGTCGCTGTTGAGGCTGGTCCGCGTCGTGGCGTCGCCGCCTCGGCCCGCCAGGGCCTCGACCAGGGCGCGCCGGGCCGAATCGAGGGCGAAGGCGCGGTGACGGGCGTTGGAGACGGGAAGAATGACCCGGACGGTGCAGAAGAGGATCAGGGCCGCGAAGATCACCAGGAACGCGTTGGTGAGGAACCCCTGCGGGTCGTAGCTCTGAGGGTTGGCGGGCGAAAGCAGCACGGGGAAGAACACCAGCAGGATGAAACCGATGCCGAAGGTCGGCGGATTGAGGCTGAGGAAGCAGGCGGCGCAGACCACCGGCGCTATGGCGATGGCCAGCAGGGGAAAGCCCTGGACGCCGGCGAGCGCCCCGAACAGCACGAGACCGGCGCAGAGGGCTGCCAGCGGCATGCCGATGAGCACGCCCTTGGCGAAGACGCGCGGGTCGGGGGTGATCGAGGAGAGCGAGCAGGTCGACGCCACCTGGACCAGGGCGAAGGAGGTCGCGGGCCATCCCGTGGCGACGAGCAGGAGAGCCGTGAGGCCGAAGGCGATCACCACTCGCATGGCGCCCCGAAGGGCTTCCGGCATGTCGCGGTGGGTCGGGAGCGGCACGTCGCGCAAGGGGCGGCCGCCATGGGCGAGGACGCAATGCCCGTCCGCCGCGAAGGCGGCCGCCCGGGCGAAGTCGAGGGCGCGCTGCAGGGCGAGGATCGCGTCGAGGGGCTGGCCGCCCGTGCGCACCGCATCCTCGACGAGATCCGACAGGCGTGCCGCCGCCCGCACCGCGTCGGCCTCCGGCTCCGTGAGCCCGAGGCAGAGGGCGCGCGCCTCCACCACGGCGGGCGGCGGGGCCGGGAGGCGGGCCACGGCCCCGCGAAGATGGCGGGCGGCCGCCGCCATGACGTAGAGCGCCGCGATGGCGCTGCGGGCCCCCGCGGCCCGGTCCGGCCCGTCGTCGAGTTCACCCGCGATGGCGCTGGCGTCGCCCCGCAGGGCGGCGATCTTGCGGATCAGCGCCGCGGTCCGCTCGGAGCCGGGATCGCCCTGGGTCAGGGTCTCGCGGGCGAAGGCCCGGGTCTCCGCGAGGGCGTCGCCGAGGGTGTCGCGCACGGCCCGCCAGATGCTCGGCGACCCGAGGGCATCGTTGATGAAGGTGATCGCCACGATACCGAGCGTGATCGCGGCGACCCGATCGACGGCCGCGTCGAAGGTGCTCTGTGGCGTATCAATATGGGCGATGGCGATGATCGCCACGGTGTAGCCCGACAGCATCGCCCCGTAGGCGCGGGTATCCTGCAGAAAGTGGGCGGTGTAGACGCACAGGCCGAGCCAGGTCGCGAAGGCGACGAGGAGCACCACCCGGTCCTGCGCGAACAGCGCCATCAGGACAATGGCCACGGCAGCGCCCACCAGGGTGCCGAGAAAGCGGTAGAGTGCCTTCGACAGCGCCTGCCCGCGCTTGGGCTGGGCCAGGATCGCCACGCAGACGGCCGCCGAGGAGGCGCTCGAGAGCTGCAGCCAGAAGGCCGCGTAGAGAGCCAGGACCATGGCGAGCCAAATCCGCACGGCGAAGGCCCAGGCGGCGGGCTTCGGGATCACGCGCTCGAGGGCGCCGAGGATCCGGTCCGGCAGGCGGGGCAGGCTGTCGGCGAGGGTGCTCACCCCGGGACTCCGGCGGGCATCGCGTCGGAGGCACGCGCCGCGACCCGGGCCTGCCACAGACAGAGCAGCGGGGTGACAAGGAGTTCGACGGCCAGGGCGGCCAGCATCAGGAAGGACGGCAATCCCGTCAGTGCCCAGCCGAGGAGGCGGGCGAGCCCACCGAGGGCCACCACCAGGGTGAGGAAGCGGAACAGGGTGGTCTTGGCCTCGATGCCGGGCACGCAGGTCCAGAACAGGATGCCGATGCCCATGTGCAGGCCGGAGAGGTATCGGAAGTGGCTGTCGGCGGAGACGTCGACGAGGCCGCCGTGTCCGATCCCATTCAGACCGAACAGCACCCCGTAGAGACCGGAGGCCACCGGGACCAGGGCCATCACCGCCACCGCGCGCTGCAGCGCCTGCCGTTCCCGCATCGTCGCGTCCGTTCGGAATCCGCCTATCAGGATCGGCAACCGGGACGGTCAGGCTTACGTTCCTTGGCGACCCGCGAATGGGCCCGCCCGGTTCCGCACGGGATGTCGGCCGCCCGCGGAAGATCGCGCGCGGCCGGGTCGCCTCAGGCCTTCATCTGTTTCAGGCGCTTGACGCACTTGCTGTAGTATTGCGGCCATTTCGGTCCCTGCGCGGCCTTGTCGGCGACCGAGAGGGCGCGCCACTCGGCGCCGCATTTCTTCTGACGCTCGCGCGCGGCGCTTTGGCCGACGCTGAGTTCCTTGACGGGCTTCGCCGCCGCGGCTTGTGCCAGCGCACCGCTGGCGACGAACGGGCTTGTCAGAAGGAGGGGACTTGCCAGAAGCAGCAAGCCCGCGAACAAAGCACGGGTGTGACGCGAACGGAACGACAGCATGACGACCCCCGGGGACGCTTGGGCGCCGCCGTGTGGCGGGCCGGCCGCATCACAGCCACAACCCCGGGCGAGGGCAAGTGCCATTTGTACGGGTATCGACGCGATCCACCGCTCGTGCCACGTGTTGGAGCGATGGCACGGAGTCTGCAACCATCCGCTCGCGTTCCCGATTGTTTCGGCGGGTCGAGCGAGCCTGAATAGGGTCGGAAACATCAGCATGGCACACGCGCCGGGAAAACCCATCGACGTGCACACCTGGAGCACGCCGAATGGCTGGAAGATCCCGATCATGCTGGAGGAGTGCGGGCTGCCCTACCGGGTGGTGCCGGTGAATATCGGCCGGGGCGACCAGATGGCGCCCGACTTCCTGAAGATCTCGCCGAACAACAAGATCCCCGCCATCGTCGACCCGGACGGACCGGGGGGCGAGCCCATCACGGTATTCGAGTCCGGTGCGATCCTGCAGTATCTCGGGCGCAAGACCGGCTGCCTCTACCCGGCCGACGCGCGCGCCCGGGTAGCGGTGGACGAGTGGCTGTTCTGGCAGGTCGGCGGCTTCGGGCCGATGCTCGGTCAGGTCCATCATTTCCGCATCTACGCGCAGGAGAAGATCCCCTACGCCATCGACCGGTTCACCGCGGAGGCGCAGCGCCTCTACGGCGTGCTCGACCGGCACCTCGCGGACCACGAATTCGTGGCGGGCGACTTCTCCATCGCCGACATCGCGATCCTGCCTTGGGCCAAGTACCACGAGAAGCAGAGCATCGAGCTCGCCAGCATGCCCCACGTGCGGGCCTGGCTCGACCGCGTCATGGCGCGGCCGGCCGTGCAGCGGGGATTCGCGGCGGTCTGAGCGGCTGCCTCACCCAGCCAGCGTCACCTCGAGGGTGTCACTGGCCGGCGTCCCTTGGCGGGCGTCCTCTGGCCGCCATCACTCGGCCGGCGGCGCGACCGCCTTCGCGGGGGCGGCCTTGGCGGCCTTCGGTGCGGGCCGAGGGGCGGGCGCCGAGTCGGGCGTGGCGGCGGAGGCCTGCTGGTTCACGTCCGGCACCCGGGTCCAGGTCTGCGAGCCGCACAGGACCCGGAGGAGGCAGCCGGAGACCGAGAGCTCGGAGCTGCTCTCGCGCTCCAGGCTGACCTGGTACATCTTGCCCTCGTCGGCGTTGTAGATCTCGCCGGAGAACTTCGCCTCCTCGGGCTTCAGGTTATCGAGGAGGGTCAGGCCAAGCACCGGGCGGCTGCGCTTCTTCGGATCGGGATTCTTGATATCCGTGCGCGGGGTCCCGTCCTCGTTGGTCGCGGTCTTGGCCCACACCACCTTCCCGCAGATGTTGGCGGCACCCGGACCGCAGCGGTCGATGCGGACCTTGGCGCGGCCGTCTCCGGTGAGCCAGGTGCCCGAGGGGTCCTGCGCGGGGGCGGCGGATGCGGGGGCGAGGCCGGTGAGGATGAGGGCGGCGGTAAGAGCGACGCGCATGTCCTGGTCTCCATCGTGGCGTGGCTGCGGCAGGAGGCCGGCGGCCAGAGAGTCGGCAAGGGGATCGGCAAGCGACCCGGCGCGGGGGCAGGGCCGTGTTCGTCTGGCCACAGGAGGCGTCCGCATTCGGGCGATTTTCCGGCGCTGTTGCGCCAAAGCCATGGCGGCGGGAAAACCGGCACCGATCGTCGGGTTATCCCCCGCGTTCGCGCCTCGGGTTGAGGGGCGGGAGCCTGCCGGCTATAAGCCCGGCGCCGAAGCCATTTTCGGCTGAGCGATCACAACCGGACGGACCATGGCCACCGAGCGCACCTTCTCCATTCTCAAGCCCGACGCGACGAAGCGGAACCTGACCGGAGCGGTCAACGCCGTGATCGAGAAGGCGGGCCTGCGCATCGTCGGCCAGCGCCGCATCCAGATGAGCCGCGCCCAGGCCGAGAAGTTCTACGAGATCCACAAGGAGCGCCCCTTCTTCGGCGAGCTCGTGGAGTTCATGACCTCCGGGCCGGTCGTCGTGCAGGTGCTCGAGGGCGAGAACGCCGTTGCCAAGTACCGCGAAGTGATGGGCGCCACCAACCCGGCCAACGCCGATGAGGGCACCATCCGCAAGACCTTCTCCGAGTCGGTCGGCGAGAACACCGTTCACGGCTCCGACAGCCTCGACAACGCCAAGGCCGAGATCGCCCAGTTCTTCCAGGATTCCGACATCGCCGGCTGAATCCTTCGGGGTTCGGACACGGTCGACCAAACCGGCGCGCCGGAGCTTCCCGGAAGCTTCGGCGTTTGCCGTCCCAGTGTGGCCCCGGCGCCCTTGCGCGGCGGGGGCACGGACGTGAAACCGGTTCGTTCCCGAATCGCTCTCACGGACCCATCATTCCATGCGCTCCATCGCCCCGCGCACCGGCCGACTCCTGCTCGCCGCCGGCCTGCTCTCGCTCGTCGCCGCCTGCAATACCAACAAGTCCGGCCCGACCGCGTCGCTCGAAGGCTACACCCCCGATCCGGCGCTGAAGACGGCCTCCGCCGGCAACCTGACCGGGCGCGTGCGTCACGCCTGCACGGTCACCCAGGCCCGCCTGCAGAACGTCTCCGAGGTCTCCCTCGCTCGCCCCTGTGGCTGCTACGCGAACCAGACGCTGGCAAGCCTCGACAGAAGCGAACTCGATGCCTACCGCAGCACCGGCTACTTCAATGATTCCGCCCGCGGCAAGGCGCTGAACGCCCTCGACAGCTGCAAGCTGCCGCGTCCGGCGTAAGGCTCGGCTCGTCCCGGACAGCCGCGGCTGGCAACGCGTCGGAGCCGCTTCAGTGCGACGACGCGTTGTCCGGAGCCGGCGCGTCTCCCCGCTCGCCCGCCGCGATGCGCGCGGCCTGGAGGAGCTCGTCGGCGAGGCCCGGATCGTCCACCGCCCGGGCCAGGACGACGGCGCCCACGAGGGTGGACAACTTGGCGAGCGCCCGCTGCCGGCGGCGCTCCTTCGCACCCTGGGGCGAGAGCTCGGACAGCAGACCGACGAGGTGCCGAACCCCGTGGGTAAAGCGTGCCCGCAGGGGACTCCCCGTCGGCTCGCGGGCCACGTCGTTGGCCAGGGCGGCGAGGGGGCAGCCCAGGCCGGGCGACTGGACGTGGCCGACGGACAGGTAGTTGGCGATCAGCATGTCCAGGGCGCCGCGTCGGTCCTCCCCGAGGGCCGAGTCGAACGCCTCGACGGCCAGCGCATCCTTGCTGGCGAACTGGCCGTAGAAGCCGCCATGCGTCAGGCCGGCCGAGGCCATGATGTCGGCCACCCCGACTCCGTGGAGGCCACGCTCCCGGAACAGGGCGGCGGCGACCTCGACGACCCGTTGGCGGTTGAGCTTGGCCTGCTCCTGCGAAACTCTCGGCATCTCCGGCTCTCCCATTGCCGTCCCGGCCTTATATAGATGCGGGCCGTCATCAATACAGGTCCGCGTCGGCCGACCCGCCGAGGGGGCAGGGTGCGGGTCGGCCGACGGACCGCGCGGGGCTGAGGAAGCCCAGCGCGATGGGCTTATATCATCGGCGCCGGGATCTCACCCCGCGCCCGCGTCAGGTCCCGGCCGCGTGCGGCGCCGCCTCGGTCGCGTTCCCTGCGGGGCGTGGCTGACGGGCCACCCGGAACCAGAGGGCATAAAGGGCGGGCAGGAACAGGAGGGTCAGCAGGGTGCCGACGCCGACGCCGCCGATCAGCACGTAGGCCAGCGCGCCCCAGAACACCGAGTGGGTGAGGGGAATGAAGGCCAGCATGGCGGCGGCCGCCGTCAGGATCACGGGGCGCGCCCGGCGCACGGTGGATTCCACGATGGCGTCGTAATCCCCCAGGCCCGCCGCCTGATCGTGGTGGATCTGGTCCACCAGGATCAGGGTGTTGCGCATCAGGATGCCCGAGAGGGCGATCAGCCCCAGGATCGCGTTGAAGCCAAAGGGCTGGTGGAAGAGCAACAGCGTCGGGGCTGCGCCCACCAGACCGAGGGGCGCCGTGGCGAAGACCATGAACATGGTGGCGAATGAGCGGACCTGGATCATGATGACGGTGAGCGTCACGATCAGCATGATCGGGAACACCGCCACCAGGGACAGCATCGCCTTCTCGCTCTCCTCCACGGCACCCGCGGTATCGATGCGGTAGCCCGGCGGGAGCTTGGCCTTGATCGGCGCCAGGAGGGGAAAGACCTGGGCGTGGATGTCCGGCGGCTGCTTGCCGTCGAGCACGTCGCCCTGGACGCGGATGTAGGTCTCGCGGTTGTAGCGCTTGAGCACCGCATCCTCGGTCCGGCTCTCCAGGCGCGCCACCTGCGAGACCGGCACCTGGCGCCCGTCCCTGGTCGTCAACGTCAGGTCGCCGATCTCGCCCAGGGAGCGCCGCTCGGGCCCGGGGCTGCGCAGGACGACGTCGACGGAGCGCAGGTTCTCGCGCACCTGGGTGGCGGGCGTGCCGTTGAGGTAGCTCTGCAGCTGCTGGCCGGCCTCCTTCGGGGTCAGGCCGATGAGGCGCAGGCGTTCCTGGTCGAAGGCGAGGCGCAGGCTCGGGGTCTTGTCACCCCAGTCGAGGTGCACGAGGCGCATGTTGGGATTGGCCGCCATGACCTCCCGAACCTCGGCGGCGATGCCGCGGATGACATCGAGGTCGGGCCCCACCACCCGAAAGGCGACGGGAAAGCGGATGGGTGGGCCGAACACGATCTGAAGCACCCGCACGCGGGCTTCCGGAAAGCGGCCGTCCTCCACGAGCTGGCGCACCTTGCCCCGCAGGACGTCGCGCGCCTGGGCGTCGGCCGTCTGCACCACGATCTGCGCGAAGGCCGGATCGGGCAGCTCGGGATCGAAGGAGAGGACGAAGCGCGGCATACCCTGCCCGATATAGCTCGTGATCTCCTTGGCCTCGGCCAGGTCGCGCACGGCCGCCTCGACCCGCTTGACGCTGGCCTCGGTGGTGGCGAAGGCCGAGCCCGCCGGCAGCGTGACCTCGACGATGAGCTCGGGGCGTTCGGAATTCGGGAAGAATTGCTGCTCGACCTTGCCCATCGCCACCACGGCGAGGGCGAAGAGCCCCACGGTGATGCCGGCGGCGAGCCACTTGTGGTCGACGGACAGGCGCACGACGCGGCGCAGGCGCTCGTAGGTCTTCGTGGCGTAGATCGCGTCGTGGCCGCCCGCCACCGTCTTGATGTTCGGCAGGAGCTTGACGCCGAGATAGGGCGTGAAGGTCACGGCCACGATCCAGGAGATGATCAGCGAGAAGGCCACCACCCAGAAGATGTTGCCGGCATACTCACCGGCCGTGGAGGCGGCAAAGCCCACGGGCAGGAAGCCCGCGATGGTCACCAGGGTGCCGGTGAGCATCGGCGCGGCCGTGGCGCTCCAGGCATAGGTCGCCGCCTCGATGCGGTCGGCGCCTTCCTCCATGCGCACCACCATCATCTCGATGGCAATGATGGCGTCGTCGACGAGGAGACCGAGCGAGATGATGAGGGCGCCCAGCGTGATGCGGTCGAAGTCGCGACCGGTGACCATCATCACCACGAACACCGCCGAGAGGGTGAGCGGCACGGCCAGGGCCACCACGATGCCGACCCGGAAACCGAGCGCCACCAGGGAGACGAAGATCACCACGCCGAGGGCGGTGAAGAACTTGACCATGAATTCGTGGATGGCTTCGTCGATGACCTTGGCCTGATCGGTGATCTTGGTGAAGCTGATGCCCACCGGCGTCTCATGGTGGATCGCCACTTCCTCGGCATTGAGCGCCTCGCCGAGCTTGAGCCCGTTGAAGCCCGGCTTCATCACGAGGCCGAGCATCAGGGACGGCTCGCCGTCGTTGCGGATCTCGAAGGTTCTGGGGTCCTCGTAGCCGCGCCGGACCTCGGCGATGTCGCCGAGCTTGAGGCTGCGGTCACCGGCGGCCACGGGCAGGTCGCGGATCGCGTCGAGCCCGTCGATGGCCCCGTCGAGGCGCAGGTACACGCGTGGACCCGCCGCCTCGACGAAGCCGGCCGGGGTGACGTCGTTCTGGTTGGCCAGCGCAGCCAGCAGCTGCTGGCCGGTGACGCCGAGGGTCGCGAGGCGCTGGTAGGAGATCTCGACGAAGATCTTCTGAGCCTGCTCGCCCAGGATGTTGATCTTTTCCACGCCCGGCACCCGCAGCAGGCGCTGGCGCAGGTCCTCGGCGCGCAGCACGAGCTCGCGATGCGACAGGCCCTTGGCCTGCACGGCGTAGAGGGCGAAGTAGATGTCCGAGAACTCGTCGTTGAAGAGCGGTCCCAGTACCCCGCGTGGCAGGCTGGAGGCCTGGTCGGAGAGCTTCTTGCGGGTCTGGTAGAACTCCGACGGGAGCTTGGCCGGGGGCATCGCATCCTTGAAGATGACCTTCGTCACCATCACGCCTGGGCGCACCGTGGTCTCGGCCCGGTCGTAATAGACGAGCTCCTGCAGACGCTTCTCCAGGGGGTCGGCGACCTGGCGCTGCATCTCCTCAGCCGTGGCGCCGGGCCAGGCGGCCGAGACCGTCATGACCTTGACGGTGAAGGCCGGGTCCTCGGCCCGCCCGAGCTTCTCGAAGGCGAAGAAGCCCGCCCCCGTAAGGGCGATCAGCAGGAACAGGGTGACGGCCCGCTCGCGGACGGCGAGCGCCGAGAGATTGAAGCCGCTCATCGCACCACCCCGGTCATGCTGGCGGGCGCCGGGCGCACCCGCTGGTCCGCCTTGAGGAGATGCGCGCCGAGCGCCACGATCCGGTCGCCGGGGTTGAGGCCGCCGACGATCTCCGCGCGCTCCTCGCCCAGGCGGGCGACCTGTACGATCTGCGAACGCACGGTCTCGGTGGCGGCATCGTAGCGCCAGACCGCGGTGCCGCGCCCCTGGTCGAACAGGGCCGCGAGGGGCACCTCGACGCGCGGCAGGCGGGCCGTCGCGGGGGCCCTGAGCTGAAGGGTGACGGTGGCGCCCAGGGGCGCGGCCTCACCGCCGCCCGACAGGATGTAGCGCGCCCGGTAGGTGCGGGTGGCCGGGTCGGCGGTGGCCGACAATTCGCGCAGGCGCGCCGGGTAGGTCGCCGCGCCATCGGCATAGAGAGTGGCGGAAGCCTCCCCCTCGGCGGCGCGGCGGCTGCCCTCGGGCAGGAACACCTCCGCCTCGCGCGCCCCGTCGCGGGCGAGCTTGACCACGGTCTGGCCGGCCGCGACCACTTGGCCGGGCTCGGAAGGCACCTCCATCACGACGCCGTCGGCATCGGCCTGGAGTTCGGCATAGCCCGCCTGGTTCTGGATCTGGCTGGCCTGGGCCTCGGCATTGGCGAATTGAGCGATGGCGGCATCGGCCGCACCCTTGTTCTGGTCGTAGGTCTGCCGCGAGGTCCAGCCGTCGGCCACCAGCTTGCGGCTGCGCTCCTCGTCGGCCTTGGCCTTGATCATCTGGGCCCGGGCCGCCTCGACGGAGGCGCGGGCGGCATTCAGGGCAAGCGAGAAGTCGGTGCGGTCGAGGCGCATCAGGGGCTGGCCACGGCGCACCCGATCACCCGGATCCACGAGGCGGTCGAAGATCTTGCCTCCGACCCGGAAGCCGAGATTGCTCTCGGTGCGGGCCCGGATCACCCCGGTGTAGCGCGAGACCGCGTCGGGGCCGGGGGCCACTTCGGCGATCTGAACCAGGGGCGGCTCGGGGTTCACCGCCGTCTCCGCCGGCGAGCACGCGCCGAGGGCGAGGGTGGCAAGTCCGGGTACGAACCACTTCTGCATGACGCATCCTCCGCAGCCGGACCGTCCGCCGCCCTAAGATTACGAGCATAATCTATTTTGGCGAAGGGTCGGGGTCAAGGATGCCGTGGCGGCCGGCGTGCGAATGGACACGGGGAAACAGGAACACCGGGAGAGGTGAAGTCCCTGATCAGGAGTTCTGAACGACCGGATCGGTCGACGCGGCACCCGTGCCCCTCAGCGCCCTGGCGCTGGCGCCGGGCCGGACCGCACGACCAGGGAGGCCAGCAGCACCGCCATGAAGAAGAGGAAGTACTGGTTCACCGACAGTTCCTCGAACATCATCGAGGGCACCAGGAACAGGGCCGTGTAGGCGGCGAAGGGACCGGCAGCGGCGGGTGCGAGGGCGATACGCACCAGGGCGGCGAGGAGGAGCAGGGCCGTCGCGATGCCGCTCTGGAGCGCGAGGGAGATGAAGCCGTTATGCGGCGTCACGAGCCCGGTGAGGGCGCGGAGTTCTTCGCGCCGCGTGGTCTCGCCGACGCCGAACGGGTACTCGGCCACGAGTTGCAGGGCGGTGAAGCCGGAGATGAAGCGCTCGTCGGCGTTGCCCGAGACGTTGCCGTCGCCGGCAAAGCGCGTCTCGATCGACTGCGCCAGCTTCTGGGGCAGGGGGATCTCGCCCGTCATCGAGAAGCCGATGAGCAGGATCCCGAGCACCCCGAGGACGGGCAGCACCACCTGCAGCCGGATGCTCCGGCGCATCAGCACCAGCAGGATCAGCACCGGCATGAACAACCCGGAGCGGTTGTTGGTCAGGGGGAAGCTCGCCAGCAGGGCCGCGAAATAGGCGAGGTAGATCAGGTTCAGGCGGTAGCGCAGGCTGAGCAGCAGGGCCGCGGCCCCGCCGAGGGCGAAGACGTGGCCGGTCTCGTTTCCCGACGCCCAGAGGCCGCCCTGCTTGTCCTCGACGAAGAGCTTGAGTTCCTCGTCCAGGCCGTCGGTCGGAACTCCGAGGCCGAAGCGGTCCAGCGGAAGTCCGGAGGACGAGAGCAGCAGGACGACCAGCGATCCGCCGAGGCCTGCGAGAAGGCCCCAGCAGAAGGCGTTCTCCAGGCTCCGGTCGCGGAACATCACGAGCAGGATCATCGCCAGGACGAAGTAGAGCAGCAGGACGAGGGTCAGGTAGACATCGCCCGCCTGGATCTCGGCCTTCAGCACCAGCGAGAGGGCAATCAGAATGCCGACGGCTCCGATCGGGACAGCCTGGCGCAGCCCCTCGACGATCACGGCGCGGCGCAGGCCGAACCAAGGGATCAGCAGGAAGGGCAGGAGGTCCGACAGGCGTTGGACCGGCAAGCCGAAGCTCGACGTCAGGACGTTGAGCTGCAACGCGACCCCGAGCAGGAACACGGCGGCACGGTCGGCCACGATCGGCACCGCCCGCGTCCGTTGCATCCCGACCGCAATCGGCTCCGCTGGCCCCGTCATCGCTCCGGACCCTCCGAGAATACGCCGTGCACCCGGCGGGGGCACGCCTCCGACCACGCGCGCACTCTCGCGCGCAAAGGTTTGCGAAGCGTGCAGGCGGCGGAACGCGCCCGGCTCAGCCGCCGCGGCGGACGAAGAACCCGAGCGCCGCGCGGACCGTGGGACGCAGGAAGACCAGGGCGAGGGCACCATAGGCCACCATGCCCAAGCTCACGCAGGCGAACAGGCCGAGGCGGTCGCCGAGGGCCGCATGGATCGGCTCCTGCATCAGGAGCACCAGGGCCGCCATGGCGCCGGCGCAGGCGGTGGCGGGCAGCAGCACCCCGACGAGACCCCCGTTGCTCACCGGGACGAAGCGCCCCGCCCGCGCGACGATCAGGGGCGAGAACAGGTAGGCCCGGACTACGTGGCCGATGACGAGGGCCGACAGGCCGAACGGTCCGGTGAGGATCGCCGCCACGGCTCCGATCCCGAACTGGACGCCGGCGAGCTTCAGGGCGGTGCCGCTGCGGCCCAGGGCCGTAAAGATCATCCACAGCATGGAGGTCACGACGAATTCCGGCGCCAGGAGCGCGAGGATGCGCAGGACCGGCGCCGCATCGTGCCACTGATCGCCGAACAGGAACGGGATCAGCGTCGGGGCCACGGCCGCCATGCCGAAGAAGGCCGGCAGCGCCAGGAACGCCGAGGTCCGGGTGAAATCGTGGAAGGCGGCGGCGAGGTCGGCGGGGCGATCCTGCAGGCGGGCATAGGTGGTCAGCCCGACGGCCGAGAACGGGATCACCGCGACTTGGCTCACGAGATCGATACAGCGCCAGGCGAGGCGCAGGTGACCGACATCGGTGGTGGACAGGAAATAGGCGGCGATCACCTCCTGGCTGCGGATCGAGAACACCAGCAGCAGGTTGGTGGAGAAGACCCGCGAGCCGAAGGCGAGCTGGCGCCGGGCCGCCGCGAGATCCAGGCGCCGGGCCGGGATCCAGGGCATCGCCGCCCAGGTCAGGAGCGTGGTCGCTCCGGTGGCGACGAGGCGCTGGACCACCAGGCTCCAGACTCCGTAATCCGCGAGCGCCAGGGCCAGAGCGGCGGCGCCCCCGAGGATGTTCGCGCCGAGCGCCCGCAGGGCGAGCTTGCGGAAGCCGAAGCTGCGCTGAAGGCGCGCCTCGTGGATCGCGCCCAGGGCCGAAATCACGAAGCAGGCGGAGAGCGCGCAGAGGGCGGGATGCAGTTCGGGCAGGTCGAGCAACCAGGCGATCGGCCAGGACAGACCGACGAGGGCCGCCGCGTAGACGACGCTGGAGGCCAGGGTCACCCAGAAGGCCGTGGCGGCGAAGGCCTCGTCGAGGTCGGCCTGCTGGACCACCGCATCGGGCAGGCCGCCGCGGGCGACGATCTGCAGGATGTCGATGAAGACGGCGGCGACGGCGACGAGCCCGAACTCGGCGGGCTCGATCAGTCGGGCCAGGACCAGGAACACCCCGAAGCTGAGCACGACGTTGCCGACCGAGGCCACTGCCACCCAGCGGGCCGCCGCGAAGGAGCGGCCGGAGACGTCCGGCTCGTCGGTGACACCGAGGGAGGCCGGCGCGGTGGCGGCCTGCCCCGGAAGCAGTGCGGTGGCGCTCACGCGCGGTCGGCCCGGCGCTCGTCCACAAGCTCGGCGTAGAGGTCGAGATACTTCTCCGCCACGCGCTCGGAGGTCGATTCGCGGATGACGTGCTGGAAGCTGCGCTCGTCCGGCAGGTCGACGCGACCGCGGGCGATCACGGCCCGGACCCGGTCGGCGAGTTCGGCCGCGTTGCCCGGCGTGAACAGCCACGCGGCGTTGTCCTCGCCGATCAGCTCCGGGATGCCGCCCGAGGCCGCACCGATCACCGGCACGCCCATGACGTAGGCCTCGTAGATCGTCCGCGGCGAGGGCTCGGCCCAGAACGAGGGCACGATGAGCACATCGATCTCGCTGAGGAAGTCGGCGGGCTTGGCCCAACCCACGAACTCGATCGGTAGGCCCTCGGCCTGCGCCTTGAAGCGGTCGATCGAGTCGTCCATCGCCTGGCCGGCCACGAGACAGCGCCAGTCGCCGGGTCCGACCGCGCGGAATGCGTCGACGAGGGTGCCGACGCCCTTCTCGACGTTGATGCGGCCGAGATAGCCGAACGTCAGCGGTCTGCCGGTGCGGTCGATCCGCCGCCGCGCCTCGGGATCGCCGTCCGGTACCGTGCAGGAATAGTAGATGACCCGGCGGCGCTCCGGCGCAAGATGGCGGAACAGGCCGTGATCCACGTGGGTCTTCAGGATTTCGGTCCCGACGCTGACCACGGCCCCCACCGCCCGGTTGGTAATCTGCTTGGTGGCGTTCACCACCTTGCAGCCGAGGTGCCAGTGCGTGCAGGGCTTGCCGTGCCGGAACATCGCGGCATTGCCGCAGATCAGGTCGTATTCGCAGACCGTGTGAACGATCGGGATGCCGCGCTTGGCCGCCTCGCGCCAGACCAGGGTCGAGACGTCGAGCAGCGAGTGCGTGTTGACGAGGTCGGGCCGGAAGTCGTCGAGGACGCGGCCGAACTCGGCGGCGATGGCGAAATTCCACTGCTGCTTGAGCTTGGCCCAGGTGCGGCCGACCCGTGTCACCTTGGGCCAGTCCTCCAGCCAGAAATCGTTGTTGTGGGCCATGCGGTAGACGGTGACGCCGTTGCGCACGGTCTTGGGCTCGGCCTCTCGGGCGATGCAGGCCGCCGCCACAATGTGACCGGCCGCGACCAATTCCTCGGCGAGGTGCTCCACCGAGCGCTCGGCACCGCCGACGATGTAGGGCGGGTAAAGCGCGCTGAGATGCAGGATGCGCAGCGGCCCAGTAGCGGCGATCCGCGCGGCGCCCTCCACGCCGCGCGCTGCATAAGCCGGCGCAGCGGTCGGCGCCAGCGGGGCGCGGGCGAGGCCCGCGGCCGTCATCGGGGCAGCGGCCATCTCGGAAGCGGTCATCACGGAAGCGGTCATGGGCGACACTCGTCGAGACGCGGAGGCTCGGAGAAGGCCACCGGCGGGAGAGGATGGGGGGAGGCCGCGACGCCAGCGCGAACGGCGGCGTAGAGCGCGAGATAGGCGGCGGCGACGGCGTCGGGGTCTGTGCCCGATCGAACGGCTTCGGCACGGGACAGACCGTCGGAAAGACACTCCGGCGCGGCCACGACCCGCGCCATCGCGGCGGCCAGGGCGGCAGCATCGCCGGGAGGGACGAGCCAGGGACCGGGGCCGACCTGCTCGCCGATTCCACCCACGGCGGTACCGATCACCGGCACGGCGCGACCGTAGGCTTCCGCCACCGTGCGGCCGAACGCTTCCGGCCAGACCGGCGGGACGACGAGACAGTCGATGGCGTCGAGGAAGGCATCCTTGTCGGCATACCCGGCAAACGTTACCGGCAACCCTTCGGCCAGGGCACGGTATCGCTCCAGTCCATCCGCCGCGCGGCCGGCGATGACGAGGCGCCAGCCCTCGGGTGGCAGGTGGCGGCAGGCCGCCAGTAGTACGTCGGTGCCCTTCGAGGCCTCGATGCGTCCGAGGGAGCCGAACACGACCGGGTCGCCGGGCCGGCGCGGCTGGCGTGCGGAGGGACCGCCGGGGGCGATCGGGTTCCAGATCACCTGGCGGAGCGAGTGGGGAATCGCGGTGAAGAAGCCGGCGGCCAGGTGCCGGTCCAGGATGTCGGTGCCGACTGCCGCAACCGCGGAAACCGCGCGCTGGCACCGGCGGTGGGGCTGGGCGTAGAGCCGGCACTTGAGGTGCTGGCCGACGCAGGCCCGTCCGTGCTTCGCCATCGCCCCGTTGGTGCACAGGCTCGTGAAGTCGTGAAGCGTGTGGACCACCGGAATGCCGAGGCGCCGGAGCATCGGCCAGATGGCCGGGGTGATCTCCGAGATCGAATGGGTGTTCACAACATCGGGGGCGAAATCGCGGACCGCCGCCTCCATCCGGCTCAGCGTCTGCCGGTTCCACTGCGTGGCGAGCTTGTAGCGGAGGCGGTCGAGGCGTCCGTGCCGCGGCCAGTCGAGACTGTGGAAGGGCGTACCGTGTCCGGTCCGATAGACGGTGACCCCGTCCTGCAGGGTCGGAGTCTCCCACCGGCGCGAGGCGCAGGCCACCGCAACGGCATGGCCGAGGCCGGCCTGAATCCGGGCCAGGGTCTCCACCATCAGTTCGGCGCCACCGACCTGCTCGGGGGCGTAGAGGGAGCTAAGGTGCAGGATGCGCATCCGCGGCCTCCCCGGCGGGCATCGGGCGGGCGGCGTCCTGCAGCGCCTCGCTAAGCACGCCCTCGTAGCGCCGGGCGGTCTCGGCCCAGTCGTAGCGGCGGGCGTTGGCGTAGCCGCGCACGATCAGGTCGGCACGCAGGCCGGGCTCGTGCAGGAGGCGGCGCAGGGCCGCGGCGAGCGCGGTGGGATCCGTGGGATCGAAGGTAAGCGCACCGTCCCCGGCGATCTCGGGCGTCGCCGAGCGATCCGAGCACAACACCGGGCAGCCCAGGGTCTGCGCCTCGAGCACCGGCAGGCAGAATCCCTCTGCGAAGGAGGGCACGCAGAGGCACAGGGCGCCCCGGTAAAGGCTGGCAAGACGATCCTCGCCGATGCGCGACAGGCGCGTCAGCCGCACCGGCGCTCCCGCCAGGGCCGCCGCGATGGTGTCCTGCGGGTCCTCGCCCACATGGACGATGGCGAGGTCGGGATGGGTGTGGGAGAGCGCCGCGGCCGCCCGCGCCAGGGTGGCGAAGTTCTTGTTGTGGGTGGCATTGCCCACCGCCAGGACGTAGGCGCCCCGCGTGGCTTCGGGCGCGACGCCGCTCGATGCCGACGCATCGAGCATGGCCGCGGAGGGCACGGTCCGGACCCTTTCGCGCAAGGAGGGGTAGAACTGCCCGAGGCTGTCCCGGGTGGTGTCCGAGACCGCGATCACGCGGGCGCTGTTGCCGAGAACGAGCCGGAAGATCAGGTCCGTCGTGAGCGCCTCGCGCCACCCGGTGCAGTCCGGGATGGTGCGGAAGTAGAGGTCATGCACGACGCTGACGCGAGCCCGGCCCCCGAAGGCCGCACCGTAGGGATCGGCGTTCAGCACCACGTCGATTCCCTCGGCCCGGCAAAGGGCCGGGACGGTGACGGCCTGGCGCAGGACATCGAGGACCATCAGGCGCGGGCGCGGCACCGTCAGGACCGCGACCCGGTCGCGGATCGCCTCGGGCAGTTGCGTGCGGGTCCAGGGCGAGCGCAGGACGACTGCGACGTTGCCCCGGTTGAGCAGCCCGGCAACCACCCGGAAGGCGACCAGCGCCACGCCGGACGGGCGCCCCCCGTGCTGGCTCGGCATGTTGACGAGGACGCGCATCATCGTGGCTCGGCAGCTTCGGAAGAGGGGATGGCCTGTATGCGTCACGCGCGGGCGGCGACCCGGCGGATCAGGGCGGCGAGGTCGTCCTGCATCCGGGCGGCGCCGTAGCGGGCAAGGGCTCGCTCGCGGGCCAGACGGGTGCGCTCCGCGAAGGCCTCCGGGCGATCCAGGATCTCGCTGAGGGCGGCGGCGATGCGATCGGGTCGACGGGGCGGCACCAGGGTGCCGAGGGCTCCGCCGTCGAGGATCTCGCTGGAGGCACCGGCATCGGTGGCGACCACCGGCACGCCGGCCAGCATCGCCTCGACGAGAGTCCGGCCGAATGGCTCGGGATCGACGGAGGGATGGACCACCGCATCGACGGCCTGCATCAGGCGGGGCACGTCGCTGCGCTGGCCCAGGAACAGCACCCGGTCCGAGACGCCGCGGGCCGCCGCGAGATCGCGCAAGGTCGCCGCGTAGGCCTCCTCGCCGAACAGGGCCGAGCCCACCACCACGCAGCGCAGGCCCGGCACCACTGCGAGCGCCTCGATCACGACGTCCTGCCCTTTCCAGGGTGCGAGACGGCTGAACACGCCGACGAGGGGACCGATCGGCAGGCCGAGTTCCGCGCGCAGTTCGGCCGCGGGGCGCGGGTCGAGGGTCAGGTCGAGGCCGTTCGGCACCACCGTCACCCGATCGCGGCGGCCGCCGGCCTGCACGAAGGCCTCGGCCGCGGCCCGCGAGGGGACGACGACGCGCACCGCGCAGGCATTTGCGAGCCGGACCTGGATGATCCGCTGCGCCCGGCCGAAATGAGCGCCGTCGAGGATGTCGTGCAGGTGCCAGACCAAGGGGCGACCGACGAGACGGGTGGGCAGGGCCGCGAGCAGGAAAGCTTTCTGGGAATTGGCATAGACCACGTCGCAGCCACGCGCCGCCCCGGCGAGGTCCCACGCCAGACGGGCGAGGCGCCCGAGCACCGGAAGGGCGTGCAGCGGGGAGGCGTCCCGGCGCAGGCCTGACAGATCGGCGCCCGGCGCGGCGAGACGGATCGTCAGGCCGGCCTCCCGCAGGGCATCGGCGAGGGGACCGCCTTCGAACAGGAACGCCTGAGAGTCCGGCCAGGCCTGGACGACGTCCTGCAGGACGAGCTCGGCTCCGGACATGGTGCCGGTGTGGCTGACGAACAGCACCCGGGGGTAGGCCGCCCGCGCCTCCATCGAAGGCGCGGCGGGCGCGAGTTCGGACCCGACCGCGGTGGAGAGCACCCCGGCCATCAGGCGGCTCCCGCGCGATGCGGCAAGGACAGGGGCATCGCCTCGTAGGCCGGCTGGCCGCCGGACTTGACCATCGTCATGGCGATGCCGAGGACGGCACCGCCCGCTTTGCGCAGGCTCGTCACGGTCTCGATCGTGTCGGATAGCTGCGAGCGGCCCGCACGGGTGCAGCAGAGCACGCCGTCCACGTGACGGGCGAGCATGCAGGCATCCATCAGCAGGCTGGTCGGTGGACTGTCGAGGAGCACGAGGTCGTAGCGCCGGCTCCAGCGCAGGAGGTTCGCCATCCGGTGATTCATCAGGAGCTCGGTCGAGTCCGGCGTCGGGACGCCGGCCGGGATGACGTCGAATCCGTCCTTGGCGATGACGGCCGCCGCCGCGTCGATCTCGCCGCGCAGGACGCCGGCGAGGCCCGGGCTGCGGCCGAGACCGAGGGACGCCTCGAAGTTGGGCCGGCGCAGGTCGCACTCGATCACCAAGACGCGGCGGCCGCTCGCGGCGCTGAGGCCGGCGATCGCGAAAGTCGTGAAGGACTTGCCCTCGCGCGGCTTGCCCGAGGTCACCAGGACCGTGCGCGAGCCGTCGCCCCCCGCCAGGAACAGGTGGGCGTGGAGAGTCCGCAGCACGTTCCGCATGCCGGGGTCGGCCTTCGCCCGCTGGAGGGCTTCGGCCAGGGGGAGTTCCCGGCGCCGGTCGGAGAGACGGCCCATCAGGCCGCCGGCATCCAGGCAGGGCAGTTGGGCAAAGACCGGAGCGCCGGTGCCGGCCACCAGCTGGGCGGGCGTGCGGACCCGGCGGTCGGCGAGGTCGCGCAGCAGGGCGACGCCGGCGGCCAGCACGGTCGCCAACACGACGGCGCCGGCGAGGAAGGGCACGGGCTTGGGCGAGAACGCCTCCTGCGGCACTTCGGCGAGGCTCACCAGGCGGGTGCTGCCGGTGAGGATGCGGCGCTCGGTCTCCAGCTCGCTCGCCCGCTTGACGAGGTCGGCGTAGCGGGCGCGCTTGATCTCGGCGTTGCGGACCATGCCCTCGATCGAGGCTTCGTCGTCCATCGCGGCGGCCGCCTCGGACTTGGCGCTGTCCATCTGGGCGCGCAGGGAGCGCGCCAGGGTGTTCGAGGCCTCGTAGGTCTTGCGCAGGCCGTCGGCGACGTTGGCGAGCTCCCGGTCGATCCGGGCGCGCAGGCTGGCCTGCTCGGTCTGCAGAGCGCGAACGGTCGGGTGGTTCGGGCCGAGCAGAGTGCTCTGATTGGCGAGTTGGGCACTGACCCCGCTGATCTGCTGCTTCAGGTCGCCCACGGCGCGGCTGGCGAGCACCGCCGGGGCGCTGTCGGAGCCACGGCGCCGGTCGGCCTCGATCTCCTTCAGGCGTGCGGCGGCATCTGCCTTGGCCGCCTCGGCGGCAGCGAGCTGCTGGCTGATCCCGGTGAGGCGCTCGGCGCTGATCGGACCGGTCGCGCCCTTCACGAGTCCCTTGCGGCGGCGGAAGGCCTGGATGCGTGCCTCGTCGTCGCGGATCGAGGCGTCGAGCTGCTTGATTTCGGTGAACAGCCAGTCGGTGGCCGCCTTGCGGCTCGAGGCCTGCGCGTTGCGCTGGTCTTCCAGGAAGGCGTTGATGAGGGCGTTGGTCATCGTCTGCGCCACCTCGGGCAGCGGCGACTTGTAGCCGATGGCGATGACGCGCGAGCGGCCGGCGCTGCCGACCATGTAGCGCTTCTGCAGATACTCCACGAGCGCGTCGCGATCCGCACCGAGCTTGGCGCAGACGGCATTCTTCTTTTCCGTGATCCGGTCGGGGTGCCCGCGGGTGACGGTCTCACGGCACTCGGCCATCACCGCCTCGGCGAGGCCGCTCTCGGCGGCGAGGCGCATCATGCGGGGCGAGCGGATCACCAGGATCTGGCTCTCGAGATCGGCCGGGTCGCCGAGCTTCTGGATCCAGGCCATCGAGGCGTTGCTGGCGCCCGGCTCGGGCTCGGCCACGATAACGGAGCCGGTCGCGACGTACTGGGCCGGCGTGCGGATCAGAATGGTCACCGCGAGCCCGAGGATGGCGACGAAGATGGTCGCGAACAGGACGCGGCGGCGCCAGATCTTGAGGAGAGGCGCCATGAGGGCGCCGCCGCGCTCGCGGTCCTGCTCGGGGACGCGCCCGGCGACCGGCGCGCGATCGGGCATGTCGAGGGTGAGGAGGGACATGCGCGCCGTTCCTCAGGACACGGCTTCGAAGCGGGGAACAGCCTCGAGCCGAGGGAGGGTGCGCAGGCGTGGCTCGCAGGCGGCGCGATGCATCGTGAGCTGTTCGTCGACGAAGCGCGAGAACCGGATGCGGAACAGCTCGGCGGAGAACGGCTCCGCCTGATTCCGGCAGGCCTCGCGGGTGAAACTGTCCTCTTGGCGGATGAAGTCGCAGACGCAGGACGCGATGGCATCGGGCTCGGGCGTATCGAAGAACATGCCCGTGCGGTTCGGCCCCCGCACCAGCACGGTCTCGCGGGCTCCTCCGCGACCGAGGGCCAGGACGGGCGTGCCCTCCGACTGGGCCTCCACCACGATGATCCCGAAATCCTCCTCGGCCGCGAAGACGAAGGCGCGGGCAGTGGCCATGAGGCGGCGCAGCTCCTCGTCGGAGACGAACCCCGCAAAGGTGACGTTCGGCGTCGCGATCGCCTTCAGCCGCTCGGCCTCCGGACCAGTGCCGGCGACCACGAGGTTGAGGCCGGGCAACTGTGCGAAGGCGCGCACCACGGCCTCGACGTTCTTGTAGGGCACGAGGCGGCTCGCCACCAGGAAGTGGTTCCCGCGGGGCCCGTCGTAGCGCTGACTGGACAGGGTGACGGGCGGAGGGATCACCTCGGCGCCACGGCCGTAGACCTTGTGGATCCGCCGCGCCACGAAGCCGGAATTGGCGATGATCGCGTTCGGCCCGGCCGCGGTGCGGTAGTCCCACAGACGCATCCGGTGGAGGATGAGGCGAGCAAGCAGGCCCTTGAGGCCGCTCGCGCAGCCGCTCTCCCGCAGGTAGGTGTGCTGCAGATCCCAGGCGTAGCGCATGGGCGAGTGGACGTAGGACACGTGAAGCTGGTCCGGTCCGGTGAGCACGCCCTTGGCCACCGCGTAGCTGCTCGAGATGACGAGGTCGTAGCTCGACAGGTCGAATTGCTCGATGGCGAGCGGCATCAGCGGCAGGTAGTGCCGGTGCCGGGTGCGTACGAAGGGAAGGCGCTGGATGAAGCTGGTGCGCGCTTGCGTGTAGCCGAGATAGGCCCGGGCGGACTCGGGCAAAAAGTCGAACAGGGTAAAGACATGCGCCTGAGGATAGATCTTCAGCAGTTGGCGAAGCACCTGCTCGGCGCCTCCGACCACGTATAACCAGTCGTGAACGATCGCTACGCGCATCCGAACCATCCTCGCCGGCGTGCCGGACACAGAGAATCTCCGCCGACGGGCGGCAAGACCACCGACCCAGGAGAGCATTCTCTCTTCGAACTTCAATACTATGATCGACCCAGGCGTTAAAGCAGCGTCACAGGCGATTATTACTTACAGATAATGCTCTACGGATGCTTTTTATCGAAAATCTCCTCACCCGTCTTAGGTTTTTATTAGGGATCCGGGTAGAGGGCGGTCGCACGAAGCGGCTTTTATCCAGCTATAGAGGAACGGGCCCGGGCAGTGCTGCAGGACGTGGGCTCCCGTCGCAGACCCGCCGCAAGGCGGCTCCGATGGGCCTTTCCACGCAGCGGAACAGCCATTCCGCGAGGAGCACAGAGGCGCTGAAGGCCAGGACGAAGACCAGCGCGACGCGCTGGGGACCGGGCGCCACCAGAATGGCCGCCGCCTTGGCGCTGACGTGCAACATAAGGTTGTGGATAAGATAGAATGCATAGCTGGCGTTCCCCTGCGAGAAGAGCCAGCGCGCGCGCAGGACGACGCCGCCCTGCTCCAGCAGAAGCAGCGCGCCGACCGCCAGCACCGCGGCACTCCCCCAAATGAGCGGACGCAGGAAACCCGTCATCTCCAGATCGGCGCCGAGGGCTCCCGCGACCACCTGTCCACCGAGGATGAGGGCGCCTGCGACCGCGAGGGCGGCGCCAGCTGTCCGCCGAATTGGAAAGCCGGGCGTGGGCGTCCCCAGGCGGAGATA
Source organism: Methylobacterium sp. AC690 (assembly GCF_979256535.1). NCBI lineage: Bacteria > Pseudomonadati > Pseudomonadota > Alphaproteobacteria > Hyphomicrobiales > Methylobacteriaceae > Methylobacterium > Methylobacterium sp. AC690. The sequence goes on along the minus strand of NZ_CEEDOX010000018.1, from coordinate 70,459 downwards.
GGCGTACCCGAGAGCCGCGCCGGCGACGAATTCGAGCACGATCGGCTTCGTGTAATAGGCCCAGTAGAGCCCTGGCACAGGCGCTAGGCCGAGAAGGACCACCGCGCCGAAGGCGGCGGCGAGGCCAATCAGTCGCGCCCGCACGCCTGCCAGCATCAGCAGGCCAGCGAAGCCGGCATAGAAGAACATCTCGTAATTGAGCGTCCAGCCCACCGAATTGAGGGGCTCGACGTAGCCGCCCCGCGAGAACGGCAGGAACAGCAGTGACTGCACCACATAGTCCAGCCGCAGTTCGACGATGCCGATCGGCTTCAGTCCGGCAAGCGCGATCAGCGCCAGCGCAAGGGTGACGAGCCAGTAGAGGGGCACCACCCGGATCGCCCGGCGAAGTAGGAAAACGCCAGGGCTCTCACGCCGACCAGCCGTGCTCACGAACATGATGAAGCCGGACAGGACAAAGAACACGTCCACGCCCGCCGCTCCGAAAGCCAGGGCGTTGGGCCTCGGCAGGATGGGGCCCGCGTAGAGTCCGAAATGCGTCAGGAAGACCGAGTAGGCCGCCAGGGCGCGCAGGATCTGCAGGTTGTAGATCATCTCTCGCCGAAGGATCGCGTGCGTCCGCCGAACAGGAGCGGATCCCGAACAACGCCTGATCATCGAACTTGAGCGCTCGACGGTTGGCAAAGTCACGTCATTCCAGGCATTATCCTGAATCATTGTGTATTTCGTCAATCATCGTCAGAGTTTGTTCATCACATTATCAGCTGTCTCACCCCTGCCCTGAGATTGACGACAAATTGTTTAGGAGAGCGTTCTTAGGAAGAGACCCGGGAAGGTCGCCGACTGCAAGGATCTGCGCGAAGATCAAGAGTCTGCGTCAAAGTTCGGCACGCGGGCGAGCATCAGAAGGCCCTTATCCGGCAAGCTCAATTGCATACAGCAGAGGCCGGTATTTACCATTGCGCTCCTTGTTGTTTGACAATTCATTCGGCTGACCAATACATGAATCATTGCTTAGACAGGAGCCGTACCTTGGTCACATCCCAGGATATCCGCCAGATCCTCGCAACCAATGAGGCGCTGGCCCCGGTCGCCGAACAGATCGGCGACGACGACAGCCTGTTCGATCGCGGCCTCGACTCGTTCGGCTCGGTCCAGCTGATGCTGGCCCTTGAGGAGCGGTTCGGCATCGAATTTCCGGACGAGTTCCTAACCCGCAAGTCCTTCGCGTCGATCGCTGCGATCCGCGAGACCGTGGCCACCGTCCTTCGTCCCAAGGCCGCATGAGCACCGTGACCCAGCGTGGGCAGCGCGCGGCGGCAGTCGCTGCGCTTCACGCCGATTCCGTCGACCGCGACGGTCGCTTCCCGCTGGAGGCGGTCACGGCCCTCAAGGCGGAGCGGCTGCTGGGACTACAGATCCCGAGCCAGTTCGGCGGCGAAGGCGCGGGCCTGAGGGAGATCGCGGACCTGTGCAGCACCCTTGGGCAGGCGTGCAGCAGTGCCGCGATGGTGTTCGCCATGCACCACATCAAGGTCGCGAGCCTCGTGGCACACGGGCTGGACAGCGCTTGGCACTGCCACCTGATGGAACGGATCGCCCGGGAGCAGCTCCTCGTCGCCTCCTCGACCACGGAAGCTGGAATCGGCGGCGACCTGCGTACCAGCTTCTGCGCCGTCGAGACCACCGGCAGCGTCTTCGCCCTCGGCAAGGACGCTTCCGTGATCTCCTACGGGACGCAGGCGGACCTGATCCTCGCTACCGCCCGACGTCACCCCGAGGCCGCGGGCTCCGACCAAGTGCTGGTGGCCCTGTTCGCCGACCAGATCTCCCTGGAGCGCAAGACCGTGTGGGACACCCTCGGCATGCGCGGCACCTGCAGCGACGGCTTTCGTCTCGAGGCGCGGGATATTCCCGTCGAGCAGATCCTGCCCAAGCCCTTCGCGGAGATCGCGGCCCAGTCGATGCTGGCCTCTTCGCACCTCCTGTGGAGCAGCGTCTGGTTCGGCATCGCCAACTCCGCCGTCGACCGCGCCCGCACCTTCGTGCAGGCCGAGGCCCGGCGCCAGCCGGGACAGGTGCCGCCCACGGCCCTGCGCCTCGCGGAAGTTTCCAACACCCTCCAGGCGATGCGGGCCGCCATCGTTTCGGCGCTCCGCCGCTACGAGGACGCGCAGGGTGACGCCGACACCATCGGGTCGATCGGCTTCTCCGTCATGCTCAACAACCTGAAGACGACCGCCTCCGAGATGGCCGTCGATATCGTGCAGCGCGCCCTCTCGATCGTCGGCCTCGCCGGCTACAAGAACGGCACGCCCTTCAGCCTCGGCCGGCCACTGCGCGACATCCTGTCGGCACCGCTGATGATCGGAAACGACCGCATCCTCGCCAACACCGCCAAGCTTCTGCTCGTGCAGAAGGGCGGCGGCCAGCTCATGAGCGCGTGATGGACTCGACCTTCTCTCTTCCGGCAGATTCCGGGGCCGCCGAGATCTTTGACGATGCCCCGGGCGCCGTCCCGAGCTTCCTCGACCGCCTGTTCGACCAGGGCCTCCTGGTGCGCACCGGCATCGACGGCCTCTACGGCCGCAGCGGCGCCTTCGAGAGCGTCGTCGACGCCCTCGAGCGCCTGATCAGCCGACTCGGTGCGACGGATAGCGCGGAGGTGATGCGCTTTCCCCCCGCCATGAGCCGGCCGGCCTTCGAGCGCAGCGGCTACCTGAAGGGTTTCCCGAACCTCGCCGGCACGGTGCACAGTTTCTGCGGCAACGAAGCGGAGCATGCCGAGCTTCTCGCCTGCGTCGAGGCCCGGAACGACTGGACCGGTCACCAGCAGGCGACGGACATCGTGCTCACCCCCGCGGCCTGCTACCCCCTCTACCCGGCCGCCGCAGCGCGCGGCCGTCTGCCCGCGGAGGGTGGCCTGTTCGACCTGCAATCCTACTGCTTCCGGCGCGAGCCCAGCCTGGAACCGACCCGGATGCAGCTCTTCCGGATGCGCGAATTCGTCCGCATGGGTAGCCCTGAGCAGGTACTGGCCTTCCGCGAATCCTGGCTTGCCCGCGGCAGCGAGATGATCCGCAGCCTGGCGCTGCCGCTGGCGATCGACGTGGCCAACGATCCTTTCTTCGGCCGGGCCGGTCGGATGCTCGCCAACAACCAGCGCCAGCAGAACCTCAAGTTCGAGCTGAACGTGCCCGTGAACAGCGTCGAGAAGCCGACTGCCTGCCTCAGCTTCAACTACCACCAGGACCATTTCGGAACGACCTGGGACTTACGCCAAGCCGACGGCAGCGTCGCCCACACCGCCTGCGTCGGCTTCGGCCTGGAGCGGATCACGCTGGCGCTCCTGCGCCATCACGGCCTGGACTTTGCTGCCTGGCCGGATTCCGTGCGCACCACCCTGTGGGGTTGAGCTGGTGACCGCCGCCCTTCTCCAGCCGGCGCCGGGGCTCGGCCCCGCGATGCCCTACGCGCCGCATCCGCTGCATGGAGCTGATCGCAACTGGCCGGAGACGAACTGCTATGTCGACCTCTGGATCGAACTCCTGCACGGGCGCGGCCTCGTGCCGGAGGCGATGTTGGGGTTCACCCTGCGGCAGGATTTCGAAGGCGACCAGTTCACGTTCTTCAAGCCACAGGCAGCCGATCTCGAGCGGCTCTACGGGCTCGAGGTGCTGGAACTCGCGGTCTACGACACCCTCGAAGCACAGGCGCTGCTCCAGGTCCGGCAGGGCCGGCCGGTGCTGGTCGAGGTCGACGCGATCTACCTGCCCGACACCCAGGGCACCACCTACGGCCGGGAGCACGGCAAGACCACGATCGGCATCCTGGCTCTCGACCCGGACACACGGGAGCTCGACTACCTCCACAATGCCGGGCGCTTCCGGCTCTCCGGCGACGATTATCATGGCCTCTTCGGATCCGCCGTGCTGCCGCCCTACGCGGAGTTCGTGAAGGCGGTCGCCCCTCCCATGAGCCCGGCGGAGTTGCCGGGCGCCGCGCTCGACCTGCTCCGACGCCACCGCGACCGGGCGCCAGGGCACAACCCGATCCTGGCGTTTCGCGACACTCTCACGCGGACGGCACCAGCCCTGGTTCAGCGCCCCCTCGGGATCTTCCACGCCTACGCCTTCAACACCACGCGCCAGCTCGGCGCGAATTTCGAGATGCTCGCGAGCCATCTCGCCTGGCTTGAGGCAGCGGGTGCGGGGCGTTTCGCTCCCGCCTCGGACGTGGCCTCACGCCTCGCCGTCGAGGCCAAGGCCTTCCAGTTCCAGCTTGCCCGGGCCTTTCACCGCCGCAGTGCCGACGGCCTCGCAGCGCGTCTCGACCGGCTCGCGGCCACCTACGCGGACGTGTTCGCGGCCCTCGACCGCGCGCTCGATTGATAGGGACGGATCATGGCCCGGATCCGGTCGATCGACGGTGTCGTGCCGCAGGCCGTGGACGGCCCCTGGCGGCTCACCCTGACGCCGCCCGGTGCCTGGACCGGGCCTGGCGACCTGTTGGAGACCGCCGACTGGATCCCCGCCCCGGTGCCCGGTACCGCCGCCGCGGCCCTGCGGGGCGCCGGACTCTGGTCCGAGGCGACCCCGACGCCGATTCATGATCAGGACGTCTGGTACCGGAGTCCGCTGGCCCGGAGTGGCCCCGTCCGCCTGCGCTTTGAGGGCTTGGCGACGCTCGTCGAGGTCTGGCTCGACGGCGTGCCCGTTTTGGTCTCACGCTCGATGTTCGAGGCTCACGCCGTCGAGGCCGATCTCCGGCCGGGGACTGAGCTGGCCCTCTGCTTCCGGTCGCTCAAGGCGGAGCTCGACCGCCCGTCGAAGCGCGGGCGCTGGCGCCCCCGGATGATTACTCCGGGCTCCCTGCGCCACGTCCGCACGAGCCTCCTCGGGTTCATGCCGGGCTGGTGCCCGGAAATCGACCTCGTGGGTCCCTACCGCCCGATCACGGTGGAGCCCCAGCACCCCGGTCTGATGGAAGCCGACCTTCGGGCCATCTATGATGGCGACGCAGGCCGGCTCTCGGCGCGCCTTCGGATCAGCGGCCACCCCGCGTCGGTCACGCTGCTTTGCGACGGGCGGGCGATCGTCCTGACAGAATCCGCGCCCGGCCTGTACGCCGGAACCCTGGCGCTGCCCGGGATTGCGCCCTGGTGGCCTCATACCCACGGTACGCCCCACCTCCATGCCGTGAGCGTGGCGATCGACGGCACGACAATCGATCTCGGCCGGACAGGCTTTCGCACCCTGGCGCTGACACGTCCCTTCGCAGAAGGTTTGGCCCTCGCCGTCAACGGCGTGCCGGTGTTCTGCCGCGGCGCCAATTGGACCCCGTCGGACCTCGTCGGCCTCGGCACTGAAGATTGCGGCACCCTCGTCGACCTCGCGCGCGAGGCCGGCATGAACATGCTGCGCGTCTCCGGCACCACCCTCTATCCCGCGTCCGAATTCTACGACCTCTGCGACGCCGCCGGCATCCTCGTCTGGCAGGACCTGATGCTGGCGAATTTCGATTATCCGCACGACGCCGCCGATTTTACCGACGCCCTCGCGCGCGAGGTGACGGGCGTGCTCGACCGAGTTCAGCTCGCCCCCTCCCTCGCCGTGATCTGCGGCGGCAGCGAGGTCTGGCAGCAGGCGGCCATGCTCGGAGCGCCGCGGACCGTCTGGGCCGACGCCTTCTGCAGCGAAACGTTGCCCGGGCTCGTCGCCGACACCCGTCCCGACCTCGTGGTGGTGCCGAACTCGCCGTCGGGCGGCGACCTGCCGTTCTCGCCGAGCGCGGGCTGTACCCACTACTACGGCGTCGGTGCCTATCGTCGGCCTCTTGAGGATGCGCGCCGGGCCGAGGTGGGCTTCGCCAGCGAATGCCTCGCCTTCGCCAACCTGCCGGAACCGGCGACGCTCGGGCAGCGACGGCCCGCCGATCCGCTCTGGACGCGCGGCATCCCCCGCGACCGGGGCGCAGACTGGGACTTCGAGCAGGTGCGCGACCACTATGTCGGCCTGCTCTACGGGGTCGATCCCGCCGCCCTGCGCGCCGACGATCCCGAGCGCTACCTCGAGCTCGGCCGCGCTGCCGTGGCCGAGGTCATGGAGCAGACCTTCGCCGAGTGGCGCCGGGCGCGCTCACCGACGGCCGGCGGCCTCGTCTGGTTCCTGCGCGACCTCGGGCCAGGCACCGGCTGGGGCGTGATCGACTGGACCCAAGCTCCAAAATCCGGGTGGTACGCTCTGAAGCGGGCCTTCCGTCCGGTTCAGGTCACCCTGTCGGACGAGGGCCTGGGCGGTCTATACCTCCATGTTCACAACGAGACCGCCGGGCCTGTGGACCTGCGCCTCGCACTGACCTTCGCGGACCGCACCGGCAAGGTCGCGGCGCGGGCCGAGCGCGGGATCACGCTCGACCCGCGCGCCTTCCTGACCCTCTCCTCGGCCGAGATGCTCGGCCGCTTCTTCGATGCCACCGACAGCTATCGCTTCGGCCCCCGCATCCACGACGTGGCACATGCCCGTCTCACCGATACGGACGGCGCGGTCGTCGCCGAGAGCTTCCACTTTCCCGGCACCCGGCCGATCACCCCCGAGGCGATCGGCCTGCGGGTCGAACCCGTGGCGGGTGCATCCGTGCCGACCCTGCGCGTCGGAACCGACCACCTCGCCCTCGCTGTGACCGTGCGGAGCTCCGCGGCGCGGCCCTGCGACAGTGGCTTCCACCTAGCGCCGGGGTCGGACAGGCTGGTTCGCTTTCCCGGTTGCCAGCAGCTCCCGCAGGGCATGGTCGCGGCCCTCAACAGTAGAGAGAGCGTGAGGTTCGGTCATGACGCGTGAGGTCCGCCACCAGCATGGGACGAGCGCGGCGCCCGACGCCGCCATGCCGGTGACCTTCGACGACCTGTTCGGGTGGATCCACCCGGCCGCGGGCCGGCGTGGCGTGGTCCTGTGCGGCGCCTTCGGGTTCGAGCAGATGGCCGCTCATCGCCCCTGGCGTGCCCTGGCGGATCGGATCGCCGCGGCCGGCTGCCCGACCCTGCGGTTCGACTATCCGGGGGAGGGCAACTCTGGCGATCCAGCCGAGGCGCGGGTTTCGGCCAATGTTGCGGCAATCCGCCGGGCAGTGCGCTTCCTGCGCGAGACGACCGGCGTCACGGAGATCGTCCTCGTCGGCCTGCGTCTCGGCGCCAACCTGGCTCTTCTGGCGGCCCAGGAGGAGGCGGTCGACCGCTTGGTCCTGCTGGCGCCGGCCGTCACCGGACGCGCCTATCTCCGCGAGATGCGGCTTCGCGCCCGGACGGTGGCCGGTGTCGCGGGGGGGGTGGCCCCGACGGTGGATCCGGACGGCCTGTCCGTCGGGGGCTTCCGCATGGATGCGGCCTTCCTGGCCGATGTCGGCGCCCTCGACGCCACCGCGATCCCGCGTGCCCCGGCGCCGCGAACCCTCCTCCTCGCCCCGGAAACCCGGACGCTGGCGGGACGCCTGACGGCACTCGGCAGTGCCGTCGAGACGGGACCACTGCCGGGCCTTCCGCTCCTCGTCGGCGACCCGATCTTCGCCGAGGTCCCTGAGGCGGATTTCGATCGCATCACCGCTTTCGCGACGGACGGCGTGACGATCGCCGGACCCGCGATCCCCCTGCATCTCGGCCCGGCGCGCCTGGCCGGCATCGGCTGGTCCGAGGCGCCCGCCCGGTTCCAGCCGGACCTGTTCGGCATCCGCTGTACGCCGCGTCGGCAGGATCCGGGCGCGCCGACGGTGGTGTTCGTCTCGACCGGCATGACCGTGCATTCGGGCTGGGGCCGGCAGACCACGACACTCGCCCGCAGGCTCGCCGCGGACGGAGTTCCCTCCTTCCGCTTCGATCTCGCCGGCATCGGCGACAGCGGCCGCCGGTCGGATGGCCGCAAGCCGCCCTACGCCCCCGACGGGTTCGCGGATGTGGGCCGGGCCCTCGATCACCTGGCCGAGGTCCGAGGATCCATCGTCCTCGTGGGCACTTGCAGCGGCGCCCATGCGGCGTTCCAGGCCCTCTGCCGCGACGCGCGGGTCGATGGAGCGCTCCTCGTCAACCTCTACTGCTTCGATTGGGACCCGGACGAGGATGTCGACGCCGCGATCCGCCAGACCTTCGGCAGCACCGGTACCTACGCGGCGCTGCTCAAGCGGGGTGCGACCTGGCGGCGGCTCCTGCGCGGCGAGATCCACGTGCGGGCGATCGGTGCGACCCTGGCCAAGCGCAGCCTCTCTGCCGCCGTGCGGCGGCTGCGGCGCCTCGTAAACCCAATCTCCCCCGGCGGCTCCGTCGCCCGACGGGTCGCGCGACTGCGACGACGGGGTGCCGAGATCCGCCTCGTCTACAGCGCCGGTGACCCCGGGCTCGTCGCCCTGCATCGCCATCTCGGCCGCGCGCCCGGTCGGGCGGATCGGCGTCTCGGCGCGCCCGTGGCGATCGTGCCGGAGGTCGACCACAATTTCAGCTCGCCCGCGGCCCAGGCCCTGCTCGGGCATCACCTGCGCGACCTCCTGCGGGCGGTTCAGGAGGCTCAGGCGTTTCACGCTGAAGCGCGCAGACCCGTCGAGACGGATTCCGGAGCCACCAGTCTGGCGAGCCTGGCGTGAGCCGGCTCACCCGCCGGGCGACCCTGGCCCTGGCGGCGGGGGCCTTCGCACCGCGGGTCGTGGCCGCGCCCGCGCCCGTGCATCGCTGCGAGGACCTGATCGATGCCATCGGCATCAACGTGCATCTCGGCCATGGCGGCTCGCCCTACGTCGCGCGCTTTGCCGAATGCGCCGCCGCCCTCGACGACCTCGGCCTGCGTCACCTGCGCGACGACATCGTCCTCGTCGGCACGGAGCCTGCCGGACAGTTCGAGCGGATCGCCGGTCTCGCCCGCCGGGGCTACCGCTTCAGTCTGGTCTTCTACGACGGCCTGACGCCCGGTCCCCGCGTACCGCCGGAGCGCTTCGCCGAGATCGCCGACTGGGCCGAGGACGGGCTCGTCGTCGTGGAGGGCGGCAACGAGCCGCCGGTGGCCGCGCGGCCGGGCCTTGCCCGCCTGTCCGCGGATCATCAGGCGGCGCTGTTCCGCACCGTGCGGGACACCCCGCGGCATCGCACCGTCCGGGTTGCCGGGCCGAGCTACATCCAGGCCAACATCGCCGCCGCGGAGAACCTGTCCGCCTCGGTCGATCTCGCCAATGTCCACGCCTATCCGGGGATGGAGCATCCCGAGACCCGAGGCGCGGGCAGTCTCGGCGGTTTCGTCGCGGCCGTTCGTCCGGTCTTCGGCTCCGCGCCGGTCATCGTCACGGAAACGGGCTATCACACGGCCCTGGCCACCCGGAGCGCCCACCTGCCGGTCTCGGAAGCCGTCCGCGCCCGCTACCTGCCGCGCCTGCTCCTGTGGAGCTACCTGCAGGGCGTGCGGCGGACCTATCTCTACGAGCTGATCTCCGCCTTCGAGGGGGGCGAGGCCGACCCCGAGAGCCGGTTCGGCCTCATCGCCCATGACGGCACGCCGAGCGCGTCCTTCGCGGCCGTGCGAAGCCTGATCCGCCTGTTCGCCGGCCGCGCAGAGGAGGCGCGGGCGTCCCGGGACCGCATCGGGGTCGTGCTGCCGGTGGGCGTGCCCGATCTCGTGGCGGCCAGCTTCGCGCGGGCGGACGGCGCCCTGCTGGTGCCGATCTGGCTCGGGCTCGACGGCTGGGACCGGAACGCCCGGGCGCCCCGCCCGGACAGCGCGCCGCGCGCCGTGGACTTGCACCTTTCGAGCCCGCCCCGGCGGTTGCGGCTGCACCGCTTCGGCGATGACGGTGTCGTCGGCATCACCGCGCTGGCGCCGATGCAGGTCTTCACGGTGGCGGTCACTGACCGCCTCGCCGTGCTCGAGATCTGGTAGTCCGCCGGTCCTAAGGGGCCGGTTCGTCGACGAACTGGATGCCGATCTCACCCGGCTTGCGCCAGGCGACCCGGGCCGGGCGACGCTCGCCCTGCATCTCCAGGAGCAGCGTGAAGCGGTCGGGAATGCCGACCACGCTGGCGACCCGGAGGCGGGCGCCGGACGGGGAGCGGTTGCGCAGGGTGCAGTCGATCACGCCGCCACCGTGCAACGCGATCTTGCCTGCCAGCAACGTGCGGGAACGGGGCTCGGATCGTCTCTCTTCCATCGGGAGTGCCATGTGGTTGTGGTCTGAGCGAAGGTAAGTCCTGAGTGGTTACGACCCGGTAACGACAATGCCCGGGGCGGATCGGCATCGAAACGGCGCACCGATCATGTCCTGGGTGGGCCGGACGATGTGGAAGACCTTGCGAGTGTTCAGCGGTGAGGCCGTCGGCAGGCAGGGACGCGGCACCGAGGCGGCATCCGGCCGGGTGATCCTGACCCCAATCCGGGAGACATCATCGACCCGGCAGGCGATCTTGGCGGGTTTGTCGAGGGTGAGGCGGCCGGCGTGATCGGACCGGATCCAGGGCGCGGCGCGGCGGTCTTGCATGGGACGGATCTCGAGACCGATCGGACATCCCAGGATTCGGACGTCGCAGGATTCGGATATCGCAGGATTCAGGCGCCCGTGCGAAGAACGGCCTAACCGGGTCGCTCAAATTGCCCGTACCCCGCGAGAAAGCCTGCAACGCGGACGTCCGGGCGGGAAAACCGCGCCGGGTATACGGCGGAGGTCGTGTCGAGGTCGCGCGACGGGCCAATGCCCCCGGGTGACAGCTGTGCACGGGACACAACCCTCGGCTGGAACCGGGGGGTGCGACGTCCCGTTCGGCAGGGAGACAACCGGAGCCGAGCGCCATGAAGATCGTCACCGTCGCGGACCTCATCGTCGACACCCTGGATCAGGCGGGCGTCCAGCGGATCTACGGCATCGTCGGCGACAGCCTGAACGCGCTGACCGAGTCGCTGCGGGCCCGGGGCACCATCGACTGGGTCCATGTCCGGCACGAGGAGGTGGCGGCCTTCGCGGCGGGGGCCGACAGCCAGCTCTCGGGCAAACTCGCGGTCTGCGCCGGGTCCTGCGGGCCGGGCCATGTCCACCTGATCAACGGCCTCTACGATTGCCACCGCACCCGCACCCCGGTGCTGGCGATCGCGGCCCATATTCCCTCGTCGGAGATCGGTTCGGGCTACTTCCAGGAGACGCATCCGGGCGAGCTGTTCCGCGAGTGCAGCCACTACTGCGAGATGGTGGGCGACGCCTCCCAGCTGCCGCAGGTATTGGAGAACGCCATGCGGGCGGCGATCGGCCTCTCCGGCGTCGCCGTGGTGATCATCCCGGGCGACGTCGCCCTGATGGACGCGCCCACCCGCGGGGTCGCCCCCAATGCGGGGCTGATCCCGCCCAGGCCCGTGGTGCGGCCGGCCGAGACCGAGCTCACCGCGCTCGCCGACCTCTTGAACGGCTCCGAGCGGATCACCCTGCTGTGCGGGCGCGGCTGCGCGGGGGCCCATGCCGAGCTGCTCCAGCTGGCCGAGGCCCTGAAGAGCCCGATCGTGCATGCGCTCGGCGGCAAGGACGTGGTCGAGTACGACAACCCCTACGACGTCGGCATGACCGGGCTGATCGGCTTCGCCTCGGGCTATGCCGCGATGATGTCCTGCGACACGCTGCTGATGCTCGGCACCGACTTCCCCTACCGGCAGTTCTACCCGCAGGACGCCACAATCGCGCAGGTCGACATCCGCCCGGGCCAGCTCGGGCGCCGGTGCAAGCTCGACCTCGGCCTCGTCGGCCACGTGGACGACACCATTCGGGCCCTGCTGCCGAAGCTCACGGTCAAGACCGAGCGCAAGCATCTCGATGCCGCCCTGAAGCACTACGCCAAGGCGCGGGAGGACCTCGACGACCTCGCCACGGTCACGCCGACCCGGAGCTGGTTCGGCCTCAAATCCGGCCCGCAGCCGATCCACCCGCAATACCTGACCAAGCTCGTCAGCGAGGCGGCCGACGACGACACGGTGTTCACGGCCGATGTCGGCACCCCCACGATCTGGGCGGCGCGCTACCTCAAGATGAACGGCCGGCGCCGGCTGATCGGCTCCTGGGTTCACGGCTCGATGGCCAACGCCATGGCGCAGGGCATCGGCGCGCAATCGGCCTATCCCGACCGGCAGGTGGTCTCGCTCTCCGGCGACGGCGGCTTCACCATGCTGATGGGCGACCTCCTCACCCTGCGCCAGCAGCAGCTGCCCCTGAAGATCGTGGTCTACAACAACGGCACCCTCGGCTTCGTCGAGCTCGAGATGAAGGCCGCCGGCTACATCGAGACCGGCGTGTCCCTCGACAACCCGGACTTCGCCGCCATGGCCCGCGGCGCCGGCATCCATGCCGTCCGGGTCGAGGACCCGGCCGAGCTGGAGGGCGCCGTGCGCGAGGTGATGGCCCATCCGGGACCGGCCCTCCTCGACTGCGTGGTGGCCCGCCAGGAACTCTCGATGCCCCCGAAGATCGACGGCAAGCAGGTGAAGGGCTTCAGCCTCTACGTCCTGCGGGCGGTGATGAGCGGGCGCGGGGATTCGGTGCTCGACCTGGCGAAGACGAACCTCCTGCGCTGAGGGCCGGAGCCGCGCGAGCGGCCCGGGCTCTCCGGCCGCCCCCGGCCCCGAACCGCCGCCGCGGGCGCGGCCGGGTTTCGCCCGGCCGCCCGAGGCCGTCAGCCCAAGGGGGAACGGCCCTCGATCGCGCCGAACTGCAGGTAGTGCAGCATCGGGTCCATCTGCGCGGCGCCGACGTCCGGGTTGGCCGCTTCGTACGCGTTGGTGTGGAAGCCGGCGGAGGGATCGCGCCCTTCCTTCCAGCCGAACGCGTGATAATGCGCCAGCGGATCCATGTCGGCCGCGGCGACGTCCGCGTAGGCATTCAGGTACGCCTGGGTGTCGAAGATCGCATTCGGGTTGCGGCCCTCGTGCCAGCCGTTGGTCTCGTAGTGCTGGTACGCGAAGGCGAAGCTGTCCCCGCCGGCCTTGAGCGCCGCCTGGGCGACGTCGCGGTTGGACAGCAGATAGTATTCCGCGTCGAAGCCCGGATGCGTGTTCAGGTCGGTGGCGCGGCCCACGGCGTCGTAGGTCTCGCGTCCCTCGGCCTGACCGAAAGCGAGGTAGTGGGTCAGGGGATTCATGCCGTCCGCCTTCACGTCGGGATTCCGGGCGAGGTAGAGCTCGTTGTCGAAGCTCGACGACGGATCGCGGCCCTCTTTCCAGCCCTGGGTCTCGTAATGCGTCAGGGGATTCACCTTGGCGGCCGCGACATCCGCATTGGCCGCCAGGTAGCCCGTGGTGGAGAACGCGGCGTTCGGATCGCGGCCCTCCTGCCAGCCGAACTGGGCGTAGTGCGTGTCGGCATCCATGCCGTCCCGCCAGACGTCCTTGTTGCTCCCGTAGTAGAACAGGTCGTCGACCAGCGGGCTCGCATCGTTCTCGACGATGGTCCCATCGGTGAACCTGATCTCGTAGATCCCGGTGACGTCGTGGGACAGCCCGTTCGGATCGATGAGGAACGCGCGTCCCTCGTCCATCCGGACCTGCGAGGCGTCGAAGGCGAAGTTGAACGTGACGGAGTCGCGCGATCCCACGTCGATGATCGCCCCGATCGTCTCGGTGGCGCGCCCGTCATGGCCCAGGCCATCGGTGTAGGACGCAGCGATGGTGAGCGACTTGCCGCCATCCTGGTAGCCGGGCGTATAGACACCGGTGGTGTTCGTCTCGACCACGATCCCGTCGAGCGTGACGTCGTAGGCCACGCTGCCGGCGGCCGGGTCGCCATCCGCGTCCGTCACCCGGGCGGTGAGCATCTGTCCCTCGACGGCCTTGCCCTCGCTGAGGCCGGCCAGGATCAGGCTGCCGGCCCGGTCCCCGTCCGCCACGCTCCCGCCCGCGGCCGCGACCACGCCGTCATGCCCCTGGGCATCGGTGTAGCTGGCGATTACGGAGAGGGCCTTGCCGCCATCGGCGTAGCCGAGGGTGAACTGGCCGGACGTGTTGGTCTCGACCGTGCTGCCGTCGAGCTGGAAAGCATAGCTCGCCCCACCCGGCGCCGGGCCCCCGTCGGGGTCCGACAGGCTGGCGCTCACCGTCTGGCCCTCCACCACCAAGCCGGACAGCAGGAGGCTGCCGGCTCGGTCCACGTCCGTGACGCTGCCCCCCGCGGCTGCCACCACGCCGGCATGGCCCTGCCCATCGCTGTAGCTGGCGATCACCGAGAGGACCTTGCCGGCATCGGCATAGCCGAGGGTGTACTGGCCGGACGTGTTGGTCTCGACGGTGGCGCCGTCGAGCTGGAAGGCATAGCTCGCCCCACCCGGCGCCGGGGTGCCGTCGGGATCCGACAGGCTGGCGCTGACGGTCTGGCCTTCCGCCACCAGGCCGGACAGGACCAGGCTGCCGGCCCGGTCCCCGTCCGCCACGCTCCCGCCCGCGGCCGCGACCACGCCGTCATGCCCCTGGGCATCGGTGTAGCTGGCGATCACGGAGAGGACCTTGCCGCCATCGGCGTAGCCGAGGGTGAACTGGCCGGACGTGTTGGTCTCGACCGTGCTGCCGTCGAGCTGGAAAGCATAGCTCGCCCCACCCGGCGCCGGGCCCCCGTCGGGGTCCGACAGGCTGGCGCTGACGGTCTCGCCCTCCGCGACGAGGCCCGAGAGCAGGAGACTGCCGGCGCGGTCCACGTCCGTCACGCTGCCCCCCGCGGCCGAGGCGATGTCCGCGTGGCCCTGCGCATCCGTGTAGCTGGCGACCACCGCGAGCAGCTTGCCGGCATCGGCGTAGCCGAGGGTGTATTGGCCGCTGGTATTCGTTTCGACGGTGCTGCCATCGAGTTGGAATGCGTAGCTCACGCTCCCCGGCGCCGGAGTCCCATCGGGATCCGACAGGCTGGCGCTGACGGTCTGGCCCTCCGCCATCAGGCCGGACAGGAGCAGGCTGCCGGCCCGGTCTACGTCCGCCACGGCGCCACCCGCGGCCGAGGCGATGTCCGCGTGGCCCTGCGCATCCGTGTAGCTCGCGACCACCGAGAGCAGCTTGCCGGCATCCGCATAGCCGAGGGTGTATTGGCCGCTGGTATTCGTCTCGACGGTGCTGCCGTCGAGTTGGAAGGCGTAGCTCACGCTCCCCGGCGCCGGAGTCCCATCGGGATCCGACAGGCTGGCGCTGACGGTCTGGCCTTCCACCATCAGTCCCGACAGCAGGAGGCTGCCGGCCCGGTCCACGTCCGTGACGGCGCCAGCCGCGGCCGAGGCGATGTCCGCATGACCCTGTCCATCGGTGTAGCTCGCGACCACCGCGAGCACTTTGCCGGCATCGGCGTAGCCGAGGGTGTACTGGCCGGAGGTGTTGGTCTCGACGGTGCTGCCGTCGAGCTGGAAGGCGTAAGTCACGCTCCCCGGCGCCGGAGTCCCATCGGGGTCCGACAGGCTGGCGCTGACCGTCTCGCCCTCCGCGACGAGGCCCGACAGCAGGACGCTACCGGCTCGGTTCGCGTCCGTGACGGTGCCGCCCGCGGCCGCCACCACGCCGTCATGCCCCTGCGCATCCGTGTAGCTGGCAACCACCGCGAGGACCTTGCCGGCCTCGCCATAGCCGAGCGTGTACTGGCCGGAGGTGTTGGTCTCCACCGTGCTGCCGTCGAGCTGGAAGGCGTAGCGCACCCCGCCGGGTGCCGGGACCCCGTCGGGATCCGACAGGACGGCACTGACGGTCTGGCCCTCGGCCATCGACCCCACCAGGATCAGGCTTCCGGCCCGGTCCACGTCCGTGACGGTGCCGACTGCGGCCGAGGCGATGTCCGTGTGCCCTTGCGCATCGGTGTAGCTCGCGACCACCGAGAGCAGCTTGCCGGAATCGGCGTAGCCGAGGGTGTGCTGGCCGGAGGTGTTGGTCTCGACGGTGCTGCCGTCGAGCTGGAAGGCGTAGCTCACCCCACCGGCGGCCGGGACCCCGTCGGGATCCGACAGGCTGGCGCTGACCGTCTGGCCTTCCACCATCGGTCCCGACAACAGGAGGCTGCCGGCGCGGTCCACGTCCGTGACGGCGCCAGCCGCGGCCGAGGCGATGCCGGCATGGCCCTGCCCATCGGTGTAGCTCGCGACCACCGAGAGGGCCTTGCCGCCGTCGCCGTAGCCGAGGGTGTACTGGCCGGAGGTGTTGGTCTCGACCGTGCTGCCGTCGAGCCGGAAGGCGTAGCTCACGCCCCCCGGCGCCGGGGTGCCGTCGGGATCCGACAGGCTGGCGCTGACCGTCTCGCCTTCCGCGACGAGGCCCGAGAGCAGGACGCTGCCGGCGCGATCCACGTCCACCACGGTGCCGCCCGTGGCCGAGGCAACGCCGGCATGGCTCTGCCCATCGTTGTAGCTCGCGACCACGGACAGGGCCTTGCCGGCATCGGCGTAGCCCAGGGTGTACTGGCCGCTGGTATTCGTCTCGACCGTGCTGCCGTCGAGCTGGAAGGCGTAGCTCACGCTCCCCGCGGCCGGGACCCCGTCGGGGTCCGACAGGCTGGCGCTGACCGTCTCGCCTTCCGCCACCGTGCCCGACAGGAGCAGGCTGCCGGCCCGGTCCACGTCGATGACGGTGCCGGCCGAGGCGGAGGCGGTGTCCGCGTGCCCGAGGGCGTCGGTGTAGGTGGCCGTGACGGCGATGATCTTGCCGCTGTCGCCGTAGGTCGGCGTGTAGCTGTTGGACGCGGTCGCCTGCAGCACCTGATTCGTGACGATATCCAGGAAGGTGTAGAGCACCGTCCCGCCGGGCATCAGGCCATCGGCATCGCTGAGGGTCGCCACGATGGGCGTGCCTTCGGTCGCATCGCCGTTGGTCAGGCCGGACAGGGTCAGGTCCCCGGGCTGATTGGTCTCCGCGATCGTGTAGGGGCCTGCCGCGTAATCGCCGGGAATGAAGACCGCGTTGTTGACGTCCGCGAGGACGTTCAGGCTGATCGGCCCACCGATCTGCGCGGTCGGAAGGCTGAATTCCAGCACCGTGCGATCGGCATTGTAGGCGTAGGCGAGGGGTGTGCCCGAGACGAGGTTCTCCCCATCGGCCCCTGTATAGAGATAGGGTTTCCCGTCCGGCGCGATGTTGATGTTGAAATCGTAGCCGCCGTAGAGGCCGAAGAGTGTGTATCCGGTCGCCGCGCTGGCGTCGGTGTCGAGCCAGAGCGTGGTGTAGGTCCCGATCGCGGTTCCGGCGGGGGCCGTGATGGCGAAGGATGCCACGCCGCCCTCGATGTGCCCATAGAGGCCGTAATCCGTCGGCCCGCTGCCGACAGGATTGAGACGATCGGAAGGCGCCCATTCACCGAGATTACCGTCCATCGTATACATGGCGTCCCTGTCTCCCTGCGACAGAAAAGATACGAACAACGACGACCACAGCGTATCTAACGACGCGAACAGGTCCTGATGCGCGCTTCAGAGGAGCCAGATGAGTGGCAGTAAAGATCAGGGCTCCAGAACAACCATTCGCGATTAGACGATAACGCTGCCGTTTTTGCGTCTATTTTTACGTACCGCAGCGGGACAACGAGGAAAATCAAACCTTTGGTTCTTTGAATAACGAAAAATGATTAGAGACTTCGGGCGGGCACGGGCGGATGATCCACGCCGCGGCGGTGCGGGTTCGGCGCAGGCGCCAGCGCGGCCCGCCGCGTCCGGCGGATCGCTGCGGTGGGCTCGGGGATCGGCTCCGGAGCGGCGCCGGCGTGCCGATCCGGGCACGGCCGCGCGGACCCGCGCCTCAGGTGCTGAGGTTCAGGCGGTAGCGGTACGCGTCGCCGCGGAACAGGCCCTCGACATACTCGATCATCACCGAGTCGCCGTTGTAGCTGTGGCGCTTGATCAGCAGGCAGGGGAGGGGCTGGGCGAAGGCGAAGATCTCGCATTCGGCCGCATTCGGCATCGTCGCCTCCACGGTCTGCTCGCAGCGCACGAGGCGGCCGCCGGGGTGCTCGGCGAGGAAGGCGTAGACCGAGCCGGAGAGGTCGCCGGTCTCCAGGGCGGGCACGGCCCGGAGGTTGTACCAGGCCACCTCCCGGGACATCGGCACGCCGTCGCCGGAGCGCACGCGGGTCAGCCGCAGGAACGGGGCCGTGGAGGGCAGGCCGAAGATCGAGGCGATCGAGCGGTCCTCGGTGACCGCCCGCTCCAGGATGCGGGAGGAGGGGATCTTGCCGAGCTCCCGCATCTCCTCGGTGAAGCCCTTGAGGCGGTCCATGCCCGGGCGCACCGGCTCGGGGCGGTGGCGCACGAGGAAGCCGGAGCGCCCGCGGGGGACGAGCAGGTCCTCGTCGCTGAGCTCGGCATAGGCGCGCTGGACCGTGACGCGGCTGACCCCGAGACTGTCGGCCAGTTGTCGTTCGGCCGGCAGGATGACGCCCGGCGGCAGCGAGCCCGACAGGATCAGCTCGCGCAGCTGGCCCTCGATCTGCCGGTAGAGCGGCATGGCGGTGTCGCCGCGCAGCCGCAGCAGGGACAGCACCGAGGGGCGATCACCGGCCGCGAGATCCGGCGCGACATCGCCGTGTATCGTCCGATTTCTAGGGCGCACGTCCGACCGACCTCCGGTAGGGATGCTTATATCGGATCAGCCCGGGGTGCTCCATGCGGGTCTTCGTCATCGGCAGCTTCGTGATCGCCTGCTCGGTCAAGGTCGCGCGGCTGCCGCAGGCGGGCGAATCCCTCGCGGGCTCGGCCTTCCGCGCCGAGCCCGGCGGCAAGGGCTTCAACCTCGCCCTGGCCGCGCACCGGCTCGGCGTCCGGGTGGACGGGCTCTTCGCCGTCGGCGAGGACGTGTTCTCCCCGGTGGTCCGGTCGACCTTCGCGCAGGTGGGCTTTCCCGACACCATGCTGGTGCCGCGTGCGGGCTCGACCGGGGCCGGCGTCGCCTTCGTCGATCCGGCGGGGGAGAACTGCCTCGCGGTCTGCCTCGGGGCCAACCTCGCCCTGACGGCGGCGGATGTCCGGGCCGCCGCCGCCCGCGTCGAAGCCGCCGACCTCGTGGCGGCGACCTTCGAATCCCCGGATGCGCCCATCCGCGAGGCCTTCGCCCTGGCCCGGAGGCGGGGCCGGCCCACCCTGCTCAACCCGTCGCCGATGCGCCCCCTCGACCCCGCGATCCTGGCCGACACCACGATCCTCGTGGTCAACGGGATCGAGGCGGCGGAACTCGGCCTCGGCACGGCCGAGACTCTGGAAGCCATCCGGACCGGGACGCGCGCCCCGACGCCGGCCATCGCCGCCCTCCTCGACGGCGGCCCGGCCTGCCTCGTGGTGACCCTGGGGGAGCGCGGCGCGATCGCGTTCCGCCCCGGCCTGCCGCCCCTGCGCCAGCCGGCCTTCGCGGTGACGGCGATCGATACGGTCGGGGCAGGGGACGCCTTCGCGGCCGGCCTGATGGCGGCCCTGCTGGCGAAGGCCCCCCTCGATGCCGCCCTGCGACGCGCGGCGGCCTGCGGGGCGCTGGCCACCGGTCAGTTCGGAGCCTTCGACGCCTTCCCGACCGCCGCCGCCCTGGACGCCTTCTTGGACGCCTTCTTGGACGCCTTCCCGGACGCCGCCTCCCCCGGTGCCGGCCTCAGCACGGGACCGACGGCCCGCTGAACAGCGAGAGCGAGGCGACGATGCTGAGGAGCTCCGCCTGCCGCTTGGTCCCCGTCTTGTTGAAGATCGAGGTGAGCTGGGTCCGCACCGTGCTGGTCTGCACGCCGACGCTCTCCGCATAGGTCTGCAGGCGCAGGCCCCCGGCCAGGGCCTGGAGCAGGCGCGCCTCCGCCGGGGTCAGGTCGAACAGCAGGTGGAGGAGGCCGTCATCCGGCGCCGCCCGGACGCCGACCTCCACCAGGATGAGCAGCACCGCCGAGGCGTCGAAGACGTCGCCGGGGTGCCGGTCGAAGCGCAGGATATGGGCGATGTGGGCGCGGTGGTCGGCGTAGCTGCGCACCGGCATAATCTGGGCCGTGCGCCGGCCGGCGACCACGTTGGCGATCGCGTCCTGCAGGAGCTTACTGTTGGCCAGGCTCTTGAACAGCAGGCCGCCGTGCTGGCCCGAGGGCAGGACCTCGTCCCGCTCCTGCAGGCGGGCATTCATGGTCAGGACCCGGCCCGAGGCCGACAGGACCGCCGCCGGCAGCCCGATCCGGCTGAGGGCCGTGGTGGTGGTGCGGGCGCGCTCGGAGCCGAATTGCGCGCTGAGCTGGCAGGCGCGGACGAGATGCGGCCGCAGGGCGTCGAGGCGCGGCAGGAGGCCGGCCTCGTGCGGACCCGACTCGGCCCGGCGCTCGGCCGTGACGATCGCCACGTCGCCGGTGGGGAGGGGGATCGTCGTGCCCACCTGCCAGAACGGTTCGTCGACCCGGCAGGCCCGGCCGTCGTAGGAGCCCGGCAGCAGGTCGACGTCGCGGACGAAGCTGCCATGGGCGAGGGCGCGCCACTGCGCCGTGCGCCCGCTGCCGCGCCCGGTCGCGGCGTCGGTGTGATGCCGCAGGCGGCGCTCGAGGGCGGGGGAGGCGATCCAGCGCGGCGTGCCCGCGGGCGGCAGCACCATCAGCACGCCGCCATCGGAATGCGCGGTCTCGCCGAAGCATTGGAGCACGTCCGGCCAAAGTTCCGGCGTGCCGGCCGCCTCGTAGATCCGGTCGATTAGAGCTTCCCGCACCGGCCCGCCCCATCAGTGATCTGTCTGATCTTGATAAGACCAATATCAGTCCAAAACCGGCAGCGGTATCCTCCGAATGGGGGATGTCGCCGGCCCGACGGGGGCACGGGGACGTCGGCGGCGCCCTCCGTACAGGGCCGCGGCCATGGCGGGCGGGATCCGGCCGGCGTCCGGAACGGCGGCAAGCCCCTGGCGAGACAGGCCTTTCCCGATGGGACGCGCGCGCCGTGCGGGGTCCGCGCCGACCGGAGCGGCGGCGGCCACGCCATCCGCCGTCCGGTGGATGCCCGGCCTCCCGGCCTGCCTAGACTATCGGTGTTTCGGAGGATCCAGCCATGAAGATCTTATGCGCCGGCGTCATCATCATCCTGTCCTGCACGGTGACCTGGGCGGACGAACTCAACGACTTGCCCGATCTCGCCTGCGCCCAGGCCTCCTCGGCCCTGGAGCGGGCTCAGATCGGGTGCCCGGAGGCGAGCCGCGCCCCCGTCGCGCCCCGCGCGGACATCGTCCCCCTCGACCGCGCGGAGGACGATTAGGCGCCCCGCCGCGGGCGCCATGGGCGTCCTCGTCACCGCCCTGCTGACCGGCGCGAGCCTGGGCCTGTCCATCGCCGCCCCCATCGGCCCGACGAGCCTGCTCTGCATCCAGCGCACGCTCGCGGGCGGCCTGCCCACCGGCCTCGCCACCGGGCTCGGCGTCGCGACGGTCCACCTGACCTACGGAACCCTGGCGACAGGCTGGGGCGCCGGCTTGCCGGCGGCCTGGTCGAACGCGGCCCTGCCCTCCCTCGTCTCGGGGGCGGTGCTGCTGGCCGTCGCCATCCGGATCCTGCGCCGCGTCGCGGTCCTGGGCCTGCCGGGCGCGGGGCACCGCAGCCTGGTGGCCAGCTACGGCAGCGCCATCGGGCTCGCCCTGGCGAACCCGATCACCCCCGTCCTGTTCCTGGCCGCCCTGCCGGCCCTGCCGGTCCCGGGCAGCGCCCCGCTCCCGCTCCTGGCGGCGGGCGTGTTCCTGGGGTCGTTCGGCTGGTGGATCACCCTCAACACGGCGGTCGCGCTGTTCCGGCGCGGCCTGACCAGCCGCACCCTGAACCGGATGAACCGGGCCGCGGGCCTCCTCCTCGCCGTCCTGGCGGTGAGCCTCCTGGCCAGAGGTCTGGCCACGGGTGTGGCCACGGGTCCGGACAGCGGCATGGCCGGTGATTCGGCGGCCGGCCTGGATCGGGCCTCGTCCTGCGCGCGCGGGCCGGAGCCGCGCGATCCGGAGCCGGCGGCAGGCCCCGCGCGTCATCGGCCGGTCCCGGACCCCGGCGGACCGGACGCCGACCGTCCGCGCGGCGACGTCGCGTCGGACGCGTCCGACACGTCGCACTGACCGCGTTCCCGGGGGCAGGGCGCGGTTTGTTAAGCGCTTCCGGCCTTACTGATCGGGGCGGACGCAGACTCCGGCCGCCCGGGCCGGGGCCGTCCGCGTGGCCCCCGGTCCCCCGGAGCGGGCCTGGTGCGTGGGATCCGAATGGCCATGACGGGACGGCGCAGAGCCGCGGTTTCGCCCCTCGGCGCAGGGCGCGCCGAGTTCGTGGCCCTGGTGAGCTCCGATGCGCGCCTGCTCGCCTTCGCCCGGCGCGCCGCCCTGATCCTCGTGCCGCTGACCCTCGGCGTCGTTGCCGTGCTGTACGGCACCGGCCCCACGCCGCGGCGCAACTGGCAGGGCGACGGGCTCGGCGTGGATTTCAGCCAGATCTGGGTCGCCGGCCGGGCGGCGCTGGAGGGCCGCGCCGGGGAGCCCTACGACCTGCCCGTGCATCTCGCGAACCTCAAGGCCGCGTTCGGGCCGGATTGCCGCTTCGCCTGGCACTACCCGCCGGTGTTCCTGCTGCCGGCCGCCGCCCTGGCGGTGTGGGAGCCGCAAGCCGCCTTCTGGCTCTGGACCACGCTGTCTGTCGGCGTGTTCGCCTTCGCGATGCGGATCGCGGCCGGGCACCGCGACGGCGCCTGGATCGCGCTCGCGCATCCGCTCGTCTTCTGCACCCTCGTCTACGGCCAGAACGGCCTGTTCACCGCCGGGTTCCTGACGCTGGGCGCGACCTGGGTGGACCGGCGCCCCTGGCTGGCGGGGCTGTGCTTCGGCCTGCTCTGCTACAAGCCGCACTTCGCCGTGCTGGCGCCGCTCCTGCTCCTGGCCACGGGCCGCCGGGCCTGCCTGGGCGCCTGCCTCGCCACCATGCTCGCCCTGGTCGCCGCCTCCCTGGCGGCGTTCGGCCCGGCCGCCTGGATCGGCTTCCTGCAGACCCTCGGCACCACGAACCAGATCATCCTCCGGGACGCCGGGGCGGGCCTCGACATCAACGTCAGCGCCTTCGGCGCGGTGCGGCTCGCGGGCGGCGCGATGGCCGCCGCCTGGGCCTTCCAGGGCCTCGTCGCCCTAGCGGCGCTGGCCCTCGCCCTCCGGAGCTGGCGCCGGCCGACGCCGGCGCCCCTGCGTTCCGCCGCCCTGCTCGCCGCGGTGCCGCTGCTCTCGCCCTACGTGCCGGTCTACGACCTCGCGCCCCTGGTGCCCGCGACCCTGTTCCTCGTCCTGGCGGCCCGGGAGGCCGGGGGCCTGGGCTGGCCGGAGCGGGCCCTCCTGTGTGCCACGCCCCTGTTCGCCCTGCCGCGGGTCGTCGCCGACCTGACGAGCCTGCCCCTCGGGCTCGGGCTGGCCCTGGCCGTGCTCGCCTGCGTTGCCCTTCGGGTGATCCGGCCCGACGCGGCCGCGACGCGCCCCGGTCCGTCGACGGCTCCGCAGCCGGGCGACCCGGGACGCTTGGAACGCTTGGGACACTTGGAACGCCTGGAACGCCTGGAGCCGACGCGCAGGGCGTGAGACCCGAACGGTCCATCTCCCGGACCCGCCCGAGGCGGGACCGTGCCGCAGCGCCTGGCCTCGCCCGGCCGGACACCGGCGGGCTCGCCCCTGCCGTCCGGTCGTGTCGCCGGGCTCGTGGCCACGGGCGGCGTCGGGTCGGGGCAGGTCGGGTCGGGTCCGTCCGGGGCGCGGCGGTCCCTCCCGTGTTCCGCCTGGATCCGGCGCGATCGTCCCGGACGCCTGCGCGGGCGGTGGCCGGGACGATGGCGGATGTTCGCGGGTGGGCGTGCGCCGCGAGAGACGATCCGCTCCGGGACGGGCGGCGCGCGGGGCGTTCGATCCGCGAGCGCTGGATCCGTCCACGCCTGGCGCGGGTTGCGGCGGTCCGGGCACCCGCCCGTAAGCCGCATGTGCGGGGCGCCGCGAGCACTCCCGAGCGCACGCTTCGAAGCGCATCCCCGGCCGGGACTGCCGCGGCCTGCGCCGAGATCCGGGGATCGCCGGCTCGGGGCGAGTCCGCGCGTCGGACCGGCGCGTGCCGGCGGCCTTGATTCCTTGCGCGGTCTTGGTCCCCGGCGCGGGCTGCTCCCGGCGCAAGGCTGGGCGCCGAGGGCGTCGGGGAGGGCAACGGCATTCGGCCCGCCCCTGGGCCGGGCGGGCCGTCTGGTCCGGGGCCGGAGGCCGGGCAGGCCGGCCTCGCGATAGCCCCCTGAGCCGGGCCGCAGCGCCTCAGACGATGTGGAAGTCGTTCATCACGAGCTGGTCCTTCTGGACACCGAGGAGCGTCACGGTGTCGTGGGCGATCGTGGTCAGCACCACGTCGTTGCCGACGTCCCGCGCCGACCAGATCGGGTTGTCGTGCTGGAAGGCGCCCGCATCGAACTGGAGCACGTCGTGCAGCGAGCCCGTGCCGGCGTTGAAGCCCGAGATCGTGTCGTGGCCGAACCCGCCCTTGAAGACGAAGGTGTCGGCGCCGGCGCTGGTGAAGTGGTCGTCCGACGGGGAGGACCCCACCGTCACGCCGCGGGCCAGGACCGTCACGTCGTGACTGCCGTCGCGGTGCATCGCATCGGCGTAGAGGGTGCGCCCGGCGGCGTCGAAGGCCGTCCCCAGCGAGGCGTGCGTCGCGTCCTGCGGCGTGAAGTCGAACACCATCTTGGCGATCGACGCGCCGGGCGCGTACTTGATGATCTGCTCGTCCAGCACGCCGCCGACGTAGCTCTCCGTGGTCGTCGAGCCGTCGGCGCCGGTCTTGAGCGTCGAGACGAGGTGCCCGTCGGCGTCGGTCCGCTCGATCGCGACGAGCTTCCCGGCCGCATCGTAGGACGCGTGGGTGGCGGTGTAGGCGAGCCCCTTGAGGCCGTACTGGAACACCTCCTTGCCGAGGACGTCGCCCGGGGCATGGGTGACCGTCTGCGACGTGACCGCCGCGCCGTCATAGACCGTCGCCACCGCCGACTTGTCGGCGTGGACCTCGGTGACCGCGGTGACGTGGCCGGCGGCGTCGACCGTGACGGTCTTCGCGCTGCCGTCGGTGCCGGCGACGGTGGTCGAGGCCAGGACGCCCTTGGCGTCGAAGGAGCGCGTCGTCGTGGTGCCGTCCGCGTCGCGCACCGCCTGGTAGTCCAGGGTGCCGTCGGCGTGGCTGCGGGTCGAGAGCACGAGGTTTCCGGCCTTGTCGTAGCCCTGGTAGGTCTCGACGTAGCTCTTCCCGGTGACCCCGTACTGGTGCACTTCGCGGGCATAGGCCGCGTCGGCCCCGCTGTGGACGACCACCTCCTTGGTGAGGCTGCCGTCCTTGTAGGAGCGCGTCACCACGTCCTGCAGGGTGCCGGCGGCATCGTAGGACGAGACGGTCTGGTTGTCGGGCGTGCCGCTCTTCACTTCGAAGCTGTAGCCGTCCCCCTTGATCGCCTTGAGGGCGGCGCCGTAGCGCTCGACGTACTGGGCCACGCGCCCGGCCGGCACGGTGAGGACATGGCTGTCCGTGAGCCAGACGCCGGCCAGCCCGGCCGTGGCGCCGATCGTCCCGATCTGCTTCACGAACTCCGCGCTGGTCATGACGAAGGCGGAGACGCTGTCGGAGTTCTGGCTCATGAGGCCGGCCTCGGTCAGGGTCGAGGCGCTGAGCTTGTGCGGACCGGCCGCCAGGCCGGCCGTCTTGAAGCTGTAGGTGCCGTTGGCCGCGGCCGTCGTCGTGCCGATGAGCTGACCGTTGTCGTAGATCATCACGGCCGAGCCCGCGAGGGCCTCGCCCTTCAGCACCGCCACCAGGGCCCCGCCGACCATCTGGGTCGCCGCCGTCGGCGCCGGGCCCATCACGGGGCCGATGCCCGCATGGGCACCGCCCTGCACCATGGCCAGGGTCGGCGCCGGCTCGCTGCCGAGGCCGAGGGCCGGGGCGAACTTGGTGTCGACCCAGGTGTCGGCCACGTATTCGAGCTTCGTCTGCTTGCCCGAGGCATCGTACCAGCGGTGGATGCTGCCGTAGGTCTTGCCGGAGATCCCGAAGTCCCAGGCCTCCTTGGTGCCGTCGGCGTGGGTGATGACCTCCCGGGTCTGCACGCCGCCGACGAAGGTCTTCACGTCGTTCGACTTGTCGGCCAGCACGATCTTCTCGGAGGCGAGGCGCTGGGCGGTGTCGTAGATGCGGGTGCGGGTCGAGCCGTCCGTGGCCAGCCAGGTGATGGTGTCGAACGAGCCGTCCGCCCGGGTCTTGAACTCGGTCAGGAGCTGGTTCGTGGCCGAGTAGCTCTGGTGCAGGGTGACGTAGGACTGGCCGGCGATGTTGTAGGTAAAGTTCTCCTTCATGACCAGGCTGCCGGCGGCGTGGGTCACGAACTCGTTCGTCAGGACACCGTTGGTGAAGACCTGCGTGTCGGTCGACTTGTCGGCGTAGGTGGTGGTCTTGTTCGTGACATCGCCGGCGGTGTTGTAGTTGCTGACCACCGTGACGCCGTCGCTGCCGGCGAGATTGGTGGACTTGAGCTTGCCGGCGGCGTCGTAGACCTTGGTCAGCGTTCCGCTGGCATCGACCTTGGACCAGTAGTCCGGGGTCCCGTCCGCGTGGCTGCGGGTCGTGAGCACGACGTTCCCGGCCTTGTCGTAGGCCTGGTAGATGGTCGTGTAGCTCTTGCCGGTGATGCCGTACTGGTAGACTTCGCGTGCGTAGCTGGCCGCATCGCTCGCATCGACGAAGGTCTCGCGCAGGAGAACCCCGTCCTTGGTCAGGGCCGTGTAGCTGCTGACCAGCGTGCCGCCGGCGTCGTAGCGCGAGAGGGTCCGGTTGTCGGCCGTGCCACTCCAGAACTGGAACTGGTATCCGCCGTCGATCTTGGCGAGCACCTCCTTGTCGAGGGCGTTCATGCTCTGCATCTGGGCGAGCGAGGACACCGTGAAGACGTGCTTGTCCGTCAGGTAGACGCCCGCCAGGTCCGCCTTGGCCGCGATCGCATCGATGCGCCCGAGGATGTCCGCCGAGGTGCCGACCTCGACCACGACCTCCGCCGACACCTTGCTCAGGTGGCCCGCGGCGTCGGTGGCGGTGGCGGTGAAGACGTTGCTGCCTGCGGTGACGCCCGCGACCTTGATGACGTAGGTCCCGTCGGCGCCGCTGACGCCCTGGGCGACGAGCTGTGAACCGTCGTAGATCTTGACGATCGCGCCGGCCGGCGCGCTGCCCTTGAAGGTGGCGCCGACGGTCCCGTCCTTGGCCACGGCGCCGGTGACGAGGGCGAGGGTCGGCGCCGCCGCCGCCGCGACATAGGCCGCGCCCGCCTTGGGCATGTCGACCATGTCGCCGATGTTGATCTGCAGGTCGGAATAGGTGGCGGCGATCGTCTCGGCGGCGGGCGAGCGGTAGATGCCCTCCTTCCAGTAGACGCCCTTGGTGTCGGCGTAGCCCATCGGGCCGGTGTAGTCGGCGATGACCTGGCCGTCGCGCACGACCACGAGCCGGCCGGCGCCGGTGGGGTCGAACACCGCCTTGATGTCGATGTCGTAGGTGTGGCCGCGCTGGATGTCCTGGGTGTCGAGGTAGACCGCCTTCTCGACGATCGTCCCGCTGGCGTCGCGATAGCGCACCATCACGGACATCTTCTCGCCGACCATGTTGATCGACATGCCGGGAGGCGCGCCGGCCTGGCCGTCGGTGGCATCCTGGATCAGCTGGCCGAAGGCGAGCCAGCCCTTGGCGGTGTTCGCCGCGCCGGGCTCCAGGGTGAACTTGTAGGAGATCTCGGCCGGAACGCCCTGCTTGATCAGCTCGCGGCTGGACACCTCGGAGCGCTCGGCGCCGTTCCGCTGCTTGTCGTACCAGTTGCTGTCGCCCGAGCGGACCTCGAAGCGCAGCGTGTTGTTGTCGGTGGAGGTCAACGCGTAGGAGGCGTTGGTGTCGTAGGAGTAGCCCGAACCGGCATTCAGAACGTCGTAAACGTCGTTGCCGAGCCCCATCAGATAATAGATCGGGCTGCCTGCCTTCCAATCCTTCGCGTCGACAATGACCGCGCCCATCCCGTCCTCGCACCCTGATCTGAATTGACCTGATGCAAGCGTTGTATCCGTCGAGTTAATACATTCTATTCCCCTCAGTAGCGCAATTCTTGTGTTTGATTTGAAATTTCATTTACCTTTCCAAGGCGTATCAAAACTTCATCGGCATCCACCTCCCGTACAGAACGGCCTCGGCCGCGACGGCACGCGCGCTGGCGCCGGAGCCCGCATGGAGCGGGTGAGACCCGCGCCGGGGCGGCCCGACACGCCCGGGGGGGCTTCGATCGCCCCGTTTCGCGGTCCACCCCTCAGGCCGTCGCCGACCGGATCGCCCGCCGGGCGACGATCACCGAGAGGATTCCATTCACCACCGCGATGCCGAGCATCAGGTCGAGGAGGACGTCGAGGCCGAACCAGTCCGTGAGGTAGCCGCAGGCCAGGGGCGTCGCCGCCTGCCCGAGAAGGGGCAGGCGCGCGAGCCGGCCCATGACGGCCGCGTAGTCGTCCTGGCCGTAGAGGGTGAGGGGGAGGGTTCCCCGCACCACGGTCCGCATGCCGTTGCCCGCCCCGTAGAGGACGATGGCGAGCCAGGCGAAACTCGGCGCCGTGGCCAGGATCAGGAGGCCGAGCCCGACGCTCCCGCTCGACACGAGGAGCGCCCAGGCCGGATGGGCGCGACGCCCGAAGACGAGTTCGAGGATGCGGGCTCCGACCTGGGACGGCCCGATGAGCGCGCTCAGGGCCACGGCCGCACCGGCGGAGACGCCCTTGGCCTGCAACAGCAGCAGGAGTTGCACCGAGACCGCCGTCATGATGACCGCCGCGCTCGTGAACGTCACGGCGAGGAGGTGCTCGCCCGGCAGGCGAGCCGGCCCGGTGGGTTTCGCGAGCGGCGTCGCGCCCACGGCGGGCGGAGGGAGGACGGCAGCGCTCCGCTCCCGGCGGGGGAGGGCCCAGGCGAAGAGCGGCGCCACCACCAGGACCGCGAGCACGGCGTAGACGACGCAGGTGCCGCGCCATCCGACCTGGACGACGAGGAAACGCGTCGCGGGCCAGCACACGGTGATGGCAAAGCCCGACGCGATGGCGATCTGGGTCATCGCCCGGCGGGCCGAGGCACCGTAGGCCTGCCCGATGGCGGCGAAGAGCGGATCGTAGAGGGCCGCCGCCATGCCCGCGCCGATGACGGCCCAGGCGAGGAGGAAGATCGGCAGGTTCGGGGAGACCGCCATCAGGATCTGGCCCGCGGCGATGACCAGGGATCCGGCGACCAGGACGGTCCGGCCGCCATGACGCCGGATCATCCGGCCGATCCAGGGTGAGAGGACCCCGGAGATCAGGATCGCGAGTGATAGGGCACCCACCACCATGCCCTGCGGCCAGCCCGTGGACTGGACGATGGGATCGGCCAGCACGGCCAACAGGAAGAACGAGCCGCCCCACAGGACGATCTGGGTCAGGCCGAGGGCGACGTTGCCCGGCAGGGTCGGTCCGGCGGCTGTTGCCGGAGGGGGCGCCGGAGACGTCTTCGGCAAGGGTGTTGGGGACACGGGTGTTCTGGACAAGGGGGCTCTGCTCCGCATTGCGGGCAATCCATCGTCGGGCCTGAGAGGATCGCGGTCTGGCGGTTTCTTCGGGTGGACGAGCTGTATCCCACCCGGATGCCGCGCGCGACGCGATCCGCCGCGACGGCCCGGATGGTGTCTCCGACGAAACCCGGTGCGCGGCCCACCGGCCGAGCGGCGGGAGCGGCGATCACGGGTGTCCGGGACGGGGTCGGATCGACCGGCGGCGAGACCCGCGCACTGGAACACGGCTCCCCCGTGGCCGAACCGTTTCGCGATGCTGCCGGCGTCTTCTTCCAAGGTGGTCTTGATCCGGCGGAGTCTTGGTCCAGGGGAGCCTTGGTCCAGGAGGGCCATGCTGGCCCGGCTTGCTGAGGAGAGCCCGCGCCGGCGGGGTCCGCGTTCCTGCCCATCGGCGCATCGCCCGATGGGGTGCTGCCGGTCCTTTCTCCGGAACGGCCCCGCCCGGGGCGGAAACGGCCCGCCTGTGGAAGCCGCTCCGATGCAATGAACGCGGAGCGCCTTCCCACGTTGGTAACCCTGAACCTCCTTATCATAGAGCAAATTGCACGGGCATGAGCCAACCTCCAGACGCCTCCGCCCGCTACGCGCTCATCGTGGATGATGATGGCCTGATCCGCATGGACATCGCCGACATCCTCGAAGACGCCGGATTTCTGACCTTCGAGGCCTGCGATGGCGACACAGCCATCGCCTTGCTGGCGGACAAGTTCGAACAGGTGGTGCTGCTGTTCACCGACGTTCAGATGCCCGGTACGCGCAACGGCTTTGCCGTCGCCCGGGAAACCGCACGCTGCTGGCCCCACATTTCCATCGTGGTGGCCTCCGGGCACGTGCAGCCGGGTCCGGATGAAATGCCCGAGGGAGCCGTCTTTATCGGTAAGCCTTTCACCGCCGGCATGGTGCACGACCATCTCACCGAGATTTTACCCGATGGGAACAAGCCCGAGCCCCTGCGTCAAAGGTCTTGATGCACCGGAGCCGCACGGTTCCTGCACGCGAAATGGGCATCGTGCTCGCGGAAATCTGAATACCTCCGCACCGTACCCAGTGGTAGATGCGTGGCCACGGCACGACGCTACTGCTAAGTTTCACCTTGTCGCGGTAATGGCGCGTTAGGTGGCCCATGCATCTCTGTGCCTCGACTTCGGAGGGGCGGGACATGGCGGCTGAGCAGGCTGCTCGCGCTGATGGATTTCTTGCCGTCAGCGACGAGATCATTGATGGTTGCTACTTGGTGATGATGGTTTGCCCGCGCGGCAGCGTGCTGCTCATCACCAAGTTCGATGCCCAGAGCGACGACGCGGCGCTCGTGGTGGCCCAGGGCATGCGCAACGAGCACGCCGTGGAACTCTGGCAGGGCGTGCGCTTCATCGAGCGCTTCGATCCCGTGGCCCCATAGGGCGGAGCGGTCCGTGCCGGGCGGACCCTCCGGCACGCTGGCGGAAGGCCCTGCCAAGCGCCTCGCGCCCGGACGCTTCGCAACACGGTCGTGACGTGGACGGACGGGTCCCGATTCCCTCGCTGTCGCGCGCGGATTTCGCGGCCGGAACGGAGCTGCGTTTCGGAAGCGTCGCGGTTCGGAAGCGTCGCGGTTCGAAAGCCTCTCGGTTCGAGAGTGTCTCTCGGGTCGGGGCGTGCCCAGCGCCGGATCCCGCTCAGGCGGGTCCTGCGGCGGGCGTGCCACAGGCGTAGCAGAAGCGCTCGAACGTGCTCTTGCGACGGGTGCAGGCCGGGCAACGCTCGAAGATCCCGATGCCGCAATGCGGGCAGAAGTTCGCCTCCGCATTGGTGAGATCGATCGGCCGTTCGCAGCCGGGACAGACCTTCTTGGCGAGCCGCAGCAGAGCCTGGTCGGTCGCGATCTCCGTTCGGCGCTCCTCGTTCGGCCGCGCCTCGGCCGCCTTCTGGCGCGCGTTGTAGGCCTGCAGCGCGTTGATCGCGGCGCGGCCGACGACGAGGGTCAGGATGACCCCGACGCCGTATTGCACGTAGCCGCCGTAGCTCGGCAGGTAGGGAACGAGCTCGACGAAGAAGGCGAAGGCGGCCGCGAAGGCAAAGCCCCAGACGAAGGGCCAGTTGCGCGTGCGCCGCCGCTTCAGCAGCAGCCATCCGGCCAGGGCGAGCAGCGGGAGCGTGAGGGCGAGCCGATAGCCGAACACGCGCAGCTCCTGCTCCCGCTCGGCCGCATCGAGCTTCGCCTGAGCCGTTGCGCGCAGTTCCGTCTCGACCCGCTCCTGGGCGTCTTCGCGCTCCGAGAGGGCAAGCTGTGCGCTCGCCCGCTCCTCCAGGCGCGCCTCGATGGCGCGCTCCGCACTCTTGAGGGTGTCGAGCTGCTGCGTGCGGGCAATCAGTCCGGGATCCTGGTCGACCCGCTGCGTGGCGTCGCGGGTCTTCAGCCAGTTGGCGAAGGTTTCCTGCGCGGCCTCGGACGCGGCGCGCGCGGCCGCAAGGGCAAGCTGGTCCTGTTCGGCCCGGCGGCGGCTGTCCGCCTGCTCGCGCCTGATCTCCCGCAGGGCCTCCGCGGCCGGGCGCGCCTGATCGGCATCGAGGAACTGGTCGAGGCTGTAGCGATGCTCGACCTGGGGGAGGTCGCCGACCACGAGGGAGCCGAGGCCGATCAGGAACCAGGCGAAGAGGAACGCCACCAGCCAGAGCACGAGCGTGAACCAGCGTTCGGAGAGCCTGCGACCAGATGCCATTTCAGTAACCTTGCTCGGGCGTGACGGGCCTGCATCCGCCGATGTGCGGCACCGGCCTCGCCGACACGCGCGTCTCGGGATGCCCGCAGCGTTCCGAGCGCATCGGAACGGCCCTTGATCTCGCAGGAGACATCGGCCCTGTCACCAACGATCTGCAGCCGATCTCAGCCCGGGCGCACCCGGCTCTCGTCCTTCCGGCACGATTCCGGAGCGCGGACGGAGCGGTTGTCGGCGCAGGACGACGTCGCCTTCCGGCTCGTGCGGTCGAAGCGCGTCCCGAGCTCTCCGGCGATGCGCGGACGTCGCGTTGCTCCTGCCTTCCGAGACCGGAGACCGCGCCCCGCCCTGAGCCGAAGCGGCCGGCCCACGCAGGGCCGGCGCAGGGCCGACGCAGGGCCGACCAGGAGAAGCCTGCCTGACGCGTCAGGCCGCCGGCGGAGCCGCAGCCCCGTTCTCCAACGCCTCCAGGTAGGCCCGCAGCAGCGACGCCCGTCCCGGCCGGAAGCTGCCGCCCGCGACCCGGGCCTCGACGATGCGGTCGACCCGGAACATCCGGAACGCCTCGCGCAGGCGGCACCAGGCCAGAACGACCAGCCGCCGCTCCGTGTACACGAGCGCCAGCGGCAGGATCGTGCGCTGCGTGGCCGCGCCGTGTTCGTCCGTGTAGCGAATGGCGAGCGCGTCCTCCCGCCAGCACGCCTGCCGGATCAGCCCGAGGCCCGGTACGGGGAGATAGCGCGCGTCGGGGCGGTAGACCTTCGACACGGCGTGAAACAGCTGCTGCTCGCGGTCGTCCGGCAGGGTTGCGGCGACCTTGGCCACGACCGAGGCCGCGGCCGCCGCCAGGTCGGGGTCGCCCATGCGACGCACCTCCGCCATGCCGAGGGCCAACGCCTCGATCTCCAGGCGGTCCAAGGTCTGCGGCGGCAGCGCGTAATCCTCGGTCAAGCGGTAGCCGTAGCCCCGCTCGCCGTCGATCCGGGCCCCGGCTGCCCGCAGGCTCTCGATATCCCGGTAGAGCGACCGCACGGAGACGCCGGTCTCCTCGGCGAGCCGTGCGGCGGTCACGGGGGCGGGCAGGGTGCGCATCGCTTGGAGGAGACGGAAGAGGCGGTCGCTCCGGGCCATCACGCTACTGCCGGTTTCTGTCAGGTCGGGGTTGGTACATCCCGGTCGCCAGGCAGGACAACACGTCCCGCGCATCGGAGACCGCCATGAGTGTCCAAACCACGACCCATCTCAACTTTCGCGGCCAGGCCCGCGAGGCCCTCGACTTCTACCGCTCCGTCTTCGGGGGCGAGCGGACGATCGTCACGTACGGAGACCTCGGGGCGACGCAGGACGCCGCGCAGGCCGAGCAGGTGATTTGGGGCCAGGTGGCGTCCGATCAGGGCTTCCGGATCATGGCCTACGACGTGCAGCCGGAGAAGCCGTGGCACCCCGGCGAGAACGCGGTCTACGTCTCGGTCCGCGGCAGTTCGGCCGAGGAGATCACCGCGCACTGGGAGACGCTGCGCGCGGGCGCGTCGATCCTGCAGCCGCTCGGCGCCTCGGCCTGGTCCCCGCTCTACGGAATGCTGACGGATCGCTTCGGCGTGACCTGGGTCCTGGACGTCATGGTCGCCTGAGCTCCCGGTTGGCGGACGATCGCAGGTTCGTCCGCCGTCCCGCACCGGGGCCGCGGGGGCGCTCCCGTGTCGGTTGCGAAACCGGCGGCGTCGGGGAACCGCGAACGCGCTTCCCGGGCGGTGATCGGCTCCGAACGGGTACGGCTCTTGCATGCCGGTCGGCGACAGGCGACGTGCGAGACCCTCGCACGTCCCTCGCTGCAGGCCGCGCAATGAAGCGTGGCCGGATGAGGGCCTCGGCCCAGCCCGTCCGGCGAGCTTTGCAGAAGCCCGAACAGGAAAAGGACCCGATATGGCCTATCTCGCCCCTGCTGAGTTCGTCACCAAGATGGTGGATGCAGGCGAATCCAAGATCTTCATGTCGACCCGCGACACCATCATTCGCGCCTACATGGCCGGCGCGATCCTGGCCCTCGCCGCGGTCTTCGCCGTCAGCATCACGCAGCAGACCGGCATTCCCATCCTCGGCGCCGCCCTGTTCCCGGTCGGCTTCTGCATGCTCTACCTGCTGGGCTTCGACCTGCTCACGGGCGTGTTCGTCCTGGCTCCCCTCGCGCTCCTGGACCGCCGGCCCGGCGTGACCTGGGCGGGCGTGTTCCGCAACTGGGGCCTCGTCTTCCTCGGCAACTTCCTCGGCGCGCTCACCGTGGCCCTGATGATGGGCTTCGTGTTCACGTTCGGCTTCACGGCGCCGGCCGACAAGGTCGGTGAATTCATCGCCCATATCGGCGAGCGGCGCACCGTCGGCTACGCCGCGCACGGCGTCGGCGGCTGGTTCACGATCTTCATCCGCGGCATGCTGTGCAACTGGATGGTCTCCACCGGCGTCGTCGGCGCGATGATCTCGACCACGGTCAGCGGCAAGGTGATCGCCATGTGGATGCCGATCATGCTGTTCTTCTACATGACCTTCGAGCATTCCGTGGTGAACATGTTCCTGTTCCCCTTCGGCCTGCTCATGGGCGGCCAGTTCTCGATCGGCGACTACTTTTTCTGGAACGAGATCCCGACCGTGCTCGGCAACCTCGTCGGCGGCCTCGCCTTCACCGGCCTGACTCTCTACACCACCCACGTCCGGACCGCCCCGAAGCGGACCGTCGTCAACGCGGAGCGCCGCCTCGCGGCCTGAGCGCCGACTCGGCGGTCGAGCCCCGCGCCGCACGGTGCCGGGCGCGACCGCCGGGATCTGCCGATGCCTTCGCCTCTGATCCTCTCCCTCGGCCAGGCCAGCGAGCGCGGGCGCAAGGAGACCAACCAGGATTTTCACGGCGCGCGCGTCCCCGAGGGCGCCGCGCTGGTTCTGCGGGGAAGCGCCATCGCCCTCGCGGACGGGATCGGCAGCAGCCCGGTCAGCCACGTCGCGAGCGAGACGGCGGTCCGGAGCTTCCTGTCCGATTACTACGAGACCCCCGAGACCTGGTCGGTGAAGACGGCGGCCAGCCGGGTCATCGCCGCGACGAATTCGTGGCTCTTTGCCGAGACCCGGCGCAACCGGCACCTGCAGGATCCCGAGGGCTCCCGCGATCGGGGCTACGTCACCACCTTCAGCGCCCTCGTCCTGCGGTCGCGCACCGCCCACATCTTCCACGTGGGCGATGCCCGCATCGCACGCGTGGGGCAGCGCTCGCTCGAAGTCCTGACCGAGGACCACCGCGTCGTCCTCTCCGCCGACGAATCCTATCTCGGCCGGGCGCTCGGTGCCGCCGCCCATGTCGAGATCGACCACCACGCGGTGGCGATCGAGGGCGGAGACGTTTTCGTCCTGACGACGGACGGCGTGCACGAGCACGTGCGGCCGGAGGCGATCGTCGCCGCGATCGCGACACATGCCGGCGATCTCGACCGGGCCGCCCGGGAGATCGTCCGCCAGGCCTACGACAACGGCAGCGGCGACAACCTCACCGTCCAGATCGTCCGCGTCGAAGCCGTGCCCGACGGCGCGCTGGACGAACTCTCGGGCCGGATCGACGCCCTGCCTCCGGCGCCGCTCCTCGCTCCGCCGACCACGTTCGACGGCTACCGCGTGCTGCGAACGTTGCATGCGAGCCACCGCAGCCACGTCTACCTGGCGATCGATGCGGAGAGCGGGCGCAACGTCGCCCTCAAGGTGCCGTCGACGGAGTTGCAGACCGACCCGGCCGGCCTGCAGCGGCTGATGATGGAAGAGTGGATCGCCCGGCGGATCGACAATCCGCACGTGTTGAGCGCCCCGCCCCAGACCCGGCGGCGCAGCCACCTCTACACGGTCATGGACTACGTCGAGGGCCGGACGCTCGCCCAGTGGCTGAGCGACACTCCGGAGCCGGACCTCGAGGAGGTGCGGCGCCTCGTCGAGCAGATCGCGGTCGGCCTGCGCGCCTTCCACCGCCGTGAGATGGTCCACCGCGACCTGCGCCCCCACAACATCCTGGTCGACGCCGCGGGCACCGTCCGGATCATCGATTTCGGCTCGACCCGGATCGCCGGGCTCGCGGAGGACGATGCGTCCGTCGACGACACGGTGCTGGGCACCGTGCAGTACACCGCGCCGGAATGCCTCGCGGGACGCCCCGCCACGCCGCAATCGGACATCTTCGCGCTGGGCGTGATCGCCTATCAGATGCTCACCGGACGCCTGCCCTACGGCGCGCGCGCGGCCCAGGCCTTCAGCGAAGCCCGGGCCCGGCGCCTGCATTACGTCTCCCTCGCGGCGGCGCGCGCGGGCCTGCCGGCCTACGTCGATGCGGCCCTGCGGAAAGCGGTGCATCCCAATCCGGCCCAGCGCTACGAGGTTCTCTCGGCGTTCCTCCACGACCTGCGCCACCCCAATCCGTCGCTGCCCGGCCTCCGACGGGCGGCGCTGCTGGAGCGCGATCCGGTGCTGTTCTGGAAGCTGGTCTCGCTCGTCCTGGCGGTGGCCGTGGTCTGCCTGTCCGTGCGGCTGGCCGCCTGAGCCGGCGCGTCGCCCGCGCGGGGACGGGACCGGTCGGGTTCGCCGCGCCGGGGTTGTACCGGCCGATCCGCCGGAGAGATGTCTGCGCGAGTCGCCGGCGCGATCCGATCGAGGCCGAGCCAACGATCCGGATCGAGATGGACATCGCAGCGCTTCGGCAAGCAACCCGCAGCGCGGAGGCCCGCGAACACTTACCGTTTCCGCGTTGAAAATCCGATCGCGCACGGGCCTGCGCCTCGGACACCATCCCGCACCCCGATCCGCACCCTTTCCGCACCCCTGCGCGCGAGAAACTGGTTTCCCCTTTCCGGCCCGATGCTCTAAACCCGGCCCCAGAGTAGAACATTTCCAAAGGCGGCCGGCGGGGTGTCCCGATGGGCGCGGGACCAGGGAACGCCATGCGCATCGGACTGTTCGTGCCGTGCTACGTCGACGCCTTCGAGCCGGAGGTGGGGGTCGCCACGCTGGAGCTGCTGGAGCGCTTCGGGCTCGACGTGGACTACCCCTTCGACCAGACCTGCTGCGGCCAGCCGATGACCAACACCGGCTGCCACGCCGAGGCGGCCGCCACCGAGGCGCTGTTCGTCAAGAACTTCGCCCCGTTCGACTACGTCGTGGCCCCGTCCGGCTCCTGCGTGCATCAGGTGCGCGAGCACCTCACGGCGATCCCGCAGACGGACGAGGTCAAGGCGGTGCGGGCCAAGACCTTCGAGCTGGTCGAATTCCTGCACGACATCCTCAAGGTCGAGGAATTTCCCTGGGCGGAGTTCCCGCACCGGGTCGGCTACCACGGCAATTGCAACGCCCTCCGGGGCATCCACCATGCCCGTCCGTCCGAGCTGAACGCGCCGTTCTTCTCCAAGCCTCTCGACCTGCTGAAGAAGGTCAAGGGCATCGAGATCGTCGCCCCCGCCCGGCCCGACGAGTGCTGCGGCTTCGGCGGCACCTTCTCGGTGTTCGAACCCGCGGTCTCGGCCAAAATGGGCTACGACAAGGTCTCCGATCACGCCCAGGCGGGCGCCGAATACGTCGTCTCGGCCGATTCCTCCTGCATGATGCACCAGAAGGGCTGCGCCGACCGGATCGGCGTGCCGCTGAAGTTCATCCACATCGCCCGCATCCTCAATGGAGCGACCGCATGAGCGCCTCCGAAGACCTTCAGCCCCGCGGCGAACAGCGTCCGCAGGACGAGGCCCGCCGCGACGGCGTGATCCACCCCGAGGTGCTGGCCGGCAACGACGAGAGCGAGCGCGGCCAGGACGGCCAGCGCCTGCAGCACGCCGAGGGCGCCTCGCGGCCGATCTCGGCCAAGGCCATCTCGCCGAAGGCGCCCCGGGAGCCGCAGCCGCGCGGCGCCAAGATCCGCGGCGACCGCCCCATCGACCAAGCCGAAGCCGCCGAGCGCTTCCTGGCCGCGCCGATGCACCAGAAGGCGCACGACGCCCGGCTCTGGGACCTGCGCTCCAAGCGCGACACCGCCGCCTTCGGCATCCCCGAATGGGAGGAGCTGCGCGAGCTCGCCTCGCAGATCAAGACGCACACCCTGGCCAACCTCGACCGCTACCTCGAGCAGTTCGAGGCGCAGGCCAAGGCCAACGGCGTCCACGTGCACTGGGCCGCCGACGGGGCCGAGCACAACCGCATCGTCCACGGCATCCTCAAGGATCACGGCGCGACATCGCTGATCAAGTCGAAGTCGATGCTCACCGAGGAGTGCGGCTTCCGGCACTACATGGCCGGCACCGGCATCGAGGTGATCGAGACGGATCTCGGCGAGCGCATCCAGCAGCTCGACAACGAGGAGCCGAGCCACGTGGTGGTGCCGGCCGTGCACAAGACCCGCTTCGACGTGGCCGAGGTCTTCTCCCGCACCATGGGGACCGACCCGGAGAACGACGACGCCCACTACCTGGCCGAGAGCCAGCGCATGCACACGCGCCCGCTCATCCTGGAGGCGGATGCGGGCCTGACCGGCTGCAACTTCGCCATCGCGGAGACCGGCACGGTGGTGACCTGCACCAACGAGGGCAATGCCGACCTCTCGGGCAACGTGCCCAAGCTCCAGATCCACTCCATCGGCATCGAGAAGCTGATCCCGCGCATCGAGCATCTCGGCGTGTTCCTGCGCCTGCTCTCGCGCTCGGCGCTGGGCTCGCCCATCACCCAGTACACCTCGCACTTCCGGGCGCCCCGCGCGGGCACCGAGATGCACATGGTGCTGGTGGATAACGGCCGCTCCGAGCGCCTCGGCATGGAGGAGTTCTGGACCTCGCTGAAGTGCATCCGCTGCGGCGCCTGCATGAACACCTGCCCGGTCTACCGGCGCTCGGGGGGCCTCTCCTACGGCGCCACCTATTCGGGCCCGATCGGGCTGATCATCGACCCGACCTTCAACAAGCGGAAATACTCGACCCTGCCGTTCTCCTCGACGATGAACGGCTCCTGCACCAACGTCTGCCCGGTGAAGATCAACATCCACGAGCAGATCTTCGCCTGGCGGAAGGTCCTGGCGGAGGAGCACCAGATCCCGCTCCTCAAGCAGGGCATGATGAAGGCGGCGGGCCAGGTGCTGAGTCGCCCCGCCACCTACCGGGCCGCCATCGGGGCGGCCGATTCCGCCCTGAAGGTGCTGCCGCGCTTCGCCGTCTACAACCCGCTCAACACCTGGGGGAAGGGCCGCGAGATGCCCGAGGCCCCGCGCCAGACCTTCCACGCCTGGTACAAGCAGAACCGCCTGGCGAAGGCGGGGGGCAAGAAGATCGACGGCAAGAAGAGCGACGGCAACACGAGCGACGGCAACAAGTCCGGGGGCAACAAGTGAGCGTCCGCGAAGCCACCCTGGCACGCATCCGCCGGAACCGCCCGGCCGGCGAGCACCCGCTGCCGGAGGTGCCGCTCTTCGCGCCGCTGGTCGGCGACGACCGCGTGGCCGAGTTCGGCGAGCGCCTGAAGCGCATGGGCGGGCGGCTCGCCGAGGCGCCGCCCGAAGGGGACCTCTTCGCCAGCGTGCGCGAGCGCCTGGACGGCGCGGCGGTCATCGCCTCCGCCGTGCCGGAGATCGCGGGCAACCGCGATCTCGGCGCCGTCGCCCGGCCGCAGGACCTCGCCGACGTCGACGTCGCCATCGTGCGGGCGGTGTTCGGCGTGGCCGAGACCGGCTCGGTGCTGTTCACGCAGGCCGAGTTGAAGGTGAACGCCGTTGCCTATCTCGCCCAGCACCTCGTGGTGCTCCTCGACCCGGCCGACATCCTGGTGAACATCCAGGCGGCCTACCGCCGCCCGGACTTCGCCCACGCC
This sequence comes from Methylobacterium sp. AC690, assembly GCF_979256535.1. Lineage (NCBI taxonomy): Bacteria > Pseudomonadati > Pseudomonadota > Alphaproteobacteria > Hyphomicrobiales > Methylobacteriaceae > Methylobacterium > Methylobacterium sp. AC690. Next base: position 30,319 of record NZ_CEEDOX010000018.1, on the reverse strand, counting down.
GCCTACGCCGTGCTGCACACCGGCCCCTCGGCCACCGCCGACATCGAGGGCGTGCTGATCCACGGCGCGCAGGGCGTACGCTCGCTCACGGTGATCCTGGCGCCGCGGACCTGACCGGGCCCGTGCCGGGCCCTCAGCTGATCCGCAGCGCGTCCTGCTGCTCCGGCGGAACGAGCGAACGCAGCCGCTTGGCCACCGCGGTCGGGGCGTTGCAGATGGTGACCAGCCGCCAGACGATGGACCAGCCATCCGCCACCTTGGCTTGGGTGTAGGAGAAATCCGCCTGCGTCGGTTGCCGGATCCCGTTCTGGTCGAACAGGTAATACTGCCAGACCGAGTAGGGATTGGGCGTCGGGTCGGTGAAGGACTGGGCCAGCTGGTACATCCCCTGCGGGTAGGTGATCCCGGTTCGACCTGTGAAGTCCGCCGGGTGGACGTAACCCAGGGAATTGACGATCCGGTTTCCCTGGAAGGTCAACTCCGTGAAGGTGAAGTTCTTGTCGACCTTCGTGACGTAATTCATCACGTCGAGGACCGTGCGTCCTGGGACCTGGGTAAAGTCGACCGCGTAACGATAAAATATTCCAACAACGCTGAAGTTGACGGTCATGGCGTAGTCCCTGCGGCATCAGTAAAGCGCGCCAAGCCGCTGCCGATGCAGCGTGACGAGGCCTCCACGCCTGAGATGAAGGAAGGTCTTCCGAATCGCCGGACAGGCACGCCTAGGTGGCATTTCTCGCGCGAGAAAAGCAACCTCAGATTTATTTTTGCCGTCTGCTGTTCCGGGGCCGCGGGCGCGACAGGCGTTGCGGGCGGACACGCCGCGTCGACCAAGACCCTCGCGGACTTGTCGCGAAGGCACGCCACGAGGCGCGATCCTTGCTATGGTCGTCCCCGATCACGTCGTCCTCGCTGCGGTCATCTCTGCTCGGGTGACGACCCGAACCTGCCGGCAAGGAGCGGATGGTGCGCTATCAACTGGGCTGCAATTTATCCTACAACATCCTCTCGGACACGACGTTCATCTTCAATCTTGAAGTCGCGCGCCTGCGCAGCGTCGAGATCCTCCATGAAAGCCTGGTGTTGTCGCCGAACTTGAAGCGCGACATCTACATCACGCCCGACCTGCAGAACCGGTATCTCGGCGTCAACGTGCCGGTGGGTCAGTTTTCGCTGGAATACAGTGCCGAGGTCGAGCTCACCGTGCACCGGGCCGACCCGGCGACGATCAACGAGACGCCGATCGCGAAGCTGCCCCTCGACATCCTGCCCTTCCTGCTGCCGAGCCGCTTCGTCTCCTCCGACCGGCTGACGCCCTTCGCGCTGGCCGAGTTCGGTGCCCTGCCGAAGGGCCATCAGCGCGTCAACGCGATCTGCAACTGGATCCACGACCACCTGACCTACCAGCCCGGCACCAGCGACGGCGAGACCACCGCGGACGAGAGCCTGCTCAAGCGGGCCGGGGTCTGCCGGGACTTCGCGCATATCGGCACCGCCTTCTGCCGGGCGCTCGGCATCCCGGCCCGCTTCGTCAGCTGCTACGCCCACGGCCTCGTGCCGAGCGACTTCCACGCGGTGTTCGAGGCCTATCTCGACGGGCGCTGGTGGCTGTTCGACGCCACGCGCCAGGCCGACCTCGACGGGCTCGTGCGCATCGGCGTCGGCCGCGATGCCGCCGAGATCGCCTTCTCGACGCCCTGGGGCAACATGCAGCCGGTCAACCAGCAGATCCGCATCGTGCGGGCGGACGGGCAGGGCAGCCCGGCCCAGCGCACCGTCGACGCGATCTCCACCGAGGAGCCCGCCCCGCACGCCGGCGCGGCCTGAGGGTCGGCGGACACACGCCCCGACGCACGCGCTCGGCAGGCGCGCCGCGCCGGGCTCGCTGCGCCGGTCTTGCCGCGCCGGTCTTGCCGAAGCGGGCCGGGGCGCGATCTGGACAGTTCACGGAGGGCATCGCGCCATGGCCTATCGTCACGTCGTCGGTCCGCGGACCCACGTCTTCGCCGATCTCGCAACCCTGATGGCGAAGGCGACGCCGGTGCGGTCGGGCGACCGGCTCGCCGGCATCGCTTCCGAATCCGCCGAGGAGGAGATGGCGGCGCGCTGGTGCCTCGCCGAGGTGCCGCTGCGCGAGATCCTGGCGCGTCCCCTGATCGCCTACGAGGCCGACGACGTCACGCGCCTCATCCTGGACACCCACGATGCGGGGGCCTTCGCCGAGATCGCCCATCTCACCGTCGGCGATTTCCGCGAGTTCCTGCTCACCGCCGCGCCGGGGACCCTGGCCCGGATCGCCCCCGGCGTGACGCCCGAGATCGCCGCGGCGGTCTCCAAGATCATGCGCAACCAGGACCTGATCCTGGTGGCGCGGAAGTGCCGGGTGGTCACCCGCTTCCGCAACACCATCGGGCTGCCGGGGCGCCTCGCCGTGCGCCTGCAGCCCAACCACCCCACCGACGATGCCGCCGGCATCACCGCCTCGATCCTCGACGGCCTGTCCTACGGCTGCGGCGACGCGGTGATCGGCCTCAACCCCGCCTCCGATTCCGTCTCGACCCTGAGCGGCCTGCTCCACCTCTTCGACGACCTGATCCGGCGCCTGGAGATCCCGACGCAAGGGTGCATCCTCACCCACGTGACCACCACGATCGCGGCGATGAACCGGGGCCTGCCCGTCGACCTGGTGTTCCAGTCGATCGCGGGCACGCAGGGGGCCAATGCCAGCTTCGGCGTCACCCTGCCGATCCTCCGGGAGGCGCACGAGGCGGCCCTCGCCCTCAAGCGCGGCACGGTGGGCGACAACTGCATGTACTTCGAGACCGGGCAGGGCTCGGCCCTCTCGGCCGGCCAGCATCACGGCATCGACCAGCAGACCCTGGAGGCGCGGGCCTACGCGGTGGCGCGGCCGTTCCGGCCCCTCCTGGTCAACACGGTGGTGGGCTTCATCGGGCCGGAATACCTCTACGACGGCAAGGAGATCATCCGGGCCGGGCTGGAGGACCATTTCTGCGGCAAGCTTATGGGCGTGCCCCTGGGGGTGGACGTCTGCTACACCAACCACGCCGAGGCCGACCAGAACGACATGGACACCCTGCTGACCCTGCTGGGGGCGGCCGGCTGCAACTTCATCATGGGCATCCCCGGCGCCGACGACGTGATGCTGAACTACCAGTCCACCTCGTTCCACGATTCCCTCTACCTGCGCGAGGTGCTCGGCCTGAAGCGCGCCCCGGAATTCGAGGCCTGGCTGGAGCGGATCGGGCTCACCGACGCGGACGGCGCCCTGCTGCCGCAGGGGCCGAGCGCCCGCCTCCTCGCGGCGGCGCCGGGTCTCGCGACCTCCGGCCTCGCGGGTTCGGATCTCGCCGCATGAGCGCCGACCGCCGTACGGGCGAGACCGGTCCGGACGCCGACCCCACGAACGATCCCACGAACGATCCCACGATTGATCCTTGGGCCCGGCTCGCCCGGCTCACCCCCGCCCGCATCGGCCTCGGCCGGGCCGGCTCCGGCCTGCCGACCCGGGAGGTCCTGCGCTTCGGCCTCGCCCACGCCCAGGCCCGGGACGCCGTGCACACGCCCCTCGACGCCGGGGCGGTGAGCGCCGGCATCGCCGGACTCGGCTTCGAGACCCTCACGGTGACCTCCGCCGCCCCGGACCGGGCGACCTATCTGCGCCGGCCCGACCTCGGCCGCGCCCTCGGGGACGGGGCTGCGGCGGCGCTCGCCGCCGGCGGCGACGGCCCCGTGGACCTCGCCCTCGTGGTCGCCGACGGCCTCTCGGCCCGGGCCGTGCACGAGGGGGCGGCGGGCTTCCTCGCCGCCTTCAAGCCGCATCTCCACCGGGCCGGCTGGCGCGTGGCGCCGGTGGTGGTGGCGACGCAGGCACGGGTCGCCCTCGGCGACGGCGTCGGCGCGGCGCTCAGGGCCCGCGCCGTGGTGGTGATCATCGGTGAGCGGCCCGGCCTGTCCTCGCCGGACAGCCTGGGGCTCTACCTTACCCTCGACCCCCGGGTGGGGCGCTCGGATGCCGAGCGCAACTGCATCTCGAACGTGCGCCCGGCCGGGCTCTCGCACGATCTGGCCGCGTTCAAGCTCGACTGGCTCCTGACCCAGGCCTTCGCCCTCGGGATCTCCGGCGTGAACCTCAAGGACGACAGCGGGCCCGCCCTCGCGGCGGCCCCGGGCCCGACCCTGCTGGGCGACGGATCGGAGTCGGCCCAAGGCTCCTGAGGCGCCAAGGCTCCTGAAGCGTCAAGGCTCCTGAAGCCTTCGCGCGCGGCCGGGAGACGAAAATGGCCGTCGCTTCAGGTTGTTCGGAAGAAATCCCGCCCGAAAGCGTGGCTGTGGCGAGGTCGCAACACCCCGAAAGCATCCCGACTTTGCCTTGGGAGACGCCTCTCGCCGCCGCGATCCCGCCATAAACCGGGACCACCTCAGCAAGCGCGGTAAACGATAGTTCCCCCAACGCTTTACCGCGGAGTTCAGACGCTTTCCGAGAAACGGTCCGGTGGGGCCGCGCGCCGTGGGTCCCCACGGAACGCACCCATCTGTTCGCGGTCGCGCCGAACCCACACATGCGTATCAGGCCGGGGCGGTGAGACGAACGATGGACGCGAGCAAAACCGACAAGTCGAAGCTTCCGAGCCGCCATGTCACGGAGGGGCCTGAGCGCGCTCCCCACCGCTCGTACCTCTATGCCATGGGCCTGACCCGCGAGCAGATTCACCAGCCGCTGGTGGGCGTCGCCTCCTGCTGGAACGAGGCCGCCCCCTGCAACATCTCGCTGATGCGCCAGGCGCAGGCGGTGAAGAAGGGCGTCTCGGCCGCCAACGGCACCCCGCGCGAGTTCTGCACCATCACGGTGACGGACGGCATCGCCATGGGCCATGCCGGCATGCGCGCCTCGCTGCCCTCCCGCGAGGTCATCGCCGACTCGGTCGAGCTGACCATGCGCGGCCACGCCTACGACGCCCTCGTGGGCCTGGCCGGCTGCGACAAGTCCCTGCCCGGCATGATGATGTCGATGGTGCGCCTCAACGTGCCGTCGATCTTCATCTACGGCGGCTCGATCCTGCCCGGCTCGTTCCGCGGCCGGCCGGTGACGGTGCAGGACCTGTTCGAGGCCGTGGGCAAGGTCGCGGTGGGCGACATGTCCCTCGAGGACCTCGACGAGCTGGAGCAGGTCGCCTGCCCGTCGGCCGGCGCCTGCGGCGCGCAGTTCACCGCCAACACCATGGCCACCGTCTCCGAGGCCATCGGCCTCGCGCTGCCCTACTCGGCCGGCGCGCCGGCGCCCTACGAGATCCGCGACAGATTCTGCATGACCGCGGGCGAGAAGGTGATGGAGCTCATCGCCAAGAACATCCGCCCGCGCGACATCGTCACCCGCAAGAGCCTCGAGAACGCGGCGGCCGCCGTCGCGGCCTCGGGCGGCTCCACCAATGCGGCCCTGCACCTGCCGGCCATCGCCCACGAGTGCGGCATCAAGTTCGACCTGTTCGACGTCGCCGAGGTGTTCAAGCGGACGCCCTACATCGCCGACCTGAAGCCGGGCGGGCGCTACGTCGCCAAGGACATGTTCGAGGTCGGCGGCATCCCGCTGCTGCTCAAGACGCTCCTCGACCACGGCTTCCTGCACGGCGACTGCATGACGGTCACCGGCCGCACCATGGCGGAGAACATGGAGCGGGTGCACTGGAACCCCGACCAGGACGTGGTTCGCTCCGCCGGTACGCCCCTGACCCCCACCGGCGGCGTCGTCGGCCTGCGCGGCAACCTCGCCCCCGAGGGCGCCATCGTGAAGGTGGCGGGCATGTCGGAGGAAAAGCAGGTCTTCACCGGTCCGGCCCGCGTCTTCGACGGCGAGGAGGCCTGCTTCGAGGCCGTCCAGAAGCGCACCTACAAGGAGGGCGAGGTCCTCGTCATCCGCTACGAGGGCCCGAAGGGCGGCCCCGGCATGCGCGAGATGCTCTCCACCACCGCGGCCCTCTACGGCCAGGGCATGGGCGACAAGGTCGCGCTCATCACTGACGGGCGCTTCTCGGGCGCCACCCGCGGCTTCTGCGTCGGCCATGTCGGGCCCGAGGCCGCCGTCGGCGGTCCGATCGGCCTGATCCGTGACGGCGACATGATCACCCTCGACGCCATCAAGGGCACCCTCGACGTGGCGGTCTCCGACGCGGAGTTCGCCCAGCGCCGCGCCGCCTGGAGCCCGCGCACCAACTCGGCCACCTCCGGCTACCTGTGGAAGTACCAGCAGACCGTCGGTCCGGCGGTGAATGGCGCGGTGACCCATCCCGGCGGCGCCGAGGAGACGCACACCTATGCGGACATCTAGGACAGCCCACGGCCGCGTCACGCGGCCGGCACGGGCCGCCCGGGATCGGCCGCCGGCCTCGATGGGCCGGCGGCTCGCCGCGGCGGTCGGGCTCGTGTTCCTCGGCGCCCTGCCGGCGGCGGCCCTCGACGCCACCGCCCGGACACCGGTGCCCAGCGGCAACTACCGCAGCGCCCGCGAGGCCCTGCGCATGGGCGTGCGCGACTACAATGCCGGCGACAAGGAAGGGGCCGCCCGCGCCCTGGAATACGCCGCCGAGCAGGGCCATGCCCTGGCGCTGTGGAAGCTCGGCCGCATGTATGCGGAGGGCGACGGCGTGCCCCACGACGACCTGAAGGCGTTCGAGTTCTTCTCGCGCATCGCCGACGACACCACCGACGAGGGGCCGGACGCCCAGAACTCGGGCGTGGTCGCGAGCGCCTTCACGGCACTCGGGACCTACTTCCTCGACGGGATCAAGGGCACCTATGTGCGCCCGAATCCCGAGCGCGCCTACGACATGTTCAACTACGCCGCCTCGTATTTCGGCGACCCGAACGCGCAGTACAATCTCGGCCGGCTCTACCTCGACGGCACCGGAGTCGACACCGACGCGCGCCAGGCCGCGCGCTGGTTCAACCTCGCCGCCGAGAAGGGCCATGCTCCGGCCCAGGCCCTGCTCGGGCAGCTCCTCGTCAACGGCCAGGGCGTGCCGGCCCAGCGCGCCCGCGGCCTGATGTGGCTCTCCATGGCCCGGGAAGCCGCCCAGGGGCGCAAGGACGACTGGATCGTCGCCCTCTACGAGAAGGCCTGGGCCACGGCCAGCGAGGAGGACCGCGCCGCCGCGATGGCGCAGGCCTCCCAGACCACCGCCCAGGTCACCGGATCGGCGCGCCGCCGGCGCTGAGGTCCGACGGTCGCGCCGCCCGGGGACGCCCAGTTCGGGCAATCCGTTCGGCCCATTAGTTCGGCCAATCAGTTCGGCGACGTCCGGGCCGCGAGCGCCGTCACGAAGGACGGGCGCGCCAGGGTGGCGCTGACGTAGCCGGCGAGCTTCGGCCAGCGCCCGGCATCGACGGTTTCACCGGCCAGATGCAGGTTGTGGAAGCCCGTGGCCACGGAGATGTCCGCGACGCTGAAGGCGTCCCCGACGAGGTAGGGCCCGTCGATCTGCCCTTCGAGGTAATCGTAGATCTTCGGCAGGTCCTCGTTGAGGGCCTTGGCGACGGCGCCCTCGTCGCCGGGCTGCCCGAGCATCTTGGGCTTCACCACACGATTGGCGAAGGGGGCGATGATCGCGTCGAACATCTCGGTGTCGCCGTACTTGTCGAACCAGATCGCGCGGCCGCGGGCCTTGGCCTCGGACGGGTACAGCGCCGGGCTCGGGACCTTCGCCTCCAGGTAGGTCAGGATCGCCGAGGAATCGGCCAGCAGGAAGCCGTCATCGTCGAAGGCGGGAATCTTGCCGAGGGGGCTCGCCGCCTGGAACGCCGCATCCTCGGCGTGGAAGAACAGCGGGATGTGCTCCACCGCCTGGCCCTTCTCGGCCAGGGCGACGAGGACCTTGCGGACGTAGGGCGAATAGCCGGTGCCGTAGAGTTTCACGTTTGGGGGTGCTCCATGTTGGGGGGATCGGTGGAGCCCAACCCCCGGGCGCGCGGATCGTTCGCTCACGCGTCGGTGAGGTCGGCCGTCACCGGCACGTGGTCGGAGGGCTTTTCCAGGCCTCGCAGGTGCTTCTGCACCGAGGCCGCGGTCAGCCGGTCGGCGGCCTGCGGCGAGAGCAGGAGGTGGTCGATCCGGATCCCGGCATTCCGGTTCCAGGCTCCCGCCTGATAGTCCCAGAAGGTGTAGAGGCCGGACCGCGGGTCGCAGGCCCGCAGGGCATCGGTGTAGCCCTCGGCGAGGAGCGCCCGGAACGCCGCCCGGCTCTGGGGCAGGAACAACGCGTCCGCGCGCCAGGCCTCGGGGTCGGCGGCATCGTCCGGCTCGGGAATGACGTTGTAGTCGCCGGCCAGCACCACCGCCTCCTCGCCCTCGCGCAGGCCCTGCGCATGGCGCCGCAGCCGCTCCAGGAAGCCGAGCTTGTAGGGGTATTTCGGGCTGTCGACGGGATTGCCGTTGGGCAGGTAGATCGAGGCGACGCGCACGGGGCGCACCCCCTCGCCGGAAACCAGCGCCTCGATGTAGCGGGCCTGCTCGTCGCTGTCGTCGCCGGGGAGGCCGCGGCGGATCTCGGACATCGCCAGGGGCGCGCGCACCAGCAGGGCGACGCCGTTATAGGCCTTCTGACCGAGGGTCTCGACGGCGTAGCCCGCGGCCTCGATCTCCGCCCGCGGAAACCCCTCGTCCTGGCATTTCAGCTCCTGCAGGCAGACCACGTCGGGCTTGGCCTCGTCGAGGAAGCCGACGAGGTGACCGACGCGCTGCTTGATCGAATTGACGTTCCAGGTGGCGATCCGCATGGGCAGGGGGTCTCTGGGAGCTGGGGCGCGTGGGTGTCCGTCATCGGGCCTTCGCCGCGGGCTGGCAAGGCGTGACGCGAGACGAAGGCGAGGTCCAGATGGAAGGTGACTGGCTGGCGCCGATCTGCGCCTATTGCGAGCGCGGCGATCCCGGCTTCTGGGCGGAGCCGGTCAACGCCCTGTCGAACGGCGCCTTCCTGGTCGCCGCCGCCCTGGCGACGGCGCGCGTGCGCCGTGCCCGGACGGGCGATGCGCCGGCCCTCCTGCTCAGCGCCCTGGTGGCGGTGGTGGGGGTCGGCTCCTTCCTGTTCCACACCCTGGCGGTGCGCTGGTCGCTGCTCGCCGACGTCATCCCGATCGCGCTCTTCATCTACGCCTACTTCCTGCTGGCGATGCGGCGCTACTTCGACCTCGGAATCGGGGCGGCGCTCGCCGCCACCCTGGCCTTCGCGGCGTTCAACCTCGGCCTGGAGCCCGCCCTCGACGGGCTCACGGGCCGGTCGACGGACGCGCTGACCAACGGCTCCCTCGCCTACGCCCCCGCGATCCTGGCGCTGACGGGCGTCGCCGCCGGCCTGCTGACGCCGCGAGGCCTTCTCGATCCGGCTAGGCGCGAGGCCGGGCTCGGCCTCCTGGGGGTGGCCGCGCTGTTTGCCGTCTCGCTCGGCTTCCGCACCCTCGACCGGGCGGTCTGCCCGGTCTGGCCCCTGGGCACCCACGCCGTCTGGCACCTGCTCAATGCCGGGGTGCTCTACGGGCTCATCGCCGTCGCGGTCCGATACCGTCGGCACCGATCGTAACGCCGGGGCTCCAGGACGGCGGGCCGTTTTGTTGCACCCCCCGGCAAATCGTTGCAGAAGATCGGGCCGCGTCGAGCGCGGCATTCGCCTCCGCCGATCGACGCCGAGCCCGCACCGCCGCCGGACGCGGCAGGTCCCGGACGCGACAGGTCCACGGCGCGACAGAGTGACGGAACACACCCATGACACAGAGCCTTCGCCTCGGCGTTGCCGGCCTCGGCACCGTCGGCGCCGCCGTCGTCCGGATGGTCGCCCGCCGGGCCGAGGCCCTCGGCCAGACCAGCGGACAGGCGATTCGCGTCACCGCCGTCTCCTCGCGTGACCGGGGCCGCGACCGCGGCCTCGACCTCGCCGGCGTGACCTGGTTCGACGATCCCGTCGCCCTGGCGGCCTCCGGGGCGGTCGATTGCGTGGTCGAACTCATCGGCGGCGCCGAAGGGCCGGCCCGGCAGACGGTGGAGGCGGCCCTGGCCGCCGGCAAGCACGTGGTCACCGCCAACAAGGCCCTGCTCGCCAAGCACGGCGCGGCGCTCGCCCGGCAGGCCGAGGCGGCGGGCGTGGCCCTGGCCTACGAGGCCTCCGTCGCCGGCGGCATCCCGGTGATCAAGGCCCTGCGGGAGGGCCTGACCGGCAATGCCGTGTCGCGCGTCTACGGAATCATGAACGGCACCTGCAACTACATCCTGACCCGGATGGAGCGCGAGGGCCTGACCTTCGAGGCCTGCCTCAAGGACGCCCAGGCCCTGGGCTACGCCGAGGCCGACCCGACCTTCGACGTCGAGGGCTTCGACACCGCCCACAAGCTCGCGATCCTGACGAGCCTCGCCTTCGGCACCGAGGTCGACGCCGAGGGCGTCTCCGTCGAGGGCATCTCGGCGATCCAGCCCCTCGACCTGACCATGGCCGAGGAGCTGGGCTACCGGATCAAGCTCCTGGGCGTCGCCCAGGCGGCGGCCGGCGGCATCGAGCAGCGGGTCCATCCGACCATGGTGCCGAAATCCTCCGCCATCGCCCAGGTCATGGGCGTGACCAACGCGGTCACCATCGACGCGGACGCGGTGGGCGAACTCACCCTGATCGGCCCCGGCGCCGGCGGCGAGGCTACCGCCTCGGCCGTGGTCTCCGACATCACCGACATCGCCGCCGGCACCCGCCGCCCGACCTTCGGGCGTCCCGCCGCTGCCCTGAGCCCGTCCCAGCGCGTCGCCATGCAGCGGCACGAGGGCGGCTACTACATCCGCCTCACCGTGCACGACCGCCCCGGCGTCGCCGCGGGCGTCGCCACCCGCATGGCCGAGCGCGAGATCTCCATCGAGAGCATCCTGCAGCGCCGTTCCGAGAGCGCGGCCTCGAAGGATCCGCATGGCCGCTCCGGCCAGCCGGTCCCCCTGGTGCTGATCACCTACGCCGCCACCGAGGGCACGATCCGGGACGCCCTGGACGCCATCGCGGCCGACGGCCTGCTCGCCGAAGCGCCCCAGCTGATCCGGATCGAGCGCGAATAGCCCCCGTGCGTCCGACATCGTACGATCCGGGGTGAACGAAGAAAAATGCGCGTCATGGTCGAAACTTAGTGCCTTACGCGCATTTTAGTTCATAAGGAGCGCCCGAGAGAGGCGCAGGGGCGCGAGGCTCACATGTCTGGTGGCAATTTGGAATCGCGCGCGCCGGTGGCCCGGTCCCTGACGCTGGAGCTGGCGCGGGTGACGGAGCGGGCCGCGATCGCCGCCGCCCGCCTGCGCGGACAGGGCCGCGAGAAGGAGGCCGACCAGGCCGCCGTCGATGCGATGCGCCTCGAGCTCAACCTGCTGCCCATCGACGGCACCGTGGTGATCGGGGAGGGCGAGCGCGACAACGCCCCGATGCTCTATATCGGCGAGCGCCTGGGCACCGGCGACGGTCCGAAGGTCGACATCGCCGTTGATCCCCTGGAGGGCACCACCCTCTGCGCCAAGGACATGCCCGGCGCCATCGCGGTGACCGCTCTGGCTGAGGCCGGCTCCCTGCTCGCCGCCCCCGACGTCTACATGCAGAAGATCGCCATCGGCCCCGGCTACCCGGCCGGCCTCGTCGATCTCGACGCCAGCCCGGCCGACAACATCGGCGCGCTGGCCCGTCACAAGGGCGTCGACCCGGCCCAGATCACCGCCATCATCCTCGACCGACCCCGGCACATGCAGCTCGTCGCCGCCGTGCGGGCGACGGGGGCCGGCATCCGCCTGATCTCGGACGGCGACATCGCGGGCATCATCCACACCGCCAATGCCGACGCGACCGGGGCGGACATCTACCTCGGCATCGGGGCGGCCCCCGAAGGTGTCATCGCCGCCGGCGTGCTCCGCTGCATCGGCGGCCACATGCAGGGCCGCCTGATCCTCGACAGCTACGACAAGCGCGAGCGGGCCGCCCAGATGGGCATCAGCGATCCGAACCGGAAGTACGAGCTGCACGACATGGCCCGGGGCGACGTCATCGTCGCCGCCACCGGCGTCACCGACGGCGCCCTGCTAAAGGGCGTCCGCTTCCGGCCCGGCCTGATCGAGACCGAGACCGTGGTCTATCGCTCGGCCAGCGGCACCGTCCGGCGCATGCTCTGCGAGCACCGCCTGCTGGGCGACGCCTGAGCGGGAAAGATCCGGGCTCGGACCAGGCGAAGGCGCTGTCTCGGCCCAGGCCCCCAGAGCTCGGCACGACCGCCGCAAGATCGCGTACAGTCACGCCGGTTCCGTGCGAGAGCGGACGAAAGGTTGCCCCTCCGAGGATCGCCGGCCCGACAGATTCGGCCGAGAATCGGCGCCGCCGTCCTGCGGACGACATCCGAGTCGGGCAGCCCGGCTGACGCCGGGATCTGTCGCTCTCGGTACAGGCTACTGCGGATTCCATGTTCCTCTATTCTGGACTTGCGATGTCCAAGTCCTCCGCTCGACAAACCATGGATCGTCGGCACCGACGGACTGCCGAACACGAAATTTCATCGTATCGAACATTGATCGCACCAGGTTATCGATAGAACACAACGCAATACTCCGAATGAATGCTGAAATCCGCCCGGACGATCATCACGAAAATGTTTATGGGCACGCCAAAGCTATCGATCCGGAAATAAAGCGGCCTTCATCACTTCGGCAGACAAGGTTGGTCCATGAAACCGGAGCCGTCCGTCGAACCGACGGGGGACCGGATACCCGACCGTCTTTCCGGCAGATCACCGCATGCTCACCACCATCAAAGGCCGCCTGGTCACGCTGCTTGGCGTGATGGGTTTTCTGCTGCTCCTCGCCTCGGGGATCGGCAATTTCGCCCTGTCGGCGAATCACCAGAGCTTCAACACCGTCTTCGGCGACCGCATCGTCCCGCTGCGGCAGTTCAGCCTGATCCGCGATGCCTATGACGATCTGCTGGCGACGTCGCGCGCGCTGCGAAACCGGCAAGGGGAGGCCGGCCAGGCCCGCGCGAAGATCGAGGCGGACCTCACCAGTCTCGGGACTCAGTGGTCGGCCTACCTGGCGACCTACCTCACCCCGGAGGAGAAGGGCCTCGCCGCCGAGATGCAGCGTCGGATCGACCACAATGCCGCGATCGCGGCCGACATCCTGCACCGCCTCGCCTCCGGCGGCACGCCCGACTTCGACGCGACCCACGCGGCTCTGGTTAAGGGCCTGGAGGAGGCCAACGCCGTCCTGAGCAAGCTCACCGCGCTGCAGGTCCGGGAGGCGCAGACCGAGTTCGACCGCGCCGAGACCCATTCGGGCCAGTCGCGCCTGGCGCTGCTGGCCCTCGTCGCCCTGGCCACCGCCGCCATCGGCTTCGGCCTCTACACCGTGCTGGCCCTGGTCGTGCGCCCGCTCGGCGGCATGACCGGCACCATGGCCAAGCTGGCCGACGGCGACGTCACGACCGACGTGGCGGGCGCGCAGCGCCGGGACGAGATCGGCGCGATGGCCCGGGCGGTCCAGGTCTTCAAGGACGCCATGATCGCCAAGCGCGACGCCGACGCCGCCGCCGCGATCGAGAGTGCCGCGAAGATGCGCCGGGCCGAGATCCTGGACGCCGCGACGCGGGGGTTCCAGGCGCAGGTCTCGCGCCTGACCCACGGCCTGTCCTCCGCCGCCACCGAGATGGAGGCCACGGCGCGGGCGATGAGCCGCACCGCCGACCAGACAGCCGGGCAATCCCTCAGCGTCGCCTCGGCCGCCGAGCAGACTTCGGCCAATGTCCAGACGGTGGCGGCCGCGAGCGAGGAGATGGCCTCGTCGATCGGTGAGATCGCCGCCCAGGTCGCCCGCTCGGCCGCGATGGCGGAGCGGGCCTCCGAGAACGCGGCCGCCACCGACACGATCATCCTCGGCCTCGCCGAAGGGGCCGAGCGGATCGGCACGGTGGTGGGGCTCATCTCGGGCATCGCGGCCCAGACGAACCTGCTGGCGCTGAACGCCACCATCGAGGCGGCCCGCGCCGGCGAAGCGGGCCGGGGATTCGCGGTGGTCGCGGGCGAGGTCAAGGAGCTGGCCTCCCAGACCGCTCGGGCCACGGCGACGATCTCGGACCAGATCACGACGATCCAGGGCGAGACCCGCCAGGCGGTCACGTCGATCCGGACCATCGGCGCGACCATCGCCGAACTGCGCAGCATCGCCATCGGCGTCGCGGCGGCGATGGAGGAACAGGGGGCGGCCACCCAGGAGATCGTCCGCAATGTGACCCAGGCCGCCCAGGGCACGCAGTCGGTGACCGTCAGCATCGGCAGCGTGACCCAGGCCGCCGGTGAGACCGGAGCGGCCTCGGCCCAGGTCCTGGCCGCCGCGTCCGACCTCGCGCGCCAGTCCGAACAGCTCAGCGCCGAGGTTTCGGGCTTTCTCGCCACCGTCCAGGCCGCCTGAGCGGGCTTGCCCGTCGGTCGGCTTTCGGGGCTGACGCCGGACGCCCCGGATGCCGGGGCCGGCATCGGGAGAACGGATGAGCGGTTCCGACGACACCCGCCCGCGATCCGGGCCCCGGCGCGGCCTGCTCGCCGGAGGCCTCGGAGCGGCAGCGCTCGGCGCTCTGTTGCTGGGGGCCGGGCTGCTAGGACACGGAGTGCCGGGGGCCGGACGCATCCTCGGGACTGAGGACGCGGTTCGGCGCAATCGCCAGATCGCCGATGCCCACCTCGCCGCGCGTCTGCCGGCGATCCGGGCGGCGCTGGCGACGGCGCGGCCGGGCTTCCTGTTCCTGGCGGGCAACTCGCACGCCGAGCTCCTCGGGAACGCCCTGGCCGGCCGGGCCGACGTGGTGAATGGCGGGATCGGCGGCACCTCGGCCCGTCGCTACGCGGGCGAGATCGACGGCTTGAGCGTCCCCGTCCGGGCCGGAGTGGCAGTGCTGTTCGTCGGCACGAACGACATCCTGCGGCGGGCCGACCCTCTGTCGGCGCGCACCGCGGGCGGGTTCGCGGCGGCGACGGCGCGCCTCCTCACGTGGCTGGGAGCGCATGCGGATCGGGTGCTGGTGGCGGCGGTACCGCCGATCGGGCCGGGCGCCGAGGCGGAGCGCGATCCGGCGGCGGTGGCGGCCTACACGGCGATCCTGCGCGGGCTCTGCGCGCGGCAGGGCTGCCGGGTCTTCGACCCCTTCGCGGATCTGCGCGACGGGCCACCGGGCCTGACCACGCAGGCGGTGCCGCCGGACGGCGTGCACCTGCGCGACTACGACGCCCTGGCGGCCGGGCTCGAGACGCAGCTGCGTGCGCTGACGGCCGTTCCGCCGCCGGACTGAGCAGGCGGCGGCACGACGGATGCGGGGGCGACGCCGAGCCCCCGCGCGGGCTCGGTCAGTTGAACAGCGAGCCGACGCCGCCCTGGACGCGGCCGAGGCCCTGCTTGGCCACCGCGTTGCCGGGCTCGATCTGCGCGGCGCGCTGGTAGCTCTCCACCGCCTCCTTCTTGCGGTTGGACTTCTCGTAGGCGAGGCCGCGATAGGCCCAGGAGGTCGCGTCCTTGTTGTTGACGTTGAGCGCCGCGTTGTAGTCCTCGATCGCCTTGTCGTACTGGTTGGTGGCGATCAGGCTCTGGCCGCGGGCCGCGTAGGGCGCCGCCACGAAGGGGTTCCGGTCGATGGCGGCGTCGAAATCCGCGATGGCCTGGGTGTTCTGGCCCTGCTTCTGACGGACGAGGCCGCGCGCGTGGTAGGCCTCGGCCGATTCCGGCGCCAGGCGGATCGCTTGGTTGAGGTCGGAGGTGGCGCCCTCGAGGTCACCCTGGGCGCGCAGCACGTTGGCGCGGCCGATATAGGCCGGAGCGTAGTTCGGATCCGCCGAGATCGACTTCGAGAAGTCCTGCAGCGCGGCATCGTTGCGGCCGATTTGGCGGTTGGCCAGGGCGCGGTTGTTGTAGGCCGAGGCTGAATTCGGGTCGATCTGCACCGCCTTGGTGAAGTCGCCGATGGCGTCGTTGAACTGGCCGGCGCGGGCATAGGCGGCGCCGCGGGTCACGTAGGCCGCCGCGTCGTTGGGATTGCGCTGGATCACGTCGGTGAGCGAGGCGATGTTGACCGTGGTGGCGCCCGTCTGGTCGGATTCGAGCACGGCGAACTGGCGCGACGCGGTGGCACCGCCGCCATAGGTCTCGCAACCGGCCAACGCGGCCGCCACGAGCGCCGTGGCCCCGATCAGCCCCGCCTTCGATGCCCGCAGCTTCAAAACCGTCATGGTCCTCGCTCCCCCCGGCGTCGCGCGCGACACCGCCCCCGATTCGATTGCGTCCCGTGCCGGTCCCCGCATGAAGGGGGCCGGTTGCGCCGGCACCATCCCGCATCGCGGTGAATGCGCGCTTAAAGTCGGCGACGGGTTCCGCTCAAGCGGTCGGATGTGGCGAAGGTATGGCCCACCCGACCCGCCGCGCCGAAACGGCCGGCGGGACCGTCGGTTGCCGGGTCGGTGTCACAATCGCGCCGCGGTTCGGGCGGCGGTTCGGGAGGCGTCTCAGGGTCTCGGCAGGAGCTGGGTGACGTGGCCCATCTTGCGGCCCGACCGGGCCTCGCCCTTACCGTAGAGGTGGAGTTGCGCCCCCGGCCGGGCGAGGATCGCGGCCCAGTCGTCGACGTCGGCGCCGATCAGGTTGTGCATCTCCACCGCCATGCCGCCGACCCGGGCCGAATCGCCCAGCGGCCAGCCGCAGACCGCCCGGACGTGCTGGGCGAACTGCGAGGTCGTCGCGCCCTCGATGGTCCAGTGGCCGGAATTGTGGACCCGCGGGGCGATCTCGTTGACCACGACCCGGGCGGGCCCGTCACCTTGCGGCACCAGGAACATCTCGACGGCGAGCACGCCGACATAGTCGAGCGCCTCGGCGATGCGGCGGGCGATGCCGATGGCGGCCGCCTCGGTCTGCGGCGCGATGCCGGGGGCGGGGACGCGGGTGACGGCCAGAATGTGGTCGCGATGCTCGTTGGCGCAGGGGTCGTAGGCCGCGAAGGCCCCGTCGGTCCCGCGGGCAGCGACCACCGAGACCTCCGCCTCGAAGGGCACGAAGCCCTCCAGGATGCAGGGCGCACCGTTGAACTCGGCCAGGATCGCGGCGGGATCGACCGCGCCCTCGGCCCGGATCATGCGCTGGCCCTTGCCGTCGTAGCCGAAGCGGCGGGTCTTCAGCACCGCCGGGCGGCCGATCTCCGAGAGTGCCCGGGCAAGGTCCTCGGCCGTGTCCACCGCACGGAACGGCGCGGTCTCGATGCCGAGTTCGTTGATGAAGCGCTTCTCGGTCAGCCGGTCCTGCGTCGTGGCGAGCGCCGCGGCGTTCGGGTGCAGCGGCGCCTTCGCGGCCAGGGCCTCGGCAGCCTGGGCCGGGATGTTCTCGAACTCGTAGGTGACCACGTCGACGCTCGCCGCGAAGCGCGCCAGGGCCGCGACGTCGTCGTAGGCCGCGATGGTGGCCTCGGCCGAGACGTCGAAGGCCGGGCTGTCGGCATCGGGGGCGAAGACGTGGACCCGCAGGCCATAGGTGGCGGCCGCGAGGGCGATCATGCGGCCGAGCTGGCCGCCGCCCACGATGCCGAGGGTCGCGCCGGGGCGGATGTCGGGGAGGGCGGTCACGGCGATTCGCTTTTCAAGACACGTTACAGGTCACGGCGGAGGAGAACTTACGGCAGGTCGGTCACCGGGGTCTCGGCGACGCTCGCGGTCTGCGCGGCGCGCCAGGCTTCGAGCCGCGCGGCGAGGCCGGGATCGGTGAGGGCGAGGATGGCGGCGGCGAGCAGGGCGGCGTTGACGGCGCCCGCCCGGCCGATCGCCAGGGTGCCCACCGGGATGCCGGCGGGCATCTGCACGATGGAGAGCAGGCTGTCCTGTCCCGACAGGGCCTTCGATTCCACCGGCACGCCGAGGACGGGGAGGGGGGTCATCGCCGCCGTCATGCCCGGCAGGTGAGCGGCGCCGCCGGCCCCCGCGATCACCACCTGGAATCCCTCCGCCTTGGCACCCTTGGCGAAGGCGACGAGGCGGTCGGGCGTGCGATGGGCCGAGACGATGCGGTCGTCATGGGCGACGCCGAGCGCATCCAGCGTCTCGGCGGCATGCCGCATGGTCGCCCAGTCCGACTGGCTGCCCATAATGATCGCGACCGGGGAGGCTGCCGCCATGGTCGTCAGATCCCTTCGCGATCATGTGGTGGACGGGCCGTGCGACGCGCGGCGGCCCCTGGAACGCCGAATACAAAAGCGACGGCGCGCCCGCAAGGCGCGTCCCGCACGGGCCGCCGCCCGCCGGGAGGCCCGGTCAGGCGATGATGTCGGGGGTGATCTGGTCCTCGAGATACGAGATCCGGTCGCGCAGGGAGAGCTTGCGCTTTTTCAGGCGCTGGATCTGCAGCTGGTCGGCCACCACCCCGACCTCGAGGGCATCGATCGCGCCGTCGAGGTCGCGGTGCTCCTGCTTCAGCCGCGCCAACTCGTCGGCGGGTTCCACCGACGCATCGTTATCGAACTGGACCGCCATCGCACCTGATGTCCCGGGACGCTTTCGCGGCAGACCATGCGACAGCCGCTCGGCCTGGGCAAGAACCCGCCGCGCCTCCTGCACAACCATCCGCCTGCACAAACATCCGTCAAGCCTAGCCGTCGATAGGCTTCGACAGCCGGCTGATCATATGTCAGTCTGGCCGCGTCGAAACGAGACAGGAGACACAGCTCATGTCACTGCAGACGCACCTGACCCAGCTCGCCCGGAAGCACGAAGCCCTCGAGCAGGAAATCCACGACGCCACCCTCCGACCCTCGGCGAACGATCTGCGAATCGCAGAACTCAAGAGACGCAAGCTCCACCTCAAGGACGAGATGAACCGCCTGCGAAGCGGATCCGACCAGCTGCATTAGCGGCTGCTCCGGCCCCACCTCATCGTCTCTCGAATGTTCGCCGCCGCCCCTGGTCCCCAGGGCGGCGGTTTTGGTTTCAGCATCCTCGCGCCCCTGGTCCCCAGGGCGGCGGTTTTGGTTTCCGCCGGCTACGTAGCACGGAGGGCGGGCGCAAAAGTCTGCGGTTCACGCTGTTCGGCCGGATGGCGCAGCAGTCCGACGCCGCAAATTCCGCTAGAGTGCGGAGAAACCGGCAGCACGACCGGTTGCGCAGGATACGCCATGGACGCTACGCCCCACGCCCCGAATCCATTGCCCGGCCGCTATGCCGAGGCCCATGCGGCGTCCCTGCGCGATCCGGAGGCGTTCTGGTTGGACGCGGCCCGGGCGATCGACTGGTCCAGCCCGCCCACCCGCGCCTTCGACGGGGCGGCCGGCGCCTATGGCCGCTGGTTTCCCGACGCCACCCTGAACGCCTGCCACAACGCCGTGGACCGGCACGTCGCGGGCGGTCGCGGCGACCAGGCCGCGATCCTGTACGATTCGCCCGTCACCGGCACGAAGCGGCGCATCACCTACGCCGCGTTGCACGGCGCGGTGGCGGTGCTCGCCGGGGTGCTGCGCGACCTCGGGGTCGGCCGGGGCGACCGCGTCGTCATCTACATGCCGATGGTGCCCGAGGCCCTGTTCGGGATGCTCGCCTGCGCCCGCCTGGGCGCGGTCCATTCGGTGGTGTTCGGTGGCTTCGCCGCCAACGAACTCGCGATCCGTATCGAGGATGCCGCGCCCAAGGTGATCCTCGCCGCCTCCTGCGGCCTCGAGCCGAGCCGCGTCGTCGCCTACAAGCCGCTCCTCGACGCCGCCATCGCCGCCTCGTCGCACAAGCCGACCGCCTGCCTGATCCTGCAGCGCCCGCAGGCGGCGGCCGACCTCGTGCCGGGGCGCGACCACGATTGGGCCGAGACGGTGGCGCGGGCGGAGGCCGGGGACCGGCGGGCGGCCTGCGTGGACGTCGCGGCCACCGACCCGCTCTACATCCTCTACACCTCCGGCACGACGGGAAAGCCCAAGGGCGTGGTGCGGGATACCGGCGGCTACTGCGTCGCGCTGACCTGGTCGATGCCCAACCTCTACGACGTGGCGCCGGGGGAGACCTACTTCTGCGCCTCCGACATCGGCTGGGTGGTGGGCCATTCCTACATCGTCTACGCGCCCCTCCTGCACGGCTGCACCACGGTGCTCTACGAGGGCAAGCCGGTGGGCACGCCCGATGCCGGCGCCCTCTGGCGGGTGGTCGCCGAGTACGGCGCCGCCTGCCTGTTCACGGCGCCGACGGCCCTGCGGGCGATCAAGAAGGAGGATCCGCGCGCCGAGCGGGTCGGCACCTACGACCTGTCGGGCTTCCGCTCCCTGTTCCTGGCCGGCGAGCGGGCCGACCCCGATTCGGTGGCCTGGGCGGAGCGGGCCCTCGGGCGTCCCGTGATCGACCACTGGTGGCAGACCGAGACCGGCTGGGCCATCGCGGGCAATCCCGTCGGTCTCGGCCAGCTCCCGGTCAAGCACGGCAGCGCCTGCGTGCCGATGCCGGGCTACGACCTCGCGGTGCTGGACGAGGCCGGCAAGCCGGTGCCCGCGGGCACGATGGGCACCATCGCGTTGAAGCTGCCCCTGCCGCCCGGCTGCCTGCCCACGCTCTGGGGCTCGGAGGAACGCTTCCGGTCGAGCTACCTCGCCACCTTCCCGGGCTGGTACGACACCTCGGATGCCGGCATCGTCGATACCGACGGCTACGTCACCGTGCTCGGCCGCACCGACGACATCATCAACGTCGCCGGGCACCGGCTCTCCACCGGCGGCATGGAGGCGGTGCTGGCGAGCCATCCCGACGTGGCCGAATGCGCGGTGATCGGCATTCGCGACGCCCTGAAGGGCGAGCAGCCCTGCGGCTTCGTCGTGCTGAAATCGGGGGTGGATCGCCCGACCCAAGCGATCGAGGGCGAGCTCGTGGCCCTGGTCCGCGAGCAGATCGGCCCCGTGGCGGCCTTCAAGCTGGCCTTGACCGTGCAGCGGCTTCCGAAGACCCGCTCGGGCAAGATCCTGCGCGGAACCATGAAGCGCATCGCCGACGGCGAGCCCTGGACCACCCCGCCGACCATCGACGATGCCGGTGTCCTCGACGAGATCGGCGTCAGCCTGAAGAACCGGGGGATCGGCGCGGGCTAGGCAGAAACGGGAGGCCGGGCACGAGTCGCTGGGCACGCGTCGCCGCGGACGAGTCGCCGAGGACAGATCGCAAAGGACGGGTTGGCGGGAGACGGGTAGCCAAGCGCGCGCCGACGCGCCACCTATGCTGGGATGCAGCCAAGCCGGAGCCCCGCATGACCGCCCGCCTGTTCGAGCCCCTGCGCCTCGACAATCTCACCCTCGAGAACCGGATCATCGTCGCGCCGATGTGCCAGTACTCGGCCCATGCGGGCCAGGCCGGCGACTGGCACCTCATGCATCTCGGGCAGATGGCGATGTCGGGGGCCGGGCTGCTCACCCTGGAGGCGACGGCGATCTCGCCGGAGGCGCGGATTTCGCCCACCGACCTCGGGCTCTACTCCGACGAGACCGAGCGCGCGCTGGGCCGGGTCCTGGACGCGGTACGCGGCGACGCCCCCGTGCCGATCGCGATCCAGATCAACCATGCGGGCCGCAAGGCCTCCAGCCGCGCCCCCTGGGACGGCGGTGCCCAGATCGACCCCGAGGCGCCGGACGGCTGGCGCACGGAAGCGCCCTCGGCCCTGGCGCACGGGGAGGGTGAGGCGGCGCCCCACGCCCTCGATTCGGAAGGGCTGAAGCGCATCCGCGACGGCTTCGTCGCCACCGCGCGCCGGGCCTTGCGCCTGGGCATCGACGGCTTCGAGCTGCACGGGGCACACGGCTACCTGCTGCACCAGTTCCTGTCGCCGCTCTCCAACCAGCGCACCGACCAGTATGGCGGCACGCTCGCCAACCGGATGCGCTTCCCGCTCGAATGCTTCGAGGCGGTGCGCGAGGCCGTGCCGGCGGGCAAGCCGGTCTGGATGCGGGTCTCCGCCACCGACTGGGTCGACGCGGGCTGGACCCTGGAGGAGACGGTGGAACTCGCCCACGCCCTGAAGCGCCGGGGCGCGGCCGCGATCCACGTCTCCACCGGCGGCCTCTCCACACGCCAGCAGATTCCCCTCTCGGCCGGCTACCAGGTTCCGTTCGCCGAGCGGATAAAGGCCGAGACCGGCCTCACCACCATCGCGGTCGGGCTCATCACCGAGGCCGCCCACGCGGAATCGATCCTGGCCCAGGGCCAGGCCGACGCGGTCTCCCTGGCGCGGGCCCTGCTCTACAATCCGCGCTGGCCCTGGCACGCGGCCGCCGAGCTCGGGGCTCAGGTGCGCGCCCCCCGGCAGTACTGGCGCTCGCAGCCGCGCCAGTTCAAGGACCTCTTCATCGACACCCGGCACGGACAGCGCTGAGCCTGCCTCACGGCGGGCCCGGTCACCGACCGCTCTGCATCGACCACCCCGCTGCGGCGGGCATTCCGGAAGAGACACACGCACCATGGACGACGACGACGACGTCACGACCTTCGCGGTGGAGCGGGTCCGCCTCGACATCGAGAACGGCATCACCCTGATCTCGGGGGCCGACGACGAGGAGGAGCCGGCGGGCTACTTCATCATCCAGATCGAGAAGGGCGATCCGGACGGGCCGCTGATCGAGGTCTTCGGCGAGGACCTGACCCAGTCGGACGGCGTCACCCGGCTCGAACTCGGCCTGCGCCACCTGCAGTTCGCCTTCGACCCGGGCAGCACCATCGGGGCCGAGATGCCGTCCGTCCGCATCGAGTCCCGCACGGAGATCCCGGAGGGCGTGCGCGCCCGCCTGTCCGTGGCGTTCGGCAAGCGCGCGAAGCGCGCGTGAGACTGAGACCGGGCAAGCGCGCGAAGCGCGCATGAGACGGAGACCGGCGAAGCGCGCGTGAGACCAAGAACGTGCGCGAAGCGCGCGCGAGACGGAGAGCCTGTGCGGAGCGCGGCCGACATCAGGACGCGCGCGGAGCGCACGTGAGATCAACCCAGAACGAGGCAAAGAGGAATTCCGTGGCGATCAAGGTCGGCGACTACGTCGCATCCGACGACAACGAGGCCACCATGACGGTGGTGGCCCTGGAGGGGGACCGGGCGCTCTGCCGTTGGTTCGTCGACGGCGACGTCGACGGCGACGAACAAGAGGCCTGGATCGACCTGGCGACGCTGACCGTTCTGTAGACGGGGCAAACGGAGCCGGAGGGACCATGTCCGAGATCGAGGAGAAGCGGCACGAGATCGCCGAGTTGATCGCGCTGGAACTCGGCCTCGGCGACCTCGAAGGCTTGAGCGCGGCCGACCGGGCCGCCGTGGACCGGCAGACTGCCGAGACCATCGCGGGCTGCGGGGCGGACAGCCCGGACCCCGCCGACTGCACCGAGGCCAACATCCGCCTGCGCGGCCTGCTGCAGCAGTATCGCGCCCTGCAGATCCTCCGGAGCGACGAGGCCGATGCGCGGCTGGCGGAGGAGGGCGAAGTCTTCGGCCGCGAGGACGATGCCTGAGGCGGTCCTCAGCGCGCCACCGCCCCGACCATCGGGCCGAGGGGGCGGCTGAGGTCCGAACGGTTCATCGACGGGGCGTAGAGACTCGACACGCTTCCGTCGAGGAAGAGCGCGTTGCGGCAGCCGAGGGTGTCCTTGAACAGCCGCGCGAAGGCGCCGAAGCTCACCGGGCGCTCGGAGATCGCGAAGACGGCGGTGCGACCGTCGTCGCGGACCCCGACCCCGTTGCGGATCTTCTGACTCGGGCCGTCGGCGGAGATCTTGGGGTGGATATGCCCGTCCACGACGAGCATCGGCCCCGACTGCGTGGCGAAATCCGGCTTCGGAGCGCTGCGCAGGTAACGGCCCGTCTCCATCACGCCGGCGCGCTCGCCCTTGACCCAGAAGATGCCGTTCGGCTTCAGGTGAAAGTTGCCCGGTCCGTTGGCGGTGGAGACGCCCTTCAGCTCGCGCCCGTCCTCGATGTAGAGCCCGACCGGGGCTTGGCCCTTGTCGTACATGCCGGCATTCATCGCGAAGCGTAGGCCGGCCCCCTGCTTCTCGGCCAGGGTCGAGAGCGAGGAATAGGGCAGGCCGTCGGCTCCGAGCCAGAACAGCCGCACCCGCTCGCGGCGCAGGTCGACCGTGCAGACGGTGTAGGCCTCGCCCTCCGCCTGGACGGCCCGGCAAGGGGCCGAGGTCGGGGCCGGGGCCGGGGCAGCCGCCGGCGCGGCCAGCGCCGGACCGCCGAGGGCGAAACCGAGGCAGGCGGCGCTCAGCAAGGTGGCGCGCACCAGGGCGGCGCGCAGCAGGGCGGGGACCGGGAAGCGGCTCATCCGAAGGCGAGCCCGCACGACATCCTGCACCATGGTCACCCGCATCGTCCCCGACCGCGCCCGCCGGAGGATCGAAGCGGCCGGCCACGCTTCCTCGCCCGAAACCCCGGGCGATTTCAAGGGCGGTCACCGGGGCCGGACGTCGCGCGCTTGACCAGGACCCAGAACCCTTGACGTGGACGTTGCGGGCTTCACGATGACGGGAGAGGCAAAACGCGCATGAACCCTTCCGGGTGCCACGGCGTTTGAGCGTCCAAGGGGACGTTTCGGCTTCTTTCGGAGACGATGTGATGAAACGAGTTGTTCTGGCCTCGGCGGCCATGATCGGCGCGCTCGCGATGATTCCCGCCACGGCGGAGGCGCGCGGCGGTTTCGGCGGCGGTGGCTTCCACGGTGGTGGGTTCCACGGCGGCGGCTTCGGTGGCGGTGGCTTCCGGGGCGGATTCGGTGGATTCCGGGGCGGCTTCGGCGGCGGCGGCTTCCGCAATGCCGGCTTCGGTGGCTATCGCGGCGGCTTCGGCGGCTACCGCGGTGGGTTCGGTGGCTACCGCGGCGGCTATTACGGTCGCGGCTACGGTCGCGGCTACGGCTACGGCCTCGGCGGATTGGGTCTCGGCGTCGGCCTCGGGCTGGCAGCGGGTGGCCTCTACGGTGGCTACGGCCCGGGTTACGGCTACGGCTACGCCCCGGTCGGTTACGGCGCCTACGATTACGGTTACGGCGGCGGCTGCTACACGGTCCCGCGCGTGCGCTGGACGCCCTACGGCTACCGCCGGGTGCTGGTCGAGCGCTGCTACTGATCGGATCGCCCGATCTGATTCGCGATCGGGTTCTCGGAGGGGCCGCCGCAAGCGGCCCCTTTTTTCGTCGGCTGCCCGTCCGTGCCTCAGCGGCGGCGCTCGTCCCGGCGCATTGGCATCGCGTCGATGGTCTCGAACAGCGCGTCGGCCCGAATCGGCGCCGTCTCGGTGCGCTTGGCCTCGCCGTCCTTGCCCACCAGCACCACGCGAAAGCCGTGTCCCGGCAGTCCGAGGGCCGCGCGCAGGCGCCGTGCCTCAGGCGTGTCGCCGAAGGCCTCGCGGATGACGAGATCGCGCTCCTTCATGCCGGCGCGGGCGTTCTCCAACTCGCCGCGCTGGGCCGTGACGCGCGGATCGCCGGCCTCGGGCGCGGAGATCACCAGCACCCGCGACCTCCAGCGGTCGTGCGCCAGCGGGTTCTCGGCCGCCTGGGCCGCCGTGACGCCGAGCAGCATCGCCCCGATCATCCGCCATCCGCGTGCCATCCTGACCTCTCCCGTGCCGGTCCCCGTCCCGGGACAACGCGGGGAGGGCACCCCGGACCCGTCGCCCGACCCGCGCGGAATTGTCATCGGCCGCTTCCGTCCCATCTGTCGGGGGATCTCCCGACCGGGCGCGGCCGCCACGCACCCGTCGCCCATCGCGAAACGCTTCGCGAACCCCCCGGAGGCCCCGCATGACCAACGTGAACCGCCGCATCGTCCTCGCCGCCCGTCCGCACGGTGAGCCGAACGCCTCGCATTTCCGGCTCGAAGAGGCGCGGATGCCGGTGGCGAAGGCGGGCGAGGTGCTGCTCGCCAACCACTATCTCTCCCTCGATCCCTACATGCGCGGACGCATGAGCGCGGCGAAATCCTACGCCGAGCCGGTGGCGATCGGCGACACCATGGTGGGCGCCACCGTGGCGGAGGTGATCGAGTCCCAGCATCCCGACTACCGTGTCGGGGAGACGGTGGTGGGCTTCGGCGGCTGGCAGGACTTCGCCGTCTCCGACGGGCGCGGCCTGCGCCGCCTCGATCCCGAGGCCGCCCCGGTCACCACCGCCCTCGGCATCCTCGGCATGCCCGGCATGACGGCCTATACGGGCCTCCTCAACATCGGGCAGCCCAAGGCCGGGGAGACCGTGGTGGTGGCCGCCGCGACCGGACCGGTGGGCTCCCTCGTCGGACAGATCGCCAAGCGCAAAGGCGCCCGGGCGGTGGGCATCGCAGGCGGCCCCGAGAAATGCGCCTTCCTGCGTGACACCCTCGGCTTCGACGCGGCCGTCGACCACCGCGCCGAGGATTTCCCGGATGCGCTGGCCGCCGCCTGCCCCGACGGGATCGACGTCTATTTCGAGAATGTCGGCGGCGCGGTCTTCGACGCGGTGCTGCCGCTCCTGAACAACTTCGCCCGTATCCCGGTCTGCGGCCTCGTCTCCGGCTACAACGCCACCGAGCTGCCGCCCGGTCCCGACCGGGTGCCGGTGCTGATGCGCGCGATCCTGTCGAAGCGCCTGCACGTCCAGGGCTTCATCGTCTGGGACTTCGCCGCGCAGGAATCCGCGTTCCTGCAGGACGTGGGGGCTTGGCTGCGCGAGGGCCTCGTGGTCCATCGGGAAGACATCGTCGACGGTCTCGAGAAGGCCCCGGACGCCTTCGCGGGCCTGCTCCAGGGCCGGAATTTCGGCAAGCTCATCGTCCGGATCCGCTGAGCGGACGGCAGGGCGCTTCCCCCAGGGGTGCCTTGCCGAAATGGTAGAACAAAGATAGAACATACAGGCGCCTCGACTCCCTGAGAGTCACGGGGACATCCCGCCGATCGCGATTGCCGCCGGGGGCCGAGAGGCCCATGACAGGGCGGCGTCCCGGTGGTTCGGGGCCGCAGCGCGCAGTGAGATCGATCGGTAGGAGAGAGCGGCATGGCCGGCAGCGTGAACAAGGTGATCCTGGTGGGCAATCTCGGGCGCGACCCCGAGACACGGCGCCTCGCCTCCGGTGATCCCGTGGTCAACCTGCGCATCGCCACATCGGAGTCCTGGAAGGACAAGATGTCGGGCGAGCGCAAGGAGAAGACCGAGTGGCACTCGGTGGTGATCTACAACGAGAATCTCGCCCGCGTGGCGGAGCAGTACCTGCGCAAGGGCTCGAAGGTCTACATCGAGGGCCAGCTACAGACCCGCAAATGGGCGGACCAGTCCGGCGCCGAGAAGTACACCACCGAGGTGGTGCTCCAGCGCTTCCGTGGCGAGCTGACTCTTCTCGACGGCCGCAGCGGCGGCGGTGAGATGGGCATGGACGAGGAGAGTGGCGGCCAGATCAGCCGTGGCGGCGATTTCGGCGGCGGTGGCGGTGGCGGCGGACGCGGCGGCGACCGCGGCGGGGAATACGGCGGCGGCCGCGCCTCGGGCGGCGGCGAGCGCCGGCCCTCTTCGGGCGGCGGCGGCGGTGGCGGCGGCGGTTCCAAGCCGAACTTCGACCTCGACGACGACATCCCGTTCTAGGGGCGACGCCAGGGCCGATGACCGAGCGGGACGCCAAGTCCCGACGGTCATCGGCACGGCTCCGGGATCAAATCGCCGCCTCGTTCGTCTCCTGTAAAGGCCAAGCTCGCCGCGACATTCCGCGCGCAGGGCTGCGGCCCGGCAGGCAGGGGTTCCCGTGAGCATCGGACTGATCGCGCTTCTGGATGACGTCGCGGGCCTCGCCAAGGTGGCGGCGGCCTCCCTCGACGATGTCGCGGCCCAGGCAGGCCGCGCCGGCGTGAAGGCGGCCGGCGTCGTCATCGACGATGCCGCCGTGACGCCCCGCTACGTGGTGGGCTTCGCCGCCGAGCGCGAGTTGCCCATCGTCGGCCGCATCGCCCTGGGGTCCCTGCGCAACAAGCTGCTGTTCCTGCTGCCCGCCGCCCTGGCGCTCGGCGCCTTCGCGCCCTGGGCGATCACGCCCCTGCTGATGCTCGGCGGCGCCTATCTCTCCTACGAGGGCACCGAGAAGGTCTACGAGGCCCTGTTCCCGCATCAGGCCCATGCCCACGAGGCGAAGCGCGACGAGGCCGCCGGCGACGCCCGGGCCCTGGAGGACCGGAAGGTCTCGAGCGCGATCAAGACGGACTTCATCCTCTCCGCCGAGATCATGGCGATCACCCTCGCGGCCCTGCCCGAGGGCTCCCTCTGGATGAAGTCGACGGTCCTGGCCGTCGTCGCAGTGGGGATCACGATCGCGGTCTATGGCGGCGTCGCCCTGATCGTGAAGGCGGACGATGCCGGGGTCGCGATGGCCGCCAACGGGTCGCGCTCGGCCTTCGGCAGTCTCGTGCGCGGCGTCGGCCGCGCCCTGGTCAAGGGCATGCCGGGCTTTCTCAAGATCCTGGCCATCGTCGGCACAGCGGCGATGATCTGGGTCGGCGGCGGCATCCTGGTGCACGGCCTCGAGGGCTACGGCCTGCCCCAGATCGGCCACGCCATCCACGCCGGGGCGGCCGGGGCGGCGGGCGTCGCTGGTCCTCTCGCCGGAACGGTCGAATGGCTCGTCACCGCGGCGGGCTCCGGCCTCGTCGGTCTCGTGATCGGCGCAGCCCTGATCCCGGTGACGAGCTTCGTCCTGGCGCCGGCCTGGAACAGCCTGGCCCGGCTGCGGACCAGGGCCGTCTAAGTCAGCCCGCCCGAGGTCTCGGAGGCGACGCGCAGGTGGGCGATGTGCCGGACGGCGAGTTCGTAGCCGTGTGTGCCGAAGCCCGCCATCACGGCGGTCGCGGCGAGCGAGACGTAGGAATGTTGGCGGAAAGCCTCGCGCCGATGCACGTTCGAGATGTGGCACTCGATGATCGGCACCTCGCAGGCGTTCAGGGCATCGAGGATGGCGATCGAGGTGTGCGTGTAGGCGCCCGGATTGATTACGATCCCGGCCGAGCCCACCCGATAGGCCTGGATCCAGTCGATGAGCTGGTGCTCGGCATTGCTCTGGTGAAAGGCGACGGCGAGACCGAAGTCCGCGGCCAGGGTCCGGCACCGGGCTTCCACGTCCGCCAGCGTCGCGTGCCCGTAGATGTGGGGCTCGCGCTGGCCGAGCAGATTGAGGTTCGGGCCGTTCAGGATCAGGATCGTGTCGTTCATGGGCGCCAGTCTTAAGGCGGGTGGGCGGGCCCGGAAAGGGTCCTGTCGCGCCCGGGGCGCCGCGCTTGCGGTCGCGGCCAATGCGGGCCATGCCGGGCGGGGAGGGGTGTCCATCGCCGTATCCGCACAGGAGGAAGTCTCATGAACGAGCCCGTCGTCATCGCCGTCGCGATCACCGGCTCGGTGCCCCGCAAATCCGACAATCCGGCGCTGCCGGTCACGGTGGCCGAGCAGATCGCCTCGACGCAGGCCGCCTACGAGGCCGGGGCCACCCTCGCCCATATCCACGTGCGCAACGACGACGAGACCCCGTCCTCGGATCCCGATCGCTTTGCCGCCGTCCAAGCGGGCTTGCGCCGGCACTGCCCCGGCATGGTGGTTCAGTTCTCCACCGGCGGACGCGGGCGCGACCCCGCGAGCCGAGGCCTATCCCTGCAGCATCGTCCCGACATGGCCTCGCTGTCCACGGGGTCGGTGAACTTCCCGACCATCGTCTACGAGAACCACGCGACCCTGGTGACGGACCTCGCGGGTCAGATGAAGCAGTTCGGCGTGCGCCCCGAAATCGAGATCTTCGACCTGTCGCATCTCCACGGCGCCCTGCACCTCGTGGAGGCCGGGCTGATCGATGACCGGCCCCACGTGCAGTTCGTCATGGGGGTGAAGAACGCCATGCCGGCGGACCCGCACCTCCTCGACCTCATGCTGGGCGAGATGCGCCGCATCCTGCCCCGGGCGACCTGGACGGCGGCCGGGATCGGGCGGCACCAAGCGGAGGTGATGGATTGGGCACTCGCCCGGGGAGCGCAGGCGGTACGAACCGGCCTCGAGGACAACATCCGGATCACCCGGGAACGCCTCGCCAGCGGAAATGCCGAACTCGTCGCCCTGGCGGCGGAGACGGTGCGGCGGCACGGCCGCGGGATCGCCACGCCGGCGGAAGCCCGTGCGATCCTGGGCTTGGCGCAAGCCTAGAACGCCGAGAGGCCCGTCGCGTGTGTTGCGCGACGGGCCTCTCGGCGTTTGGGTTTGGTTGCGGGGACAGGATTTGAACCTGTGACCTTCAGGTTATGAGCCTGACGAGC